>JAZKZX010000041.1:0-45235 GCA_045612925.1 Bacteroidaceae bacterium
GCCGGAGGTCTCGACACTGAACTGGTCGATGGAGCGGTAGGGGATGGAGTGGTAGTCGCGCTTGCTGCCGGTGACGCCCTGCACATTGAGCATGATGAGGCGCTTGGTGGTGAACACCCACTTGTCGCGGAAGATGCGGAAGGCAGCGACGATGTCTTCGTCGGGGATGAGGATGGAGCCAAACTCGCCCTTCAGTTCGTCGACATTGACCTCAGAGGCATTGCCGAAAAGATTGTTCAGTAGTGACATGGTACGGTATGATTAAAATGGTTATGTGTATCGCATAGGGAAGATACCTCACGTACCTTCCGTTGCAAAGCTACGGATTATTTTTTAATTTTCCGAGCACTGGGCGGCAGCTTTTGGGCGATGAATGACAAAGAGGCCGGCAGTGCCGACCTCTTCGCTATTTCGGTTGTCCTTGTGGGGCATCAAAGCTCTACGGCGTAGTTGGCACGACGGCCCGACATGTATTGACCGGAGATGAAGAGCACGCGCTCGGGCGATTGCTGGGCCTCCTTGAGCACCTCGGCAAGGTCTTCCTCGCTGCTCACCTTGGTGCCGTTGACCTTGAGGATGACAAAGTCTTTCTTGATGCCTGCATCGGCAAATTTGCCCTTGTCGACACCGGTCACCTGTAGGCCGTAGCTGACGCCGAGGTGACGCTTCACATCGTCGCTGATGGGCTTGAAGGCGGCACCGAGCATGGTGAGGTCGAACTTCTTGACTACCTCGGTATTGCCTTGCATGTTGCGTAGGGTGACGGTGAGGGTCTTCGCTTTCTTGCCACGCAGGAGGGTGATCTCTACCTTGTCGCCGGGGCGGTACTGGGTGAGGCTCTCTTGCAGCTCGGCCATATTGTGTACCTTCTTGCCTGCTACATGGGTGATGACATCGCCTGCCTCGATGCCGGCTGCCATGGCACCACTGCCCTCGGTGACCTCGGCTACATAGACGCCGTCGACGGTGCCCAGGTCTTTGTCCTTGGTGCGCTCATCGCCCAGGTCGTGGCCGCTGATGCCGAGGATGGCGCGCTGCACAGTGCCGTACTCCTTGAGGTCGCTAACGACCTTGGTCATGATGCTGGTGGGGATGGCAAAGCCGTAGCCGGCATAGGCACCGGTGGGCGAGGAGAGCACGGCATTGATGCCTACGAGCTCGCCACGGGCATTGACCAACGCGCCGCCGCTATTGCCTTGGTTGATGGCGGCATCGGTCTGTATGAACGACTCGATACCTCCATTATATACGCCCAGTGAGCGGGCCTTGGCACTGACGATGCCTGCGGTGACGGTGGAGGTGAGGTTGAAGGGGTTGCCCACGGCAAGCACCCACTCGCCGACCTTGAGGGCATCGGAGTTGCCGATAGGTAGGGTGGGGAAGCCTTCGCCCTCGATCTTGACCAGCGCAAGGTCGGTGCCGGGGTCGGTGCCGATGAGACGGCCCTTGAACTCACGGTTGTCGTTGAGCTTCACATCGATCTCGTCGGCTCCGTCGATGACATGGTTGTTCGTCACGATATAGCCATCCTCGGAGATGATGACTCCCGAGCCGAAGCCCACGCGGGGCTGGGTCTGTATCTGCTGCTGGCGCGGACTGCCGTCGCCGAAGAAGAAGTCGAAGATGTCGGGCATCTGGGTGATGGTCTGCGTGCGCCCCTGCTTGGTGGACTTGATGTGTACCACGGCATGCAGCGAGGCCTCGGCAGCATCGGTGAGGTCGACGGGCTGTGTGGGCTTGGCGTCAAACAGGGCCGTGGGCATGGCAAAGGTGCGCTCGGGCTGCTCGGCAGCTACGACGGGCTCTGACATGGCATGGCGCTGCATCAGGGTATAGGTGGTGAGGCCTGCTACAAGGGCACTGCCTATCATAAGGGCTGAATAGCCGAAGAGTCTCTTGATGGTCGAATTCATAAGTATACGGTTGTTTTTAGTTAATTATGCTTGTTCTTTGGTTTTACAACTGCGAAGATAATGCTTTTCTATATTCGTTATATCTATCTGTGGGTAACATTTACGACTAATTAACACTGCCGATGGCTTGTTAACAGTTTTTTGAATTCAATGATGTATTCTTTTGGTTATTATAAATTTATTTTTGTACATTTGCGACTTCATTAACAATTCAAAGGTATTAGGATATGAAATATTATAGCACCAATAAGCAAGCGCCGCTGGCCTCGCTCAGCGAAGCTGTAGTGCGCGGACTTGCTACCGACCGCGGGCTCTACATGCCCGAACGCATCAAACCGCTGCCACAGGAGTTCTTTGATGGCATCGAGGAGATGAGCTTCCAAGAGATCGCTTTCCGTGTGGCTGAGGCCTTCTTCGGCGAGGATATACCTGCCGATGACCTGAAGCATATCGTGTATGACACGCTGGCATTTGACGCGCCAGTGGTGCCCGTGGATGGCAACATACACTCGCTCGAACTCTATCATGGCCCTACGCTGGCCTTCAAGGATGTGGGTGCACGCTTCATGGCTCGCCTGCTGGGATACTTCAATGGCCAACAGGCAGTTGCCAATAGTCAAGAGTCGACCGTCAATGTGTTGGTGGCTACATCGGGCGATACGGGCTCGGCAGTGGCCAACGGATTCCTCGGCGTGGAGGGGATACATGTGTATGTGCTCTACCCGAAGGGGAAGGTGAGCGCTATACAGGAGTGTCAGTTTACGACGCTGGGGCAGAATATCACCGCGCTCGAGGTGGATGGCGTGTTTGACGACTGCCAGCGACTGGTGAAGAGTGCCTTCATGGATGCCGACCTCAACGCTCACATGCGTCTTACCTCGGCCAACTCGATCAATGTGGCGCGATTCCTCCCGCAGGCGTTCTACTACTTCTATGCCTATGCGCAGATGAAGCGTCAGGGCAAGGCGGACGAACTGGTCATCTGCGTGCCCAGCGGTAACTTCGGTAACCTCTGTGCCGGACTCTTTGCACACCGCATGGGACTCCCCATCAAGCGATTCATCGCTGCCAACAACCGCAACGACATCTTCTATCAATACCTGCAGACGGGTGAGTATAACCCTCGTCCCTCGGTGCAGACTATCGCCAATGCAATGGATGTGGGCGACCCCAGTAACTTTGCCCGTATCCTCGACCTCTATGGACATTCGCATGCCGATATATGTACCCTCATCAGTGGCGCTACCTATACGGATGGGCAGATTGCCGAGACGGTGGCCGACACCTATCAGCGCACGGGATACCTGCTCGACCCGCATGGGGCTTGCGGATATCGTGCCCTGGCGGAGATGTTGCTGCCTGGCGAGCAGGGCGTGTTCCTCGAGACGGCTCACCCTGCCAAGTTCCGCGACACGGTGGAGGAGATCATCAAGGCCGAGGTGGCTATCCCCGAGAAGCTGCAGGCTTTCATGCGTGGCACCAAGCAGAGCGTGCCCATGACGGCAGAGTTTGCCGACTTCAAGGCTTATCTGATGGAGCAGTAAGTAATGGACACATAGGATAACAAACAAGCCCGGGCTGAATGCTCGGGCTTGTTCTTTCCTATGGCTGCTGCCATAGCACGGGATATGTCGTGTTACTCGTTTTCGGCAAGGAACTTCTCTACCTCGAGGGCGGCCTTACAACCACTGCCTGCGGCTACGATAGCTTGGCGGTAGCGGGGGTCGGCCACATCACCGGCGGCAAACACACCGGGTACATTGGTGGCGGGTGAAGCGCCCTGGGTCATGATATAGCCTGTCTCGTCGGTGGTGAGATACTCGCGGAAGATCTCGGAGTTGGGGTTGTGACCGATGGCAAGGAAGAGGCCGTCGATGGCAATGTCGTAGTGCTGCTCATCGGCTTCGCCCTTGCGCTTTACCACATGGGCACCCTCAACGCCACCATCGCCGAAGAGGCCAGTGACATTGTGCTCGAAGAGGACTTCGATCTTGGGATTCTGCATCACGCGGTCTTGCATGATCTGGCTGGCGCGGAGGTAGTCCTTACGCACGATGAGGTATACCTTGCTGGCGAGACCTGCGAGGTAGTTGGCCTCCTCACAAGCGGTGTCGCCACCACCTACTACGGCTACCACCTTCTTGCGGTAGAAGAAGCCGTCGCATGTAGCGCAAGCGCTCACACCCATACCGGCATATTTCTTCTCGTCGTCAAGGCCGAGGTACTTGGCAGATGCTCCTGTAGCGATGATGACGGTCTCGGCCTCAATCTCGGTGCCGTCGTCTACGGTCACCTTGAAGGGACGCTGTGAGAGGTCGGCCTTGGTGATGATACCGCTGCGGAGGCTGGCACCGAAGCGCTCGGCCTGCAGGCGAAGGTCGTCCATCATCTCTGAACCGCTGATACCGTTAGGGTAGCCAGGGAAGTTCTCGATGTCGGTGGTGATGGTGAGCTGTCCGCCAGGCTGAAGGCCTTCGTACAGAATGGTGGGGATATTGGCTCTACCGGTATAGATGGCTGCTGTGTATCCAGCAGGGCCCGAACCGATGATAAGGCATTTGGTCTTTTCCATTGTGATGATATGTCTTTTTTTGTTATTGGCTTACTCGTAGTGGAAGTCACCGAACTCGCTATGGATGTCGAGCTGCTTCTTGTCGCTGGCTTCTACGCGGCCCACGATTTGTGCGTCGATGCCGAAGCTCTGGCTGATCTCGATGATGCGCTGGGCCTTGTCGGCAGGGAGGTAGATCTCCATGCGGTGACCCATGTTGAATACCTTGTACATCTCGGCCCAGTCGGTGTGGCTCTCCTCGTGGATGGTCTTGAACAGAGGAGGCACGGGGAACATGTTGTCCTTGATGATATGAAGCTTGTCGATGAAGTGCAGAATCTTGGTCTGCGCACCGCCCGAGCAGTGTACCATACCATGGATATCGCTACGCATCTCACTCAAGATCTGCTTGATGACAGGAGCATAGGTACGGGTGGGTGAGAGCACGAGCTTACCGGCATCGATGGGGCTGCCCTCGATGGCGTCGGTGAGGTGCTTGGTGCCCGAGTATACGAGCTCGCTGGGTACGGCTTGGTCGTAGCTCTCGGGGTACTTCTCGGCAAGGTACTTGGCAAATACATCGTGGCGGGCACTGGTGAGTCCGTTGCTGCCCATACCGCCATTGTACTCCTTCTCGTAGGTAGCCTGGCCGTATGAGGCAAGACCTACGATAACATCGCCAGCCTGGATGTTGCCATTGTCGATGACATCGCTACGCTTCATGCGGCAGGTCACGGTGCTGTCTACGATGATGGTGCGCACGAGGTCGCCCACATCAGCAGTCTCGCCACCTGTGGCATATACGCCTACGCCCATCTCGCGGAGCTCGGCAAGCAGCTCGTCGGTGCCGTTGATGATGGCAGAGATGACTTCGCCGGGAATCAAAAGCTTGTTGCGGCCAATGGTAGATGATACGAGGATATTGTCGGTAGCACCTACGCAGAGCAGGTCGTCGATGTTCATGATGAGTGCATCCTGTGCGATGCCCTTCCATACGCCGAGGTCACCTGTCTCCTTCCAGTAGAGGTAGGCGAGTGATGACTTGGTGCCTGCGCCGTCGGCATGCATAATGTTGCAGTACTCCTCATCGCCGCCCAAGAGGTCGGGGATAATCTTGCAGAATGCTTTGGGGAAGATTCCCTTGTCGATGTTCTTGATGGCGTTGTGCACATCCTCCTTGGAGGCCGATACTCCGCGCATCATGTAGCGTTGGTTGCTCATATTGTTGATTTATGTATTATGATTTTTCAATAATAACTGCAAAGATACAACAAGCCGAGAGGAGAACAAAATAAATTTATTTATTTTTTATCCCAAGGAGCCGTGTATCTGCATTAATGCAAGGGATAAGGTACCGTGGGGCGAGAGGGTACAAAAAAAGAGTACCGAATGCTTTCGGTACTCCTTTTATGCTGGATAGGTGTTATCCTTACTTCTTCTGTGCGCGAGCGTAGCGGCTCATGAACTTGTCTACGCGACCAGCGGTGTCAACGAGCTTAGACTTACCGGTGTAGAAGGGGTGAGAAGTGTTAGAGATTTCGAGCTTTACTACGGGGTAAGTCTCGCCCTCAAATTCGATAGTCTCCTTTGTTGCGCAAGTTGAGCGTGAAAGGAAGCAGTCGCCGTTTGACATGTCTTTGAATACTACGGGACGATAGTTCTCAGGATGAATACCTTTTTTCATTGTTTTATTTCGTTTTAATAGTTATTACTCTTTTTACTCGGTTTATTGCTGGTAACAATAAGGTGTAATGGTTTTCGGACGGCAAAGGTACTGCTTTTTTATTTATCTGCAAAGTGTTTTGCGCTTTTTTATTTGCTGAAATGGGGCTTTTTAGATGTTTTCTTGGCAATCACATGGATAATGTCTACTTTTGTGCTCCGTAATGAAAGATAAAGCGAAGATTATGACCAAAGAGAGTTTGAGAATCGTATATATGGGTACTCCTGACTTTGCCGTTGAGAGCTTGCGTTGCCTTGTCGAAGGGGGGTACAATGTGGTAGGTGTAGTGACGGGACCTGACAAACCTGTAGGACGCCATGGCAGTGTATTACAGCCCACGCCAGTGAAGCAGTATGCCGTAGAGCATGGATTGCGCGTGTTGCAGCCCGAGAGGCTTAAGGATGAGGCGTTTATCGAGGAACTGCGCTCGTTAAAGGCTGATCTACAGATCGTAGTGGCGTTCCGTATGTTGCCCGAGGTGGTATGGAGCATGCCGCCACTCGGTACCTTCAACCTGCATGCTTCGCTCTTGCCCCAGTATCGTGGTGCTGCACCCATCAACTGGGCGGTCATCAATGGGGATAAGGAGACGGGTGTGACCACCTTCTTCCTCAAGCACGAGATTGATACTGGTGCGGTGATACGCCAAGTGCGTGTGCCTATCAGCGATACGGATTGTGTGGGCGATGTGCACGACCGACTCATGCTCCTCGGTGGTGGGGTGGTGTGCGAAACGGTAGATGCTATCATCGATGGCAGTGCCGAGGCTGTCCCCCAAGAGGAGATGATTACCGAGGAGCTGCGCCCTGCACCGAAGATTTTCAAGGAGACTTGCATGATTGACTGGAGCAAGTCGGTCAAGCAGGTGTACGACTTTGTCCGTGGACTCTCGCCCTATCCTGCGGCATGGACGACGCTTGTGGCTCCCGATGGCACGGAGACGGTGCTGAAGGTGTATGAGGCTACGATGCTTGAGAAGGAAGCGAAGGATTGTCCCTGTGGCGCTATAGAGACTGATGGCAAGTCATACCTATATATATATACTGCCGATGGAGCGCTCAGCATACGCACCTTGCAACTGGCAGGAAAGAAGCGTATGGGGGTAGGCGACTTCCTCCGCGGCTCGCGCATCGACGAGAGCTATCGCGTGAAATGACCCAAGAGGAATATAGCAATAGAGGATATAATAATAGAGTGAGAGCCGCGGCTCTCGCTCTATTGTTTTATTTACTAGACTTTCTAGATTTACTAGACTTTCTAGATATTCTAGATATTCTAGATGCTCTAGATATTCTAGACTCTCTAGACTCTCTATCTCCTCAAAGTCAATAACTCCTATTCCTCAGCGCTTGGCTACGATTTCGGCGATTTTGACGATGGTCATCATGGCCTTCTTCATAGAGCCTACGGGTACGAACTCGTAGCGGCTATGGAAGTTGACGCCACCGGCAAAGATGTTGGGGCAGGGGAGTCCCTTGAAGGAGAGCTGTGCGCCATCGGTGCCGCCGCGTATGGGCTTGATCTTGGGCTCTACACCCACCTCGCGCATGGCTTGACAAGCAATGTCGATGACATACATCATGGGCTCTATCACCTCGCGCATGTTCTTGTACTGGTCGGCAAGTTCGAGTGTGACGGTGTCGTTGCCGTACTTCTCGTTCAATGTCTTCGCGCAGCGTTGGAGGAGCTCCTTGCGCTTGCTCATGATCTCGGCACTATGGTCGCGGATGATGTAGTTGAGTGTGGTTTGCTCTACACCGCCCTTCATGCCTACGAGGTGGAAGAAACCTTCGTAGCCGGTGGTGCACTCGGGTACTTCGTTCTTGGGGAGCATGCCGATAAATTCGGTAGCTACGCGCATAGAGTTGAGCATTTTGTCCTTGGCATAGCCGGGGTGTACATTGCGGCCATTGATGGTGACGCGTGCCGATGAGGCATTGAAGTTTTCGTACTCCAATTCGCCTACCTCACCACCATCCATGGTGTATGCCCAGTCGCAGCCGAAGAGGTTGACATCAAACTTGTGTGCGCCGAGGCCAATCTCTTCGTCGGGGTTGAAGCCGACGCGTATCTTTCCGTGCTCAATCTCGGGGTGAGCTTTCAGGTAAGCTATGGCCGACATGATTTCGGCTACGCCGGCCTTGTCGTCGGCTCCGAGGAGGGTGTGTCCGTCGGTCACGATGAGGTCGTCGCCGATGTAGCTCAATAGCTCGGGAAACTCATCGGTAGAGAGTATGGTGTGGTCTTCGGGCGAGAGTACGATGTTGGTACCATTGTACTTCTCTACGATGCGGGGATTTACATCCTTGCCTGTCACATCGGGGCTGGTGTCGACATGGGCGATGAATCCTATGGTGGGCACGGTGCGTGATGTGTTGGCAGGCAGAGTGGCAAAGAGGTAGCCACGCTCGTCGAGGGTGATCTCCTCGAGGCCCAACTCTTCGAGTTCGGTGCGGAGCATCTTCACGAATTCCATCTGTCCCGGTGTGCTGGGTGTCACGCCTGCATCTTCGGCCGATTCGGTATCGATGCGCACATAGCGCAAGAATCTATTTACTATATCCATATATCTGTTTGTTCGTTATGATGTGTATCGATGTGTGAGGGGGTTACATCGCGTTGAGGTTGTTGAGGCGCATCTCGAGGTCCATCTCATCGGAGCATAGTACCTGGCGGGGCTTGCTGCCATCGACGGGGCCTACGATGCCTGCCTTCTCGAGCTGATCCATGATGCGCCCGGCACGGTTGTATCCGATAGAGAACTTGCGCTGAATGAGCGAGGTGGAGCCCGACTGATGAATGACTACGAGGCGTGCCGCATCTTCAAACATGGGGTCGAGGCGCTTGAGGTCTACATCTTCAAGGTTGCTGCCCTCGCCTGCATTCTCATCTACATACTCGGGCAGATAGAAGGCGGTGGGGTAGCCCTGCTGCTCGCTGATGTAGCGGCAGATGCTATCTACTTCAGGTGTGTCAACGAAGGCGCACTGTACGCGTACGGGGTCGAGGCCTTGCAGGAACAGGAGGTCTCCACGGCCAATGAGCTGGTTGGCTCCAGGGCGGTCGAGGATGGTGCGTGAGTCGATCATTGCCGTTACGCGGAAGGCGATACGGGCAGGGAAGTTGTTCTTGATATTACCCGTGATGATATTGGTCGTAGGACGCTGTGTGGCAATGATGGCGTGGATACCCACGGCACGAGCCAATTGAGCGATACGGGCGATGGGCATCTCGACCTCCTTGCCGGCGGTCATGATGAGGTCGCCAAACTCGTCGATGATGACTACGATGTAGGGCATGTATTTGTGGCCCTTCTCGGGGTTGAGCTGGCGCTTGATGAACTTGTCGTTGTACTCTTTCACGGTGCGTACGCCTGCCATTTTGAGCAGGTCGTAGCGGGTGTCCATCTCTACGCAGATAGACTTGAGGGTCTGTACCACCTTGGTGACATCGGTGATGATGGCATCTTCGCCGTCGGGGAGCTTGGCAAGGAAGTGTCTCTCGATGGGGGTGTATACCGAGAACTCTACCTTTTTGGGGTCGATGATGACGAACTTCAGCTCGGCAGGGTGTTTCTTGTACAATAAGGAGGTCACGATGGCATTCAGGCCGACCGACTTACCCTGACCTGTGGCACCTGCTACGAGGAGGTGGGGCATCTTGCAGAGGTCGAACATGAAGATCTCGTTCGTGATGGTCTTGCCGAGGGCTACGGGGAGGTCGTAGGTGCACTCCTGGAACTTGCGGCTGCTGATGACCGAGTGCATCGACACGATTTGTGGGTTGGCGTTAGGTATCTCTATACCGATGGTACCCTTACCCGGTATGGGGGCAATGATACGGGTGCTCAATGCCGAGAGGGTCATGGCGATATCGTCCTCGAGATTCTTGATCTTCGAGATGCGCACACCAGGTGCGGGGGTAATCTCGTAGAGGGTGATGGTGGGGCCTACGGTAGCCTTGATGGAGGATATCTCGATGCCAAAGTTGCGCAATGCCTGTATGATGTTCTCCTTGTTGGCATTTTGCTCGTCGCGGTCTACGGTGAGTGACTCGTCGTTTTTCTTGTTGAGCAGGTCAAGGGTGGGGAACTTGTAGCGCGAGAGGTCGAGGCGGGGATTGTAGGGCTCGATAATCTTATCGGCCTTTTCTTCCTCGTTTATTTCGATGGTGAACTCGGTCTCCTCGGTCTCTTCTTCTTTGGGCTCGGTGATGACGGCCGTGTCGGCAACTTCGTCGTCTTCGATAGCTTCGACAATCTCCATCTCCATCTCGTCGTTAGTTGTGGGTGTTGTCGTCTCGGCGATGTCGTCGTCGTTCCACTCAATCTCGGGAGAGGGGGCCTCCTCTATGGTGAATGTGATATCTGCGGTGCTTGTCTCCTCGGGGGCGGGAGCTATGGGCGATTCGGCCTCATCCTTGCCTGGTAGCTTGATGTGGCAGAGATTGCGGATAATCTCTATGGTGTTGGGACTGAGGTAGATGCAGAAGAAGATGGCCGTAACGATCAGGATGATGATGATGCCCGGCATGCCAAACTGGCTATCGAGCCATGCGGCAGCATTGTAGCCATGGTATCCGCCCCAGTAGGTGGCTGATGCGTCGAGCCAGCGGTCAACGGTGACGCTCAGGAATAGCGATCCCCATATAAGAATGGTGGCGCAGCAGATAAACCAGTATTTGAGGTCAAACTTGCGTATGCGCATGAGGGTAAGCCCCAGCAAGGCCAAGAAGAGGGCTATGCTATATGATGATACTCCGAAGCTGCTGTTGATGAGCGAGTCGGCGATGTGTGCGCCGCGCTCGCCGGTAGAGTTTTGTGTCTCCTGTTTGATGGGGTTGGCTATCTGCTCAGTGATGGTTTGTTGCTCTATGGCACTTTGGTCGGCGCCACCATTGAGTATGAAGGATGTGAATGCCAATGCCATGTATACGGCCACCATAACGCAGAGCAAGCCGGTGACAAACTGTACCGTCTCGTTCTTTATGACAGCGCGGATGTTCTCAATCCACTTGATCTGTCTCTTCTCTTGTACTTTCTTCGAGTTTTTCTGTATTGCCATTCTTGTGTAGATATCTTAGTATACAAAGATACGATTTTTTATCCGAATTGCCACCATTTTTTTGTTTTTTGTGTGGTGGAATTTTCTTTGATATCGTCCATCAATACTTCGCGATAGCTCTTGCCCTCTGTCACCATGCGGTAGATGAGTCCCCAGTCGGGGAGCCCGCCCACATTGCGGTCGTCGATGAAGAGGTCGACCTTGAGCTTGCGCGAGAAGTTGTCGTGCTTGGTGGTCTCCTCGGGGAAGTCCTTGTTGGCGGCATAGAATTCGACGCCACGCGCGCGGCACCAGGCGATGGCCTCTTCGAGCAATGCTCCCTCTCGTACGCTCCAGAGTATGAGGCGATGTCCGTCTCGGGCGAGCATCTTGAGTGTGTCGATGGCGAAGGGTATCTCGCGTCCTATCTCGGGGTAACGGTGTTCTACGATGGTACCGTCAAAGTCTATGGCGATGGTCATGGGGTGCGGTATTTTTTTTTTGGGGGGGGTAGACTCTCTAGACTTTCTAGACTTTCTAGATTCTCTAGATTTCTAGGGGATTATAAATTAATAAAAACATCAACGGTCGGCAACCGGCAGCCTGTTTTGGGGGATTAGTTCCCGGTAGACTGCTTGTTGTCGACCGTTGACTTATCTTATCTGATTACTCCCACTCGATGGTTGCGTTGGGCTTCGGCGACATGTCGTAGCACACGCGGTTGACGGTCTTCACCTCGGCGAGGATACGGTCTGTAATCTTCATGAGGATAGCCCAATCTACCTGCTCGATGGTGGCGGTCATGGCGTCGATGGTGTTGACGGCGCGGATGATGACGGGCCAGTCGTATGAGCGGGCGTTGTCGCGTACACCTACTGACTTGAAGTCGGGCACTACGGTGAAGTACTGCCATACGGTCTTGTCGAGGCCTGCCTTTGCGAACTCTTCGCGGAGGATGGCGTCTGACTCACGCACTGCTTCGAGGCGGTCGCGGGTGATAGCGCCGAGGCAGCGTACACCGAGGCCGGGGCCGGGGAACGGCTGGCGGTATACCATCTCATAGGGCAAGCCGAGCTCGAGACCACATGCACGAACCTCGTCCTTGAAGAGCTGCTTTAGGGGCTCTACGAGTTCGAACTGGAGGTCTTCGGGCAGACCACCTACATTGTGGTGGCTCTTCACGCACTTGGCTGTCTTGGTGCCGCTCTCTACGATATCGGGGTAGATGGTACCCTGACCGAGGTAGCTGATGCCTTCGAGCTTGCGGGCCTCTTCTTCGAATACGCGGATAAACTCACCACCGATGATCTTACGCTTCTCTTCGGGGTCAGCTACATTCTCAAGCTTGGTGAGGAAGCGCTCGGTAGCGTCGATATAGATGAGGTTGGCGTTGAGCTGGTTCTTGAACATCTCGACAACGGCTTCTGACTCGCCCTTACGCATGAGGCCGTGGTTGACATGCACGCATACGAGGTTGTTGCCGATGGCCTTGAGTAGCAATGCAGCTACTACAGAGCTGTCTACACCACCTGAAAGGGCGAGCAACACCTTCTTGTCGCCTACCTGGCGGCGTACGAGCTCTACCTGGTCAGCAACGAAGTTCTTCATATTCCAGTTGGCCTCGGCCTTGCAGGTATCGAAAACGAATCCCTTAACGGCTGCCTTGATAGCCTCCTCGTCGTCGGTAAACTGTGCCAACTTCACCTCGCACAATGCCTTGTCGTGGCCTGCCGCCATCACAGGGAAACCAGCCTCATAGATCTCGGGCAATACATCGATCTCTACGCCGTCGATTACATGGTTGGGGCTACCGTTGATGATGATACCCTTCACATTAGGCAATGCCTTCAACTCTGCTGCGGTGATGTCGTGCGGATAGATTTCGCTATACACACCCAACGCACGGATGGCTCTGGCAAGCACGGTGTTTTCGTGGCTGCCGAGGTCCAAAATAACAATCATGTCTTGTTTCATAAAACAAATGTATAATTAAGGATAGTCTTTTTTGACTTATGTTTTGCTTTTCAGGTTGCAAAGTTACGAAAAAAGTATTTTTTCTTTTTCATGTTGTGGCGGTTTTTTTTACGCCGCATGCAACTTTTTTGATGTGTCGATTTCAAGAAAAAAGAGAGCATGACTCGCTCGGGGGTCGTATGCTCTCTCTTGTGATGGGGTGAATGTTATGTAAGTGTTAGTCAAACAGGTTCTTGAACTTGCGGAAGATCTTCTCCTTCAGCCCCTCGTTGGGCATGAAGTTGTCGGACTTCTGGAACTTTTCCATGGCAGCCCTCTCGTCGCGGCTCAAGGCCTCGGGGATGTATACGCTGATGTTCACCAGCAGGTCGCCCGTGCCGTAGCCATCCACGCTGGGCAATCCCTTGCCGCGCAGGCGCAGCACCTTGCCGGGTTGTGTGCCTGGCTCGATCTTTACGCGGACCTTGCTATCGATGGTGGGGATGTCGGCCGTGCCACTGAGTGTGGCGGTGGGGATGTCGAGCAAGAGGTTGTATACGAGGTCGTTCTCGTCGCGTATGAGCTCGGCGTGTGGCTCCTCTTCGATGAGGATGAGCAGGTCGCCCGGTACGCCATTGCGCTTGCCCGCGTTACCCTTGCCGTTCATCGAGAGCTGCATGCCCTCGGCTACGCCAGCGGGAATCTTCACGGTCACGATCTCCTCGGCATAGACGATGCCTTCGCCACTACAGTGCGGGCACTTGTTCTTGATGATCTTGCCCTCGCCGTTGCATCGGGGACACACGCTCTGTGTCTGCATCATGCCGAAGATGCTCTGCTGGGTGCGGGTTACCGAACCTGTGCCATGACATTCGGGGCAGGTCTCTGTGCCTCCGTTGCCTTCGGCTCCTGTGCCACCGCAGTGCTCGCAAGGTACATATTTCTTCAGTTTGAGCTTCTTCTCTACGCCCTCGGCTATCTCCTTGAGGCTGAGCTTGACCTTGATGCGGAGGTCCGAGCCACGGAAGCGACGCGCCTGCTGGCGGCCACCACCGCCACCGAAGCCTCCGAATCCGCCAAAGCCTCCATGGCCACCGAAGATGTCGCCAAACATCGAGAAGATGTCGTCCATAGACATGCCCTGTCCGCCATAGCCGCCACCAGCAGCGCCACCCATGCCGGCATGGCCAAACTGGTCGTAGCGAGCGCGCTTGTTGTCGTCGCTCAGTACCTCGTAGGCCTCGGCAGCCTCTTTGAACTTATCCTCGGCCTCCTTGTCACCCGGGTTGCGGTCGGGGTGATACTTGATGGCCATCTTCTTGTATGCCTTCTTGATCTCATCGGCCGACGCCTTCTTGTCGACACCAAGGACCTCGTAGTAATCTCTCTTTTCCATGTGCTTGTGTTTGCCTTTAATTGTCAATTGTCATTTGTCAATTGTCAATTTGAATCATTGTCCTACTGCCACTTTGGCGTGTCGTATCACCTTGTCGCCCAGTTTATATCCAGCCTGTACGCAATCGAGGATTTTGCCTTTGAGCTCCTCGGTGGGGGCGGGGATGAGGGCGATGGCCTCGTGGAAATCGGTGTCGAAATCCTGTCCGTCGGTGTCAATCTTCTCCAATCCCTGTTGTACGAGGGTGCTCTTGAACTTCTGTGCGATGAGCTTGAATCCCTCAATGCAAGCGTCGGCATCCATGCCCTTCTCCATGTTCTCGAGGGCGCGGTCCATATCGTCCACGATGGGCAGTTCGGCGGTGATCACCTTCTCGGCAGCACTCTTGATGAGTTCGGCCTTCTCCTTCATGGTGCGCTTACGGTAGTTGTCAAACTCTGCCGCCTGGCGCAGGTAGCGGTCTTGCAGCTCGGCAATCTTGGTTTCGGCCTCGGCGAGCTGTAGTCTTAGCTGCTCCTCCTCGGTGAGGGGCTCCTCGGGCTGCTGCTCGGTGTTGTCTACATTGTCATTGCTCTCGGGAGTAGCGGTCTCCTCGGCCGCAGTGGTCAACTCCTCATCAGTCATCTTCTTTTCTTCTTGAGTGCTCATATCGTTATTTGTAATTAGTCGGGTTGTAATGAAATGGATCGCATGCGACAAGTTGTCACATTATACATGTAAACAAAAACCTTGCCACAGGGTTTAAGTGTCATATTCTGATGGTGTGGCGTGCTATTTTCTGTCATGGCGTGCCATTTTGGCGGAAAAACGGGGTGTTGTGCGGGATTAAGGCTTTTGACCCGCTCTGTTTTGCCGGTCTACCCATTTCGTTGCGTCGGTCTACCCATTTCGTTGCGTCGGTCTACCCATTTTGTCGCGTCGGTATACCGTCGCACCGCGGAGGGAGGTTACACAAATATTTTTCGCTGGTGCGACGAGGCGCCGTGGGTCCTATGGGCGATAAAACAACTGCCGATTTTCGTAGCGCAACATATGGCGCCAATATCAATGACTTACTCTGCCATGCATCACTCACGAGTGAATGTGTAAGTAATCAGTAATCAGTAATCAGTTTTTTTTAAGTGCGATGCGGAAATGTATAAAAAGAAGGTTATATATAATAATTATTATATATAAAAATTTTCTTTACCAAAATACTAATCAAAATAAAATAACTGATTACTGATTACTGATTACTTCTGCCATGCGTCTTTGTGTCTTTTCCTGAAAAAGGTTGACTCTTTTACTGGAGAGATTGACTCTTTCCCTGAGATAGTTGACTTTATGCGGATTTAGATTTTTAGGTGGTATTTAATTTTTTTAGGGGAGATTTTGGGGAATAGGAAATTTTTTGCTAAATTTGCATAATATTTAATGTTGTAAATACTTGTAAATTTTTTAATTTTAGTGATCATGAAAATCAAATTTTTACTTGCTTCCCTGTTGCTGCCGATGTTGGGCTTTGCGCAGGAATTTAAGATGGAGTCGCAAGAGCTGGCTGACGCCGACAATGCACCACTGCCTTGTCACCCTGTGCCTCATGAGCGTCAAATCTTGTGGAACGAGACCGAGTTCTATGCATTCTTCCACTATGGTATGAATACCTTCACGGGTAAGGAGTGGGGCTTCGGTGACGAGAAGGAATCTATTTATGCCCCTAAGGGTATGCCCAATCCCGAGCAATGGGTGACCTCTGTAAAGGCTGCCGGTATGCGCGGTGGTATTGCGGTAGTAAAACACCATGATGGTTTCTGCCTCTGGCCTACAGCGACTACAGAGCACAGCATCAAGAACGCCGGTAATGACAACGGTAAGAATGCTAACATCCCCTTGCTCTTTGCTGAGGCAAGCAAGAAACATGACATGAAGTATGGTTTCTATGTGTCTCCGTGGGACCGTAACTCGGCTCACTACGGCAAGGATACCTATGTGACCGAGGTATTCCTCAAGCAGTGCGCGGAGTTGGCAGAGTTTGGCTCTGACCAGTTTGAAATGTGGTTCGACGGTGCCCGCGGTGGCGACGGCCACTATGGTGGCGAGGGTGGCACACGCGAAATTGATGCCGATATCTACTATGACATACCTAACTTGCGCTCACGCGTACACAAAATCGCCCCCAACTGCGTGATGTGGGGTGTAGGTAGCGAGGCTCGTTGGATTGGTAATGAGTCAGGCTACGCTGGTGAGACCGACTGGGCGATGTCAGACTATGCTGGAAGTGGTGTACTTGAAGAAGGTGATATCAATGGCTGGTATTGGAAACCCGGTGAGAGCGATGCCAAGGCAACCAACAACGGATGGTTCTGGCACCAGGGCGAGACAATGAAGAGTGCTGAGCGCCTGTTCCAAATGTACCTCGAGACCGTAGGACGCAATGCTACCCTTATCCTCAACTGCCCGCCCGACCAATATGGAGTACTCCCCGAGAACACCGTGAACGAACTTGTAAAGCTCGGTCGCATGCTACACGAGCGCCTCGCAGTGCCTGTATACGGTCTCGACGAGACTACTGCTGCTACTGACTATGCCAAGACTGCCAAGATTGAGGTGAGCGAGACACGCACTGGTAACAAATATGCAGCTGCTAACCTTACTGATGGCGATAAGGAGACCTATTGGGCCGTCAACGATGGTCAGTTGGGCGCTACCATCACCCTCACATGGGACACACCGCAGGTAATACGCTACCTCGTGATGCAGGAGCCCATCAAGCTGGGTCAGCGCATCAAGGACTTCAAGATTGAGTATAGCACCGATGGTACCGATTGGACGGAGCTCTGCCCCGTGATGCAGACTACTACCGTAGGATACAAGCGCATCATCCCTCTCAACGGTAAGACCAACGAGAGCTATGGCAACGGCTACAACGCCAAGAAGCTGCGCATCACCATCCTCGATAGCCGCGCATGTCCCTTGCTCTCAAACCTTAATGTATATTAAACAGGAGAAAAACATCGATACGAACGAACTAAAAAACACAGGAATTATGAAAAAGACAACTATATTACTTTCTGCTGCGTTGATGTTTTTCGGACTCACCGCTAAGGCGCAGACGACAATCACCTTTGATAGTGAAGATTATAAGAAGATAAGCGTATACGACACATGGGAGCAGAGCCCCTTCCGCACAGGAGCACTCAAGGGCAATGCGGCCGTGGCTGATAATCCCAGCACAGAGGTAGACGCAGTACTCGGCGAGGCACCCAACAGCACACAGAAGGTGGTAGCCTTCCAACGCAGCCGCCATGCCAGCAATACTTATGGCGTGCGCATCGACTTGAAGGAGCCTATCCGCGTTACCAAGCAGTTGCAATACATCCATGTGATGACCTACCTCAAAGACAAACCCGCCGCCAGCCGCATGATGGTTGTCGGTCTTGGCAAGCGCATTGAGGAGAGTTGGAACTGGCAGACAGGTGAGGAGGAGCAATTCTGGTCAACCACTACCACTGATGTAAAGCCCAAAGACGGTTGGCAAGACATCGTAGTGAGCTTCAAGGGATTCTCATACTCGAAGGAGGAGAACGCGAATAGCGGTATCGATATCTACTCACTCGTCATCGTTCCCGATGTGCGCTCACCGCATGCCGATGAGGCCGACTGGGTAGCCTACTTTGACGAAATCGTAGTAGACAACAATCCCGACAAGCGTTTCTCTACCGAGAAATATGCCCTCACCTATGGCGAGGAGGCCGATATGACACGCACAGACCGCAAACTCAACAATGTAGGTCTCACCGTAGGCGGCAAGAGCTACTCAGCTGAGACACGAAGCGGCAAGGTGTATACCAACAATATCGCAAAGAGCGTATTCTCTGTAACTCCAGGTGCTCAGGTGCAACCCACCTTCGGCTACTCTGGCAGCTGGATGAGCGCCTACACCTATGTGGATTGGGGCAACGACGGACTCTTCAAAGATGCCCTCAATAGCAATGGTACTCCCGCCGAGGGTAGCGATGTGGTGAGCTACAGCGCCGTGGAGATCGATGGCACATACTACAAGAGCGATGGCTCTACCACTGACAATGGTAATACCATCGGAGGCGGCGTACCCGCATTCACCATACCCGAAGGCATAGCTAACGGCTTCTATCGCATGCGCTATAAGGTTGATTGGAACAGCATCAGCCCTGCAGGTGGCAATACCATTATCTCTGATGGTGGTGGCATCGTGGATGTAATGCTTGATGTACATGGAGACAAGGTTGTCGTTAATGCTTCACAGCTCAATGGTGACATCGTGTTGGCATCAGACAATAGCGTGTTGCAGAACTATGAAACCAACTACGAAACTCCTCTCACCGTGAAGATCGTTCCCGAGAAAGGATTCGTACAATACGGCTTCACCCTCAAGTATGGCTACAATGTCAATGCCAAGGAGCAGTTTGACGATAATGGTAACCCCAACTGGGTTGAGGTCATCGTACCTTTTGATCAAATCAATGCAGACGGCACCTATACCATCCCTGCAGAGTATATGCGTGGTGGCCGTGTGGGCATCGCGGGCGACATGCAGCAGGTGTGGGAATATACCGTAAAGATTACCGGCGACGAAGGTAAAGGCGGTGTGTCGTATGGTAAGATCGACGCGAAAGATGGCGATGTACTCAATGTAACTCAGTTCTTCAGCAAAGAACAGCTCGTGGTGAAACCCGTCGAAGGACTCACTCCTACATTGACCATCGACAAAAATAAGCGGATTGTGAAGATCGTGTATAAAGGTATTCAGGAATATCGCAAGATAAATTCACTCTCAGAACTCAACAACGAGGCGTACTATCACATCACAGCCAAGAGTGGTGAGGGTTACCTCGCATGGAACACCACCATCACCGATACCTATCTGAGCTTGCGCGGAGTGACTAATACCTCATATAATAAGGAACCTTCAAATGCTGCGGTGGCTAACATCTATAAAGAGAAGGTCAACCCTTTTGATATGACCGTCGTGTGGCAGATAATACTTGAAGACGGCAAGTACTACCTCTATCAGCCAGCCAAGAAGGAGTATGTTACTCGTCTCAACGATAGAGACTATGGCTTCGTATTGGAGAAAACAGCGCTTGATAATATCCGTGACAATGGCGACGGCACATTCGGTTTCCATGCGGGTGGCGGATATAGCGATGGCTCTCAGAAGTTTGCCTGTATCGTGACCAACGAAGCTTCAGTTGCAGTGCGCAACTGGACTTGGAATGACCATGGTGCAGTATTTGAGATTTATGAGAATCCTAACATCGGCTTCGATGATGAAGAAGAAGACGACGAAGAAGAAGATTCAGACATAGACCAAACAATCGTAGAGAATGCTTCTACTGACATCTATAACTTGCAAGGACAAAAGCTCGAGACATTACCCACTTCAGGTATTGTCATCGTGAACAATAAGAAAATCTGCATCAAGTAAAGAATGTTTCGTTGGTGTAGTATATGGCAAGATAGGCTTGCCACAAACTGAAAAAGAATTTCCCCGAGCATCGCTCGGGGAAATTTGTTTATTGTGCTGTGCTATTATATACTTATCAAATGCTTTCTGTATGTATGCCGTGTGAGTTTCTATACAAATTGACGCCTCGATTGCTACCTTAAATGGGCCATACTACGAAGACCAGTGCATCCCATAAGGCATGAGATACGATGAGCGCGAAGAGCTGCTTGGGCCATAGGCGGTAGCACAAGCCCCATACAAAACCACACACGAGGGCGGCCATGACGAGCATGAAGTTGAACTTCCATATATGTACCAATCCGTACACGAGCAGCGTGGCCACAAAGCCTATATTGGCATTCCATCGCTTGCTGATCGTGCGCTGCACAAAGCCACGCCAGAATATCTCTTCGGCAGGGCCGATGATGAAGAGCAGAAGGGCACCGATGACCCACTCTCTCTGCGACTCCTTCATTCCATAGATGGTGTCTACCTGGGGGCGGGCAAAGGGGAACATCCACGAAGCGACCTTGTCGCCCACCCAGAAGATACCCCATAGCACAAGGGCAAGGGCTATGCCAGTGAGCAGCCCCTTCCACGATACCTCAATATCGGCAATCCAGCGGGCATCGATAAGCAGAGCCATCGTAAGCAGTATGCCGCCCGAGAGGGTCATCATGCTCCAGAAGTCGAGAGGTATAGCTATCCAAGGATTGAACATGAGGAACCACAACAACCCAGCGGTGATAAGCGGTAGTATGAGGCGCTTCATAGAAAGTTAAGAATGAATAGTTAACTAATTAGTGTTGCGGCAAAGAGTGATACAGCAAGCAATAAGCTGAATATGAGTTGCAACTGTGCGGTGGCAGCATCGATAGGTGCGAGCACCTCTGCTCCCTTCTTCTTGGCACTCATCACGATGCGCGCATTCTGCCATGCCTTGGGGGCGGCCAACAGAACTATCAGGCTAGTCCAAGGGAGCCATCCGCAGCATATGGTACCCACGATGAGTAGGAAGGGGAATAGTACCTCGAAGGCGTAGAGCTTGAGCGAGGACTTGCGACCGATAAGCATGGCCAGCGTGTGTATGCCAGCAGCGCGGTCTGACTCGATGTCACGAGTGTTGTTCACATGGAGGATTCCCACCGTGATAAGTCCTATGGGCAATGCCAATACCAATGCTGGTGTGTAGTACTCGCTGATGGTGGCATAGGTGGTACCCATAATGGGGATGATGGCGTAGGAGAGGAGTATCACCAAATCGCCCAAAGCGAAATACTTGAAGGTGGCATAGGTGAGTGTGAAGAAGGCACCATACACCGCAGAGAAGAGAAGGGGCCAACCGCAACGCGACATGATGTAGAAACCGATGCACAAGCCTATGGCAAAGAGGATGAGGCTGAAGCGTATATACTCTTGGGGCTTGAAACTGCCATTGACCAAAGGCATGAAGTCAAGTCCATTGTCCACACCTTTCTTATAGTCGCGCACATCGCTCAACATATTGCCCGATGCGTGGAAGAATACGATGCCTATCACTGCTAGTATGCCGCTCACCCAATCTATCTCCATATCGTAGAGGCTGCATACCCATGTCATATAGGCAAATGTGGCAAGTACCGGCATGGCCGATGCGGGGAACGACCAAGGACGAGTGGTCAGAATCCAATCTTTTACGGAATGTTTCATTGTAGTTCTATTTTTAGTTTGTTTATAGGATAGTTTTATTTTTCAGCAACATAGAGGGTGCATATACCCATGGTGAGGCGACGGAAATTGGCTCGCGAAAAACCATTCTTGAGCAATATATCGTGCATGACCTCACCTTGTGGAAAGGCCTTCATCGTTTGGGGAAGGTAGGTGTATGCGCTATCGTCGCCAGATATGAGGCGTCCTACGATGGGCATCACCACTTTGGAGTAGATGCTGAACAGGGCTCTCCAAAGTTTGTTGTTTGGGTAGGAGAGTTCGAGTAGTATGAGGTGCCCTCCCTTGTTCAGCACACGGTGCATCTCACGAAGGCAAGCGTCGAGGTTTTCAAAGTTGCGCACACCGAAGGTTACCGTGACGGCATCGAAACTATTGTCGGGGAATGAGAGTTGGCTGCAATCCTCCTTCTGGAAACGCACAACATCGTGCAACCCCTCGCGTGTGGCTTTCTCTCGCCCTACGCGCATCATACCTTCAGAGATATCTACTGCCATTACTTGGCGTAGTTTCAGCTTGCGGGCTACGGCCAAGGCAAAGTCACCCGTCCCAGTGGCTACATCGAGCACTGTGCGTGGGTGATAGGTTGATAGCACGCGTATGGCTTGTCGGCGCCACGAACGATCTAAACCAAACGATAATGTGTGGTTGAGTGCATCGTAGGTGGGGGATATATTGTCAAACAATTGTTCCACCTGCTCTCGCTTATGGACATTGCCGCCGTAAGGTTTTATTTTTTCTTGGGCATACATCAAGTCGTCTTTACTGTGCTATATTACCCCTTTCTCGGATATTCCTTGCATTTCTCGTACGACTCCATGTATCGCTTGTACTTGTCGGGGTAGATATCCTTGGCAGTGATAATCATGGCGGTGTCGTAGCAATCACCAAAGTCGGGGTCAAAGGTGGTGCCAAAAGTCTTCATCGTAGGCGATAGACCTATATAAAGATGGATAAACGGAGGGATGGTGTCATCCAAAGACTTTACATAGTTGTTTAAGATTGCGTAGTTCTCCTTGTAGTCAGCACCGGTAAACATCTCCTTAAAGAAGGCAGCCTGCTCAGGAGTGCAAGTCTCGGGATTCTTAGAGGTGATGAGGCCCTCGCGGTCGCCAAAGCTCATGTCGAGGTAGTATATCATCGCCTTGCGGCTCATCTCGGGGCTGGTCTTATAGATGGTTACCTTACCCGAGAGGTACTTTACGGTGGGGTCGGTAGCCACGAGGCCTCCAATGCCATCCCACAGGTTGTCAAGGGCAAAGAGAGCCTTGCGACCACCTGCGGCACTCTGATACTTGGGCTGCACGAAGGCACGCGCCATCTCGATGCAGTGAGGGAATTCATTGTCGATAAACTTCTGTGAGAAGTCGAAGAGGTGCTCCGTGTTCACATAAGGCTGGCCATTCTCGTGGAATGATGCCATCTTCCAGCGGGTAAAGCGGTAGCCGCCGATGATTTCATCTGCCTCGGGATTCCATACGATAAGCTGAAAACATGCCTTGTCTTCAAGGTCAAAGTGGTCGAGGTCGCACTCGGTGCCGCTACCTCCGCCTACAGCGCGGAATGACACCTCGCGCAGGCGGCCTATCTCTCGCAACACATTGGGGGCAGTCTCGTTGTTTACTACATAGAGTTCGTTATCTCCGCGGTTGGTGGTGCGGAGGAAGGTCTTCTCATTGAGCTCGCTCTTGAGAAGCTCTACATCTACGGGGGGGATGATAGGGGGAAGCATATTCTTAATGTTACATATTCGGTACACAACCATTGCCTACTGACAGGGCTTTTACGCGCTCGCGCACCTCGGCTGCCCATTCACGGTCGGTCTTTGACTTGTCGAAGGTGGTGTAGGGGATAGGCTCACCGAAGGTGATGACAAACTCGTTGCCGCGCTGCTTGAATAGTTCGTCTACAAGGTACAACATGCCGATGTTTACCTTCAAGCGGAGGAACTTGCTCAACTTCGAAAGGAAGAAATACCAGCGTGAGTTGTGCCCCGACATGTGTACGGGCACTACATCGCGCTCGTAGCGGCGTGCCTGGGTGACAAACATCTTCTTCCACGGCATCTCGGTGACCTTGCCCTTGACCTTCTTGGCGCAGAGGCCGGCAGGGAATACCACTACCTGCTGGTCAGAGGTGAACATCTTGGCGATGCGCTCTCCGAGGTCGCGGCTCTGTTTGGAAGAGAGGTTGTTCACGGGGGTGAAGAACTCTGCCAACGGTTTCAAATTAGCCATGATAGGCGTTACGGGCACTTGGAATCCCTCGCCATACAAGCGGTGGAAGATGGAGCCGATAATCAGTGCCTCGGGGCCTCCAAGCGGGTGGTTGCACACGAAGATGTACTTCTTGTCTTTGTCGGTAGACAGATGCTCCTCGCCACGGATGCGGTAAGTGATGTCAAGGTAGTTGAGCGCCTCGTCAAAGAACTTCACGCCCTTGTAGTGCTCTACCGTCATGACAACATGGTTTACATCTTCCTCGTGAATACGACGCTTGAGGAAATTGATGACGAAGCGTGGCAATTTTCGGCGTAGCTTCGGCCCCAAAATCTTATTTAAATCGAGAAGATAGCTTTCTCTTTCGTTGTATTTCTCCATAATTCTTGCGAATCGTCCAATAAAAAGCAAATCCGACAACAATCCATACCAGCAATATCACACGGCTTTGTACCGAGAGATAGCCCGGCATACCGGGGATAAGCAACAATGTAAGGAAGAAGAGCGAGAATACGCAACCCAAGATACCAATCCACACTTGACGCTTGTCGCCAACCTTGTGGGCCATGATAGCTGCCGAGGCGGTGGTATAGGCAAACACAATAGCTGCACCTACACTGGTCATATCAACAATCCATACCAATACTTCGCGGCCAAACCAAGGGGCAAAAAGACTTGCAATCATAGTAAAGAGGATGGCGTTGCGAGGTGTGCCATGCTTGACTGACATCTGCTTGAAAAAGGCTGGAAGGCTGCCTTCATCGGCCATCGCATACATGAGGCGTGAGGTGGAGATGTAGAACGCGTTCATACCCGAAATCACGGCGCAGAACATGGCTATGCCAAGGAAGATAAGGCCAAAGAGGCCGAATGTATTTCGCACGACATATCCTGTCTCCCAATTCTCACCCAATGCGAGCAACTCTTGCCAAGGCATGAGACCCGTAGCCGTCACTGTACACATGGCAACATAAAGCAGTGCTGCGATGAAGATGGCGAGTATCATGATGCGGGTCGACTTCTTATGGTCAAAGTTGTATTCCTCGGCACTCTGCGGTATGCAGTCAAAACCGATGAATGCCCAAGGAGCCATGGCTACAATACTGAATACACCATTCCACCAATTCACACCTTCGGGGAAGCCCGGTGCGAGGTTACTCCAATCGGCCTTGCCCATCACCAAGAAAGTAATCAGGCAGATACAACCAACGAGAGTAAGTGCAATAGCCGTCTGTAGCCATGCGGCTTGCTTGATGCCCTTGATGTTGATGAGTGCCATGATGATGATGAAGGCTGAAGCCAATACCACTTCGCCAGCATACACATCCCAACCGGCTACCTGATAGAGCAATCCACGCTGCACGATGCCTGGAAATAGGTAGCGGCTGATGAGTGCTAATGCCGTAGCATTGAGCGGGATAAGGCTCCAATAGGCCAATATCATACCCCAGCCACAGACGAATGCATTGCGCTTGCCTATGGCCTCCTTGGTGTAGATAAACTCGCCACCGCTGACGGGAAACTTACGAATGAGATAACCATAGCTCAAAGCAATCACGATGATTAACGCTGCTCCAATGAGCATACCCAATGCTGTACCCAAGGGGCCTGCCTTCGGGAGAAACGCATTACCGGGGAGTACGAAACATCCCCAACCGATAATAGCACCCAATGCCAAGGCCCATACATCTACAGGGCGCATCGAACGCTTAAACTTACCATTAGTATTTGACATAGTTTATTAGTTTTACGCCATCGTTTCCGTAGGATTTACGATGAACAATTTGGCGCCAAAGATAGAGATTTTATTTCGATTAAAGAAATATTGACTTGTTTTTATTTACAAATTTTCACAAAAAAAGAGGGAACAATCCCTCTCTCTAATTAGTGATCCCGGTGGGATTCAAACCCACGACCTTCAGAACCGGAATCTGACGCTCTATTCAGCTAAGCTACGGAACCATATAATTTCGTTGCGCAAAGGTAATATAAAATTTCGGAACGACGAAGAGTGCACCGATTTATTACTCTTGTACACCTATATTTATATTATTTGAGAAACTCTGCACTGAAGGTGAGTGGTAAGATTTCCTTGACGCCACCCTCAATGATGATGATGCCTTCTGTGCCATAAAGCAAGATGCGGATGGGCTGGTTGTGGCGTTGCTCCATTTCTAACATCACCTGTCGGCAAGCACCGCAGGGAGCGAGAGGAGTTGTTGTAAACTCGCCTTTGGTATAAGCTGCAATAGCCAATGCTGAAACAGCTTTGTTGGGGTAGGCAGAAGCGGTATGAAAGAGTGCCGTACGCTCGGCGCACATACCCGATGGGTAGGCGGCATTCTCTTGATTAGTGCCTGTGATAGTGCTACCATCACTGAGTAAGACGGCTGCACCCACATAAAAATGCGAGTAAGGAGCATAACTCTGCTCAGTAGCTCTCTTGGCCGAATCAATCAAATTACGATCCTGCTCGTTCAATTCGTCGTAAGAGCAAAGCGTATAGTTGTAAGTGTGGGTGAGTGCTTTCATGGTTGGGGATATTAATATTTTCGGAGTTCAATGCGTGCGCTATCCGAGGTGAGAGTCATCCTCTGCTTTGACTGTACCAAATGGAATGTCGTGTAGTCTTGGTAGATGCCAAACTTGTTCAAACTCTTTATCGTGACCTTATTTTCCTTATTTATATTAGCCCCTTCTCCAGTAGTGTATACTCTAAATCCTCCCATGCCTATACTATCGGGCTCTATAAAATCAAAATGTGCAATGACGCGTGACATGCTTTCAGGGGTTTCGTAATTTTGACACAACATAACCATTGTGCGTTGGAACATGTAGTACAAATCACCAGGTATTTCGGTAATCTCATTTGTGGAGAGGTTTTCTATTGATGTGACCTGCCATACCCCGTGCAAATCATTCTCGATATAGTAGTTGTCCTCGCAAGAAGTTGCGCATAGTAGGGTTGTTAATACACCTACTACCATATATAGGTATCGTTTCATCGTTGTTTATCGTTTATTTAGTTAAGAATCCTGTTTTTGTTATTGTTATCATACCTCCAAGATTGTTCCCGATGAGATTGCTTTGGTCGGCCGCAATAGCTCCTGTAAACTTCCAACCATCAAGTTTGGTGGGTGTATGAGTAATCTCTATCATGGAGGAAGTTACCCCTTCGGGATTGGGCAAGGGATCGGCAAATGATCCCCAATGGCGGGTGTGTGAACTTATGATACGATACGCCCATTCTGCATGTGGCTCTCCTTCTATGCCAATATAGTATGAGCGGATTCGTGTGTTTGGCATAGACAAACTGCCATTTTCATTATAGATGGGTGATAATAGGTGAGGGTTGCATACGGCCATTCCCCAATGTTGCCACGATTGGAAGAAATAATGGTTGTAATAGTAATCATATCCGCTTATCTGTTCCTTGAAGTTGGCATTGGTGTTATGTAATATGGGGCCACTTTGGTCGCGTGAAGTGATATACTCTGCTACGATACCTTTTACCCATTTCGCTTTAGGTAGTGTTAGCTCCAACCCCCACATCCCATCAAGCCAGGGGTGATATGAAAGAAAACGGGTGTTCCCGTCGCGGTCAGATACCCAAGATATACCAAGCATTTGAGAGTGGTCCTCAAAGAAGTGTTCGTAGTAGGCGCGAAGTTTCCAATTGTCTGTCGTATAGTCCATGATAGCATGCCAGCTGCCAAGCACATTTCCGTTGATGTTTACTTGCTCCTCATCAGGGGCATTCTCCCCTCCAGGCATAGGGATAAAGGCCTTGATATACTCCATAAATGAGGTGGGGAATGTGCGGCTATACTTTCCACCAACATACAAGTCACCTCCAAATTTGGTGTACATTTCCAGTCCGCTTTCCCAACCTAACCCCTTACCTGAAGGGTTGGCGATGCGCATGAATGCAGTTTTCTCATGGAAGACCATGTTTGTTGTATAGTGTGAGCCAATAGCTCCATGGGTGAAGTTCTCTTGGAATTTATCGTCAATATATTTTCCGTAGCTGAAGTGTCCCTTTACTTGTACCCATTCATTAAATAGCCAAGGAGTAGTGGTGTATTCATTGATGCCAAAACGCACTTGAGGTATGGGGCGTGCATTGGGAGCAAAAGTGAGTCCGCCTCCACTCAATGTGTGGTGCTTTCCTTCGGCCCACCTCTCTTTACTGCCTACACTTAATTCCCAGCAATTGTACTTGATGTCGGCATAGAGTTGTTGAACATAAAAAGGTTTGAGGTAGTGCCATGCTCCAGCAATCTCTGCTCCATATGCCCAAGCGAATCCTTTCTTTTTGTCAAAGTCTCGGAATATGCCCAAACCGAGATTGGCATTATTGTTCTCTAAGGAAGAAAGTCCATGTTGATTGTTTACAAACCAGAATGGAGCGTGTTTGCCAGCGGAGGCTACGATATCGGTTTGTAATGTATAACTTAATTTCTGCCATTCGCTCTTGGTCGCTGGTTTTTGTGCACATACAAGTAGAGGAAGTGACAGTAGTAGTAGGATTTGTTGTATCTTTTTCATTGTGATATACTTTATTTTTGCAAATTTATGAAATGTTTAGCAAAACAAAGTATAATTCAATGTTAAAAATAGACTAAAACTTGATGGTTGGTATTTTGAAGTCAATGACTAATTCTGTACCGTAGGCTTTAGTAAGATGGGCGTAGATGTTATATCCCACCGAAATGTTGTCGTTGAAGAGAGGGGGGTTGTAGCGTAATCCTATACGTTCATAGAAGGGATATTCCTCGGTTGTATTGGAATATTCATTGAATGGTCTACTTAAGTAGTATCCCACAGCCATTTGCATACTCATGCGACGGAAGAATACTTCGTGCTTAGCGGCAAGCCCGAACGACCATTGCACTTGCTTGGGACGCTCACCAGTAGCTTGTGTCTCTACATCAAGATTGTAGGGCTCGTATAAGACATCAAGTCCTATGCCCGAAGCATATCGGCGGGCATATCGGCACATGAGGTCTGCAGACATCAGATGATAGTAACACATGCGATAGCCATCCTTGCCATATTTGATGTTTTCAACATTGTTGTTTTTCCAGATGAAATTATTGGCATCGTATAGCCATTCTCCTTGCGATGCTCGTATGCCACTGCTATAAGCAATGTTGAAGTATATCTTTTTGTCTTCGAAGGGGGTGTGCATGCGCACCATAGGGATAGAGTCGTAAGGCTGCAGATAATACCGAATACCGGTCCCTATGCCCAATTTGTTGATGCCTTTATTAGGACGCACCGTTCCTCCATTAGAGAGGTGGCGAAACTCGGGACCTACAAAGAATTCACATTGGCGATAGCGATAGTTGAGCGCAAATGCAATGTCAAAATATACAGATAGGCGTGAGCCAAGCATTACATTGTCTACATTGGTAAATCGATTGTAGATGTGTGTGTTGTACCCGATACCATTGCTAAAGGTGTAATCGGCACTCCATCCTGATCGTGTCCGGAAAAAGGCGCGGCGGAAAGATCCATAGAGCACAAATGAGGTGCCACAACGTGAGTTGTAGTCGATAGGCCTTGTTCCATGAGGATTATAGCGTAATCTCACCTTATTGAAGTCAGAGACTAAAAGCCCAAAGGTGAGGGTCGGGTAGTTATAGTCAGAAGCGTAGGCGCAATGCTCATCGGCATCAGTTTGATATATATAACCTAACCAAAAACTTTGCGCATCTTGCTGCTTTAACGCATCGTTTATCAGCCAACCATCAAACTTCAATACTTCGCCCTTCCCATACCCCGCTTCAATGGCTTGAGCAGAGGCTTGGGAAGGGCAAAGGTATAGGCAGAATAATAGAATGCAAATGACATTTAAGCTCCAATGTGCGAACGCCTTTCTCATTCCTTATTCTTCTTTATAATTGGGGTTATGAATTCATGCTCAAGAGAAATTCTTCATTGCTCTTGGTGCCTTCAAGGCGCGACTTCGTGAAGTCCATAGCCTCAATGGGATTCATGTCAGAGAGGAACTTGCGCAATATCCACATACGATCAAGTGTCTGCTTGTCATGTAATAGGTCATCGCGGCGTGTACTTGATGCAACAATATTCACAGCAGGGAAGATACGCTTGTTTGAGAGGTTGCGATCGAGCTGGAGCTCCATATTACCCGTACCCTTGAACTCCTCGAAAATGACCTCGTCCATTTTTGAACCAGTCTCGGTCAGAGCTGTAGCAATGATAGTGAGCGAGCCACCGTTCTCGATGTTGCGCGCAGCACCGAAGAAGCGCTTGGGCTTATGCAAAGCATTGGCATCTACACCACCCGAAAGGATTTTGCCTGATGCGGGTGATACGGTGTTGTAGGCGCGTGCCAAACGGGTAATAGAGTCAAGGAAGATGACTACATCGTGTCCGCACTCAACCATGCGCTTGGCCTTCTCGAGTACGATGCCGGCTATCTTTACATGGCGCTCAGCGGGCTCATCGAAGGTCGAAGCAATCACTTCGGCATTGACGCTACGCGCCATATCTGTCACCTCCTCGGGGCGCTCATCGATGAGCAACATAATCATGTATACTTCTGGATGGTTGGCGGCGATGGCGTTGGCAATATCCTTGAGCAGTATGGTCTTACCTGTCTTTGGCTGCGCCACGATGAGTCCGCGCTGACCCTTACCGATGGGTGAGAAGAGATCGACAACGCGTGCAGAGAGATTATCGTTATACCCCTTGCAAAGAGTGAATTTCTCATCGGGGAAGAGTGGTGTAAGGTGCTCAAAGGGTACACGGTCACGCACGATATTGGGGTCGAGTCCATTGATGCGTGTAATCTTCATCAATGGGAAGTATTTCTCTCCTTCGCGTGCGGGGCGTATGGTACCTTCTACCACATCACCAGTCTTGAGCCCGTGGAAACGAATCTGATTGTGAGATACATAGATGTCGTCAGGTGAAGCTAAATAATTGTAGTCTGCCGAGCGTAAGAAACCATAATTGTCGGGCATGATTTCAAGTACGCCACTAACCTCTATGAGGTCATCGAAGTTGTAACGCTCCTGTTCTGTTTGACGCTGCTCTTGTTGGCCACTTACAGGTTGTTGTTCTTCGCTCGCAGGCTCTGAGTTATTTTCTTTGTTCTTATGTTTGTTTTTGTTCTTCTTACCCTGGCTTTGTTGTTCTCCGTTGGAGGTATTCAACTTGGTGGATTCAAACTTATCGACCAATTCAGCGGGTAGGGCTTTTGAGTCGGTGGGCAGATCTTCGATAGCAATAAATTCGCTATTAGAATCTTCTACGGTTGATTCTGTAATAGTCGGTTGTTGGTTGCTATCTGTGTTTTGCTCCTTCTGTGTTTTAGGCTTGCGTCCGCGTTTCTTGGGAGCATTTTGTGATGTTTGTTGAGGAACTTCTACTTCTTCTGTTTGCTCTGATGCTTGTGGATCGTTTGCAGCCGTTTGTTGGTTGTCGGAATCTTGCTGACTCTTTTGTGTTTTGGATTTACGCCCGCGTTTTTTTTGCGTATTCTGTTGCTCTTGCAAAGCAGTCTCTTCTATGATGACTGTTGATGGCTGTTGCTCTGAAATATTCTTGGTATTGATTGATTCAGTGGTCTCTTCTACCATCTTTTGATTTTGCTCTTTTGAAACTTCTGCTGTTCCTGTTGAGGCATCTTCAACGATAGGTGTCGCTACGAATTTTGGAGTGTCGTTTATTTTTTCGGCTTTATCCTTATCTGCCGAATATACCTTGTTGGCAACCTCTTTTTTATTAATACGATTGCGTTGTCGACGCTCATTCTTACCCTCCTCATTGGCTACTTTCTTTTGTGCTTCAGTAATGGCTTGTTCGTCGAGAATGCGATAGATGAGGTCTTGACGCTCAAGAGATTTGAAGCCTTTAAGACCCATTTCATTGGCGATTTCTTGCAATTCGCCCAATTCCTTGTTGCTTAGTTGAATGATATTGTACATATAATAATGTAGTATGTGATGTTGTATTTCTCACTCCACACTCCGCGCACATACTCCTCAAAGGGAAGACGCACTATTGGATAAATTTTTACGATAAAAAGTCGGGTGGAGTCGAATTTGACGATGCAAAAGTAGATATTTTATTTCATATTGGCCATATATTTACCATTTTTTTTTAATTTTGTGCCAGATATTTTATTGCTAACAACATATTGACCAATGAAAAAGTTTATATCCCCAGGATCATGGTTCTCCTTTTCTTATCCCGATATGTGGTTTGAATTTAGTGAAGAGGCTGATTGTTTCTTGTTTTATAATCCAGAGAAGTGGGATGGTAATTTCCGTATCTCTGCCTATCGTGATGCCTCGCCTTCATTTGGCGATACCATGATGGAGCATGCATTAAAGGTTGCTGGTGCAAGAGTGTCCAAAGTGGGTCGTTGGGAGACAGTCTATAGTGTGGAGTCGTTTACAGAGCAATTGATGGAGTATACCACACATCGCTGGACGATAGGTTGTGGGCAGACATGTGTGGAGTGTTCGTTTACGGCTTCTATAGAGGAACATTTGGGTATAGTGAATGCGCTTATTGCCTCTTTGGAGATTTTGCAACCACGTGACACCTACCATAATCAATATATCCCGGTCCGTGTCTCTGAAGTTGATCTCATTGAGTCATGTTATGCTACGATTGAAGATTTAGGTATGAAACTCTTCAAGGAACGTTTTCGTGATTTTGATTACAATGTGCGCCTCTTACAGAAAATAGCCCAACGCCCCGAACTCACGAAACAATTGGGCGTAGATGCAGGTGCAGTGATGGGCATTGTGTTGTGTGCGCTCTTGACGGAGAGTATTGAGGGATTGGAGTGGAATACTTATGTTAATGGAAAGGTTGAGGCCCCCGTGCTTATGTATGGTACTGTCTGTGTGGCTCGCCCTATGCTTCTCTTTGGTAAGCAAGGAGCTCTATTAACAGAGGTTGAGATGGCGGATGTTGTGGAAGAAATCCGTGCGCGTATAGAGGAGGCCGCTTCATGCTGATACCTTATCTGCAGGTTGATGGGCTGACCAAGTCGTTTGGCGACTTGGTGCTCTTCTCTGGTATTTCGTTTGGCGTGGCTCAAGGGCAGCGTGTAGGTCTTATTGCTCGCAATGGTGCGGGCAAGAGTACTCTGCTTGATGTGTTGGCCGGTATAGAAGGGTACGATGCGGGAAGCATTGTCTATAAGAACGACCTGCGCGTAGGATATCTGCGTCAGCGACCCGTATACCCTGCTGGGCTAACCGTGCTCGAAGCCTGTTTTCACGAGACCAATGACACCTTGCAGCTTATACGTGAATATGAGCAATGCCTCGAAACTCCGGATACACCAGGTCTTGATGTCTTACTCGACCGCATGGAGCATGCCGATGCTTGGAACTACGAACAGCGTGCCAAGCAGATACTTTCATCGCTTCACATCACAGACTATAACCAGAAGGTAGAAACTCTCTCGGGAGGGCAGCTCAAGCGTGTAGCCTTGGCCAATGTGCTCATAGGTAATCCTGATATGCTCATTCTCGATGAGCCCACCAACCATCTTGACCTTCCGCTCATCGAGTGGCTTGAAGATTACCTGACCCGTAGCACCGCTACGCTGCTCATGGTAACACATGACCGCTACTTCCTTGACAATGTGTGCAACGAAATCATCGAGATTGACGACCATACCGTGTATTCCTATAAGGGCAACTATAGCTACTACCTTGAGAAACGCGAAGAACGCATTGAGGCGCGTAATACCGAGATCATTAGAGCCAACAATCTCTATCGCACCGAACTCGAGTGGATGCGTCGCATGCCCCAGGCTCGTGGGCACAAGGCGCGCTACCGTGAAGAGGCTTTCTATGAATTGGAGAAGGTCGCCAAGCAGCGTGTGGCAAACGATCGAGTGCAGTTGAATGTCAAGTCATCTTATATAGGAAGCAAGATTTTTGAGGCTGACGAGTTATCGCTTCGCTTTGGTGACCGCTGCATTCTCGACAAGTTTTCTTACATATTCTCGCGCTACGAGAAACTGGGTATCGTAGGCGATAATGGTACGGGCAAGAGCTCGTTCCTGAAGCTCCTCATGGGGCAGATTGCTCCTGATAGTGGTCACCTTGATATTGGAGAAACCGTACGCTTTGGCTACTATTCGCAAGAGGGGCTACAGTTTGATACGCAGATGAAGGTTATCGATGTGGCTCGCGAGATTGCTGAAGTCATTCCTATGGCAGGAGGTAAGCAACTTACCGCTTCGCAATTCCTTCAGCACTTCCTCTTTCCTCCCGAGAAACAGCATAGCTATGTGTACAAGTTGAGCGGAGGTGAATGCCGCAGGTTGTATCTGTGTACTGTGCTTATGCGTAATCCCAATTTCCTTATTCTCGATGAGCCTACCAATGACCTTGATATCCTTACCTTGCAGGTGCTTGAGGAGTACTTGCGTGATTTTGCCGGTTGCGTCATCGTGGTGAGTCACGACCGCTATTTTATGGATAAGATTGTGGATCATTTGCTCGTGTTTAATGGACAGGGCGATATACGAGATTTCCCCGGCAACTACACGCAATATCGCGAGTGGAAGGAGGAGGCCGACAGGCAACAGTCGGTAGCCAGCAAGCAACAGACTCAACAGAAGGATATCAGTGCCTCACAAAAGACTGTTGACCGTAGTTCGTCATCATCTGATAATAGGAGTAGAAAGAAAACCTTCAAGGAACGCCAAGAGTTTGCTGCCGTAGAACAAAGTATTGCCGCGCTTGAAGCCGAGAAAACCGCCATTGAAGAGGCTCTATGTACTGGAACTCTTACCGCTGAAGCTCTTACCGAAAAGTCTATCCGTCTCTCGTTACTTAACGAAGAACTCGACGAGAGAACCATGCGCTGGCTCGAGTTGAGCGAGATACCAGATTGATATGTGTCCCGACTATGGCATGGCGCTCATTAATCCTTTGTGTTGTCACTGAATTGAAACTGAAAAGTATAGAGGCATTAAATGCCTCTATACTTTTGAATTTTAAGGTTTAGGAAAAGATATGCCTTGCGTTTCTAAATACAAGTCATTAGAATGCCAAACCGAGACGGAAACCAAAATTGCTTGGGTTGTTGAGTTCGGCTCCCATGACTGCAGATTTGTTGGTGGAGAAACTATAGAAGGCTGCTGCATGTAGGCCTACACCATTGGCCCAGGGATACCATCGTACACCGATTTCAGGTGACATGTAGAATCCCCATGAGTCGCGTGACGACTTGTATATATTGTAATACGAAGAGGTGTAGGCATATTCGGTACCAAGTTTCATGGCCACATAAGGCTGCCAGTCACTCTCAATGATGCGATACAATGCTGTTATACCGAATGGGAGCTGGTAAAGAGAGCGTTGTTGGTCGGTGTATATGGCTGTCTCATCGGATACCTGTACTATGGCGCGATTAACATATTGGTTGTTGGTATGGTAGTTCATGAAAGCACCGATGGCAAAGTCTGGGGTGATATACCAACCTGCGTCGAAGTTCATGCCCCATCCGCTGGCCTTATCTACAAACTTGTTGCTGGGAATGTTGAATTGCCAATCAATATTGTAATAAGCATCAAGAGAGACTTGTGAATGAGCATGATGGCTGATGCCGGTAAAAATTGCAATAGCAATGGCTATACGCAAGGCATATTGTTTAAGAGTTCTCATATTAATATAGTTTTAGATTTTTTGTTTGCTATGGAGTTTGAAGCAACTGAATTCATCATCTTATCATTTACTTTCTAAGATAAGGTGATTGTGTGAACGCTTGTTCGATGGAATTTTGCACATAGGTGGTATTGAGTGAACCATTACCATTGAGCAATCCAGTGATATAGTTGGTCCATACTACACGCAGAGTTTTAGCAGTGCTGGGTGTGTCGGTGAGGTCGATGAGTTCGGCAAGCACAGAACCTGTAGTATATGAATAGCTGATGTTGTAAGGCCAGTACCATCCGCCCCAGTTGCCCCAATAGGCAAAGCTCCAATACCAGGGGTAGCCATACCACCAAGGTGAACTATTGAGATAGCGGAAGCGATAGGTGTCCTCTATGTAGCTTATTTGTAGTCCAAGATCAGCATTGCTTTTGTCTGTGGTGCGCACATAACCTGCAGCCTCCATGCCTTCTATATAGTTGGCGATGATAATATCTGAAGCAGGTGTGCCATAGAGGTACTTGGGCTTGTTTGAACTGTTGTCAATGATGAGTACGCTGTCAGGTACATAGAAGGTGGTGAACTCTTTGAAGTCGGTGTCATCATCGTAGTTGGTATACACCAGATAGTTGTTGTCCAGATCGTCGGTGTCGGGGAACTTTTCACATGCTGTCGCCAGCAATGCTCCTGCAAAGAGGAGGGGAATTAGTTTTTTCATAATGAATGTTTTTTTAGAGATGGTTATTTCCTATGTAGCTTATGCCTAATGTCGTGACTAACACGCTTGAGGTCCTTGCCAACTTTGTGTAGAGCACTATCACCTTCGGCTACAAGGTGTAGGCGTGGTCGATTGTTGTAAGAGATGAGCTCATATACGATGGCTGTAGAATCGTCCGGTGTGCCATACATCACTAAGACTTCACCCTCGTCATAGTGTGTGCGTGCTGCTCCATTGGTCTCGGTATAACTCTCGGTTAGGGTGTAGCTACCATCCGAGTTGAGCGCATAGCTATAGATGGCGAGAACATAGTTGGCTGGTATACCAGCATCAGTGGGGAGCATACCCTCATAAATGTAGGTCTGCAGTTCGCCAATGGTCGAGTCATTCACCATATAGATGCTATCGGTGTAGCTCTCATAACCTACTGGAGCATTCTTTTCTCTCTTGTTGCCACATGAGATGGCACATACGACCAAGCATGTAAAGGCCGCCATGGAAAGTACTTTTTTCATTGTCTTTTGTCTGTTTTGTTAGATTAATAACACCGAAGTAACACCTGTCATTGAATTTTGTTTGCCAATCTTTGCCTTTATTCGAGAGCTTTTGTGTATCTTTACCACCCTTATAAAAAAGATAAAAACTGAAGAACTTAAAATATGGATTTCAAAGATCTTATTCAAACTCGTCGTTCGTGCCGTACTTTTACTGCCGAGCCGCTTACAGAAGAACAAACAGTAGCACTCATGCGTGCTGCATTGATGTCTCCTTCATCTCATCGTACTAATGGATGGCAATTCGTGCTTGTTGATGATAAGGATAGGCTCCATGCCCTATCGGCGTGCAAGGAGCATGGCTCGGGACTTATCGACGGAGCTCCGCTTGCCATAGTCGTATGTGCCGACCCCACGGTAAGTGATGTCTGGATAGAAGATGCTTCTATTGCTACGCTGATGATACAACTACAGGCCGAAGAGTTGGGTCTTGGCTCTTGCTGGGTACAGGTGCGACGTCGTAAGACTATTGATGGACGCAATTCTGATGATGTGGTGCGTGCTATATTGGGTATACCTGATACGATGGAGGTGTTGTCTATTGTTGCTGTAGGTCACAAGGCGGTAGAGCGCAAACCCTTCAATGAAGAACACTTGCAATGGGAGAAACTACATCTAAACGAGTGGTAATTCTCGGGGCAGGACGTGTGGCTACGCATCTTGCTCCTGCGCTTATTGGAGCGGGGTATAGAGTTGTGCAAGTGTGGTCGCGCACCGAGGTGTCAGCACGCTCGCTTGCTGTGCCGTTAGGGATATCCTATACGTCGCAGTTGGATTCGGTAGTTACTGATGCTGATATCTATATACTCTGTGTGTCTGATGCAGCATTGCCTGAAGTGGCAAAGTCTATCGTAAATAGGGTGGGTACAGTACCTTTGTTTCTGCATACAGCAGGAAGTGTAGGCTTGGAATTATGGAAGCATTGTGGTGCATCGTGCTATGGCATATTATATCCGTTGCAGACTTTCAGCAAGGAGTGTGGGGTAGACATGAGTAAAGTGCCGTTTTTCGTGGAAGGCTCCGATGAAGGGTCGCTGAAGATAGTCGAAAGTTTGGCATATCGTTTGTCTGATAAGGTCTTTCGAGCCGACTCGAAACGGCGTGCACGACTACATATCGCTGCAGTCTTTGCTTGCAACTTTACAAATGCGATGTATGATGTGGCTTATCGCTTGCTTGCCGAGGAGGGAATCCCTTTTGAGGTATTGCTCCCACTCATTGAAGAAACGGCTTCTAAGGTGCATAGACTGCCCCCTTGCGAAGCTCAGACTGGTCCTGCGGCGCGTGGCGATAGCGTGGTGATGAAAAGTCATATGCAATCACTAAAAGAAGAACAGGACTTAAATGATATATATGCATTGATCAGTAATTATATAATGAAGCACAGATGAAAAGAATTATCCTTGCATCTAACTCTCCCCGTCGGCGTGAATTGCTTGCTGGGCTCGGTTTGACCTATGAGGTTCGCGTGCTTGAAGGTATTGACGAGTCGTTCCCGGATGAATTGCAAGGCGGTGAAGTGGCAGCATACATCTCGCGTGTGAAAGCTGAAGCCTACCAAGCTACAATGGCTGATGACGAACTTGTTATTACTGCAGACACGATCGTGTGTCTCGACGATAAAGTTCTGGGGAAACCTGCTGATGAAGCAGAAGCGATAGAAATGTTGCATCGTTTGAGCGGTTGTACCCATCAGGTATATACGGGGGTTACCATTCTTGCGGCGGAGAAAAGCAGCACTTTCGTGAGCCGCAGTGATGTCACTTTTGCTCAACTCTCTGATGAAGAAATAGAATACTATGTAACCAACTTTAGTCCTTTAGATAAGGCTGGGGCCTATGGTATACAAGAGTGGATTGGCTACATTGGTGTGGAACGCATTGAAGGATCGTATTTTAATGTTATGGGACTACCGGTGCAGCGCCTATATGCTGAATTGAAAAAATATCTATAAAAGGTTGCGAGGGTTGAGGATTTTTCGGAACTTTGCAAACCGAATTAATTGCAAAAAAGAATAAAGAGGCATTTATGCAGTCGTATAATCTTGTTACTGTACTCGGCCCCACGGCTTGTGGTAAAACGACACTTGCTGTAGCATTGGCTGATAGACTGAAGTCTGCGGTCATCAGTGCCGATAGCCGTCAAGTGTACCGCTCAATGGATTTGGGTACAGGAAAAGATTTGAAGGAATATACGATGGATGGGCGTGAAGTGCCTTATCATCTGATCGACATTGTAGATGCAGGTTACAAATATAATGTCTTTGAATATCAGCGCGATTTTTTGAAGGTTTATGAATTATTGCGCTCTCAAGGACAAATACCTGTGCTGTGTGGCGGTACGGGCATGTACTTGGAATCAGTGCTGCGTGGGTATCGGTTGGTTGAAGTTCCAGAGAATAAAGATTTACGTCAGGCATTGTCTGATAAGTCTATTGCAGAACTTACGGAGATATTGAGTAGTTACAAGCAACTGCATAATTCGACAGATGTAGATACATGTAAGCGTGCGATTAGGGCTATAGAGATAGAGGAATATTACAGAACGAATGATGTAAACATTCGTGAATTCCCAGAGATTAATAGTCTTACTATCGGACTCGATGTATCTCGTGAATTGAGGCGAGAGCGTATCAGCCATAGGCTTCGTGAACGTTTAGAACAGGGTATGGTGGACGAGGTGCGTAATATCCTGGCAATGGGAGTGCCTTCAGAAGATCTTATATACTATGGTTTGGAATATAAGTATCTGACGATGTATGTCATTGGACAATTGAAATACGAGGATATGGTGAGCCAATTGGAAATTGCTATTCATCAGTTTGCCAAACGGCAGATGACCTATTTCCGAGGGATGGAGCGCCGTGGAGTGCCCATACACTGGATTGATGCAGCACTTCCTACCGATGAGAAGGTTGAGCACATTTATAAGCTATTATCAATAAAGGATTAGAGAGGTAAAGAGTATGAATAATAATACAGAATCATTAAATGCAAATCGTTGGGGCATCGTCTATGTCCCTATGGCAGGAGTAAGAAAGAAGCATCGACGCTGGCATCAGATAAAGGAGTACCTGGAACTGAAGAAGGTACAGTACGACTATATTCAGTCTGAAGACTATGGGGCTGTAGAGCGTCTTACTCGCATGTATGTAGAGAATGGTTATAGGACGATTGTTGTCGTAGGCGGTGATATGGCTGTCAATGATGCGCTTAATGGTATCATGACCTCTTCTGTAGAGAATCTCGATGAAGTTTCTTTTGGTATTATCGCCAATGGTATAGGTAACGACTTCGCTGACTTCTGGGGGCTTGGAGTAGATGACTATAAAAAGGCTATTGATTGCATTATCAAGGGGGTATGCCGTAAGATTGATGTAGGATATTGTGCCTTTATGGATGGCGAGGAGGCTCGCAAACGATACTTCCTGATGGCTGTGAACATTGGTCTTGGTGCCGAGGCTATTGAGATATCAGATGAATGTAAACATTATTGGGGAAAACGAAATCCGACATACGTCATAAGTCTTTTCCGCCTATTCTTGCGACGCAAGCTCTTCAAGATGCAACTGAAGGTTAATGAGGAGGTTATCAACGAGCGTCTTATGACCGTGTGTGTAGGCAATTCGCGTGGATATGGTCTCACTCCCAGTGCTGTCCCTTATAATGGGTGGCTCGATGTTTCGGTTGTGTATCGCCCCGAGTTGAGGCAGCTGATACAAGGCTTATGGATGATGTTGCGTGGACGAATACTGAATCATAAGCAGGTGAAACCCTATCGTACGAAGAAGGTAACGGTGTACGATACTGAAGGTGCAGCTATTTGCGTTGATGGACGCACACTTGATTACAAATGTCCGATAGAGATCTCACTCATGCCAGAGTATCTGAATTTTATTGTTCCAGATTAAAAGGCAAGGGGCGTTAACGCCCCTTGTTTTTTTACTTGTAAAGAAATTTCGTTTGTTCTTAACCTATTCTGCTCACTTTCTTCAGCTCCTCCTCGTCTATAATCTTGATCTTTCGTCCATCAATGGCAATCAGTTTTTCTGAAGCGAAATTGGATAGTGTTCGTATGGCATTCGAAGTCGTCATATTGGATAGGTTGGCAAGGTCTTCGCGAGAGAGGAAGATGCTGATCGTGGCCCCATCTTCTTCTAATCCGTAGGTCTCCTTCAGGAAGATTAACGATTCAGCCAAGCGCCCGCGGATGTGCTTCTGTGTGAGGTTTACAGTTCGCTCATCAGATACGCCAAGGTCTATTGCCAATAATTTAATAAAGAACATAGCGAGCCTATTGTTCTCTGCCACCAACTGCGCGATGATGTTCATCGGAATCGCACATATGATAGATGCTTCAAATGCCGCTGCTGCTGTTACATATTTCTCTTCGGCAAACCAAGCGCGGTAGGCAAAATACTCGACAGGCTTCATTACACGCATAATCTGGCAACGGCCTCCTACACCTTCACGATAAATCTTCACCTTGCCTTCGAGTAGGCACAACAAGTGGGTGGGAGTTTTTCCCTCGGCATATATCGTTTGGTTCTTTTTGTATTTTCTTACCTCCAGATTGTCGGCAACTAATTTGCGTTGCTCCTCTGTCAGCAGTTCCCACATGTCGGCAATAGCCGCAATGATTTCCTCCTGCTTAATTTCTCTCTTCGCCATGTCAATCTTTTCTGTTAAGCCATGATCGGAGTAAAGAGTGCTCATGTCTCTTTATCCCTATCCTTGTACCTAACTCCTTTTTTTACCTAATTACCTATTTATCTTATGCAAAGTTGGGAATTAAGGAGTAAGACTTGATAACCAGATGTTATCCTAATCCCTAAATCCCAACTTTATCTTTTAGTCGATGATGTCAAATCCGCAGTAGGGCACGAGCACCTTGGGGATGCGGATGCCTTCGGGGGTCTGATTGTTTTCGAGGATTGCCGCCAAGATACGGGGCAATGCCAACGCCGAACCATTGAGGGTGTGGCAGAGCTCGGTCTTCTTGTCTTCGGCACGGCGATAGCGGCACTTCAGACGATTGGCCTGGTATGCATCGAAGTTTGATACCGAAGAAACCTCCAGCCAACGCTCCTGGGCAGCAGAGTATACTTCGAAGTCGAAGCAGAGGGCTGCGGTAAAGCTCATGTCGCCACCGCAAAGGCGCAGTATGCGGTAGGGGAGCTCGAGTTTCTTGACGAGGCTCTCCACATGTTCGAGCATCTCCTTATGTGACTCCTTCGAGTGCTCGGGTGTATCAATGCGTACAATCTCAATCTTTGAGAACTCATGCAAGCGGTTCAATCCACGCACATCCTTACCATACGAGCCAGCCTCGCGACGGAAACACTGTGTGTAAGCCGTGTTCTTGATGGGCAGGTCCTTCTCCTCGATGATCACATCGCGGTAGATGTTTGTCACGGGTACCTCGGCTGTGGGGATGAGGTAGAGGTCATCGGCAGTGCAGTGATACATCTGACCCTCCTTGTCGGGGAGCTGACCTGTGCCATAGCCTGAAGCCTGGTTGACGACTGTAGGTGGCATGATCTCCTCGTAGCCAGCGTTACGAGCCTCGTCAAGGAAGAAGTTGATGAGGGCGCGCTGCAAGCGGGCACCCTTGCCGCGATATACGGGGAATCCCGCACCGCTGATCTTTACGCCCAAGTCAAAGTCGATAAGGTTGTACTTCTTTGCCAGTTCCCAGTGGGGGAGGGGGTTGGGGCCGAGGTTGGGTACCTCGTTGCCAGTCTTTTCTACCACATTATCCTCGGCGTGAGCACCCTCGGGCACCTCATCGTAGGGGATATTGGGGATTGTGTAAAGCAAGTTTTGTGTATCTTCTGCAGCCTGCTTCATCTCCTCTTCGAGACCAGCGTTGGTGGTCTTGAGTGCAGCAACCTCTGCTTTTACGGCTTCGGCCTCTTCGCGCTTTCCCTCCTTCATGAGTGCCCCGATGCGTGCTGCCAGTTGCTTGGCTTCTGCAAGGTTCTTGTCGAGGGCGGTTTGTGCGGCACGACGCTTCTTGTCGAGCTCGATAACCCTATTTATTGTTTCTACGGCATTGCCGAAATGTTTCTTCTCAAGGCCTTTGATTACTCGTTCGGTCTGTTCAGTGATGAGTTTAATCGTAAGCATTTTTTATACTCTTTTATTGAATTTACATTTTAATTGGCAAAGATAGTGCAAGGCGAGCGAAATGCCAAATTTATTTGAGCTTTTCCGAGCCGCCGCCTATCTTGAAACTCTATCAGTAGGTTAAAGATAGTGCAACCGACGCATGAGCGAGCAAGAGTCAAGCTCGCTTGAACTTTTGCAGCGAGCGAAAAGGAGGAAGACGGAGTCAAGGCGAGCGAAATGCCAAATCTCAACGAGTGAATATAGAGAAATTGCTTGCATTTTCTCTGTTGAGTGAGGATGAGATTCAATAAAATTAAATTTTCTATCCCTTAATATGTTATTATAGGCAATAAAAAGAAGGATAGCCGCTATCCTTCTTTTCGTCGGGATGACACGACTCGAACGTGCGACCCCTTGGTCCCAAACCAAGTATACTACCAACTGTACTACATCCCGAGTGCTTTCTTCCGAAAAGCGACTGCAAAGGTAGTGCAAACCGAATGAAGTTCCAAATTTATTTGAGAAATTCTGAGGTGCAGCCTACCTAAAACTTGTTAGAGGTAGTGCAAACCGAATGAAATTCCAAATTTATTTGAAGATTTCTGAGGTGTAGCCTACCTTCAAACAGCCTAGCTGGTTAAAATTAGTGCAAGGCGAGCGAAAAAACTTCATCAGAAAGTAAGGAAAGATGTTTCTCCGTAGGGTGTGTGCGATGACTACCGTTGTTCACCTCGGTAGTTGCCGAGGAGTGGCTCGCTAACTACCGTAGTATACCTCGCTAACTATCGATGTGGTACTAAAACAAAAGTGGGTGTGCAAGCTGCACACCCACTACATAATATTTAGTTGTTATTAGTCGAGCTTGCGTGAGCCGTCGCCGATGACTACATCGTATACGAGGGGAGCGTGACCGAACTGTGCGGTGAACTTCTCCTTGGCTGCTGCTGTGAATGCATCGTACAACTCGTCCTTAACGAGGTTGATGGTGCAACCGCCGAAGCCGCCACCCATCACGCGACAACCTGTAACGCCGCACTCCTTAGCGAGCTCAGCGAGGAAGTCGAGCTCTACGCAGCTTACTTCGTAGTCCTTGCTCATGCCCCAGTGTGTCTCGTACATCTTGGCACCTACGGTCTCGTAGTCGCCCTTCTCGAGAGCGTCACATACTGCGAGTACGCGGTCCTTCTCACCGAGAACATACTTGGCACGACGGTAGTCTACCTCAGGAACGAGGGCCTTAGCCTCCTCGAGCATCTCCCAAGTAACATCGCGGAGAGTCTCGATACCGGGATAGTTGGGCTTCAATACCTCTACTACATGCTCGCAAGAGCGACGACGCTGGTTGTACTCGTCACCGAGCTTGTGCTTCACATTGGTGTTTACCAACACGAGACGATAGCCCTTGGGCTCGAAGGGGAAGTACTCGAACTCCATAGAGCGGCAGTCGAGGCGCATGAGGCAACCTGCCTTACCGAATACAGAGGCGAACTGGTCCATGATACCGCAGTTGCAACCGGTGTAGTTGTGCTCTGTAGCCTGACCTACGCGAGCGAGCTCGAACTTGTCAATCTTGCCTTCGCCATAGATCTCATTGAGTGCGAATGCGAATACGCTCTCGAGAGCAGCTGATGATGACATACCTGCACCGAGGGGCACATCGCCAGCAAATGCTGTGTCGAAGCCCTTCACGGGTACACCACGCTTCTGCATCTCACGGCATACACCGAATACATAGCATGCCCATGCCTCAGCGGGCTTGTCCTCCTCGTTCAAGCCGAACTCTACATAGGGTGCCTCGTCCTTCGGGTCGATGTCGATAGCGAATGCGCGTACCTTGTCGAGGCCGTTGGGCTTGATTACCATGATCATACCCTTGTCTACTGCACCGGGGAATACGAAACCACCATTGTAGTCGGTGTGCTCACCGATGAGGTTGATACGACCGGGAGAAGCGTAGGCTACACCTTCGCAACCGAAACGCTCAGCAAAATGTTTTTTTACAAATTCTTTGTCCATAGTATTTTCTTTTTTAATAAGTGTTGTTGGATGATTGTATGGGGAAGAATCTGCTTTACTCCCGAATCGGGGGATAAAACAGATTCTCTCATTGCGAAATCTTACTTCTTCACGGGCTTAGAACCTACGAGTGCATAGAACAAGAGGTATGCAGCGCAGAATACGATTACCCAGAAGCTGGTCATGTAGTCGGTGAGGTCGGCAAC
>JAZKZX010000042.1:0-21132 GCA_045612925.1 Bacteroidaceae bacterium
CGAGAATGTGTATCTGTCGCGTGTGGTCGAGGTGCAGGAGGGGCAGCGCGTCATCGACACGGGGTTGTATGGTATCGTGCGTCATCCCATGTACTCTGCCGTCAGCCTGCTCTACCTGTCTATCCCTCTCGTGCTCGGCTCATGGTGGGCGCTGCTGGTGATGTCGCCCTGTGTGCTCCTCTTAGCCACGCGTATCAAGAATGAGGAGCAGGTACTGCGCGAAGGCCTCCCCGGCTATGTCGAGTACACTCGGCGCATACGCTATCGCATGATTCCTTTTGTTTGGTAATGCTTCTTATAGCCAACGTATGCAGATATAACAATAAAAACATCCACTCGTAGGTGGATGTTTTTTGTTGTTCAGCGGAGTTGATTGTCTCGCTTCAGGGAACTATTTCGGGGGAATTGTTGCATCAAAAGACGACCTTCTTCCTATTTATAATATAGATCACACCCTCTTTAGGCTCTACCACGCGGCGTCCGTATACATCGTATATCGGTGCGGGGTTGAGGCTTCCTGATGCGTTGTCAGAGATGCTGATTGTGTTGGTCTCGGTATTGCTATTGTCACCATCGCCGCTATTGTCATCCTCGTCCTCGTATACAGTGAGGTTGTTGAAGATGTAGTTTGCACGCTTCTCAATCCACTCTTGGCTTTTCTTTACTAACGCTTCGTAGTCGGTAGAGTTCTTTTCGTAGATGTTAGCCTTGTTGTTGTGCTCTATGCTCAGCAGTGCAAATTCGGTGTAGTCGGCAATATACTCCTTAAGCTCTTCCAAGCGCCCCTCATCCATGAAGTCTTTCCATTCCTTGTAGTAGGCTCGCTTGCCAGCCTCGGTTTTGCGCAGGGCATCGTAGAATTTGTACCCCGGTTTACCTGAGCGTCCGCTATAGAGATCCTCATCGGCACCCACATTGAAATATGAACCTGATTCTTCATAACCGAATGCCCAGTCGAAGTCCCATGCGGGGCCAAACTTCCACGGCTCGCCTGCGGCAGGGTTTTCATTGAAGAGGTAGCAGCTCTTGGGGTGGTAGGTCTCCACATTGCGCACCAGGTCATTCACGAGCCAGAACTTGGCCCACGACTCCATGTCGACAAGTTTTGTGATATCTCCTCCTGAGAATAAAGAGTCGGTGAGCGCATTTACAGATGCTTGTATGGCTTCGAAAGTGATGGTGCGATCCTCGTCCTCTTCAGAGAAATCGGGGTCCTTGACATTGACGGGGAGGTTGTAGGTATCATCCTTAAATCTATAAGTCTCATCATAATAATCGTCAAGCTCGAGCAAGCATCCAGTAGCCTCATCAATAGCTACACTATTATCAGCGATACCAATCTTCTCGGTGAAGCAGTACGACCCGCGGTAATGACCGTTGATGTATAGGTCGATGGGGATCATGTGACAGATAGCCTCAGCGTCAACCATGGCTGCTATCTTCTGTGCGATGGAGTTTGAGGTCATCGAGCCGTTCTGCTTGTTGGCGATGAACACCCACTGGCGGTCTTTGGTCAGGTTGAAGGGCGACTGCTTCTGCTGCTTTGGGAACTTGATGCGGTAGGGGTTCTTGCTCATGTAGCTCCAGCTCCAGCTGCTGTTGCCGCGTCCGCGCACTTCGCAACCCTCCACTGTGTCAATGTCGGGCCAAACGCCTGCGCCATCGAGACGGAATGTGCAGTCCTCAATCCACTCCTCCTTGGTGTTAGTGCCATCGGGCAGATCCATTCCTATCCATTGCTTGTCGTCCCACGTAGTGCCATCGCCGAAGGTGATATACACGGTAGGTATCTTGTAATCGCCAGTGGCATAGTCGGTCAGATACTTCACATTGACCTGGCACTGACGGCCAAAGGGCTTGAATCCCGCCACCACCTTGGGTGCCTCGGACTCCGAAGGCTTTATGGACTCTTCTTCCTTCTCTGTGCACTCGTATAGCGACAGGTCTCCTATGACCATATAGTTCTTATACGATGCTGCAGTAAGTTCCATGCGTATAGCCGTGTAGTCCTCTCCGAGTTTATATACGGGAGTAGTGAACTCCGTAAGATTCGTCTGAGGTAACGCATCCGTAAGTTCGTCAATCTCGGTCCACTCATTGGTACTCTGGTTCAGTGCAGTGATGCGCCATCCCTGTGGGAAGCGGTTATCCTGGGTAGAGGTGGTATATGACAGACAGAACTCCTCCAATGGCTTGGGCAGTTCTATCTGTACGTAGGGCCATTCAGTGATGCCGTCGCCATAGTAGCCACCATCGACCCAAGTGAGCTTCTCGTAGGCTCCCGAGCCCCATGTAGAGTGGAAATAGGTTTCGTCGTAATCGTCCCACAGATTGCTCAAATCGCCGGCGGGATAATAATTACTGGGCGCATTTGTTTCTGTATTATCCCCTGAGATGTCCACCTTTGTACGGACCCATCCATCGGTAGGCTCGGGCTCGGGTGTAGGCTCGGGTTCTATGGTCTTCACCTCGTAGATCCAATGCTTGGGCAGGGCAAGCGTGTATGTGATGGGAGTAGTGAAGCGCTGACTGCTCTTGCCGCTTACCTGCTCCACTCCATCGAGATACAAGGTGACTCCTTCGCTCGTCGTGAAGCTGGGGCGTAAGCGCTTACCTATCACAGGCACATCGGCAGTGACCACCACCATGTCTCCCTCGTCGTTGATGGTCGCCTCCACATCGGCATAAACCTGGTCGTTGTCCTCATGGGTGAAGGCAAATGAGAGTAGCTTGGCAGAGCTGACATTGCAATCGTCGCTCACACCATCGGTGGTCGTATTATACTCAAATGTCGTGCCGCCCTCCAAAAGGAGTGTACAGACATCTCCCTCCATCGTTTCACTGAGGATATACTTCTCGGGAATGGCATATACCTCTCCGCTCTTGGTGATGGTGATGTAGCGAACCTCATCGGCAGCGCGAACTCCTACATAGGGGAGCAATGCCAAAAGAATAAGTGTAGATAACTGTTTCATCATGTTTTTCATAAAATGTATAATATTGTGCGTCGGTATATAAATATGCCGCAAATATAAGCTTATCAGTTTATTTCTGCAAATTTATGCGTGTGTTTTATTGCTTTGGCAAGGTAGCCTTCGCATACCACAAAGATGCAACATCCCATAAGCGATACAATTTTTTTCGAGAAGATTTCATTTCGGGTGGTGCAAGGTGCTTACGCTTACGATTACGCTTACAAAAAATGTACTCCCCCCCCCTGCCATTTTTACTCCTCACTCGCCCCTTATTATTATGATTTAGTTTATAATAATATTAATACCTATATGATATAGGTACATTCTCTCTATATATTTAGGAGATGATATAGCAGTTTACCCAGAGGTCTCTGTTCAGGATGACACTAACGCTGAAATCACATGATTGGGTAAACATCTATATTATTGCCTATATTTAAGGGTATGTTATATATTATATATATTCTATTTAAATTTATATTCTATTTTCGTTGGCTATTCCCGCTCTCCGCTGACATAGTGTGCAAATGTTGTAAGCGTAAGCGTAAGCGTCAGCACATCGCGTGGCGCACGCGCATTATGCGTGTACTTCCCGGACAATGAGTTACGTGCAGTATTTCAGCCAACGCACCAACTGGAGTAGGCAATAAGGGAAATTGTACAGGCATCGGAGGTACTTATTTGAGTCCTTCTGCGCGGTAGCGCCCCGAAAATACAGAAACTCGTTGTCGTGTCTTTTCCATGTCATCAGATGACAAGGCGAGCTCATGCTTCGCCCGATGATAAAAAAGTGGCTATTTCATTATGTTCGCTCGTTGAGGCTTGCTTTTTCGCTTGCCTTGCACTAAATTTGCAGTATAAAAAACTTATTGAGAGATGAAAAGATTATCCATTATACTCATGCTTGCCGTACTACTTGGCGCTGCAAGCTGCACACGGGAACCTCAGGCAACAATCGAGGGACATATCACCGAGGCGACCGAAAAGATGCTCTACCTCGAACTCATCGGCGTGGAGCGCACCATAGCGATAGACTCGGTGCTGCTCGACAAGGAGGGAGCGTTTAGCTTTCGCGTGGCACAGCCCGAGTGCTTCGACTTCTACCGCTTGCGCATAGGCAGAGAAGGGGTATATCTCTCGGTAGACTCTACTGAGACAATCACTATCAACGCCGCTCTGCCTGTGATGAGCGTAGCCTACGAGGTGGAGGGTTCTGAAGATAACCTCATGCTGCGCCAACTGGTGATGAAGCAGCGGGAGTTGCAGCATGCCGTGAAGCAGGTGGTACGCAATGCTACGACGAGGAAGGCGATACAGGTAGGTGTAGACACGCTGGTACACAACTACAAGAAGGAGGTGCGCATGGAGTATATATTCCCCGACCCAGGCAAGCCCTATGCCTACTATGCCCTGTTGCAACGCTTGGGCGGACAACTCATCTTTGACCCCATGACCTCGCGCGACGATGTACGCTGCTTTGCTGCCGTGGCTACCAATCTCGACCTTTACTACCCCGAGGCTGAGCGTACCAAGAATCTCAAGAGCATCGCTCTCAAGGGTATGCGAAACACACGCCCCGCACAGCCTGTAGACTATAGCGTGCTGGAGGGGAAAATCGTGGAGGCTTCGGTCATAGACATCGCTCTGCCCGACATCAATGGCGCCACACGACGCCTCATCGACCTCAAGGGGAGGGTGGTGATGCTCGACTTTAATATCTATGGCCATCCGCACTCGGCAGCGCGGGTACTCGTACTGCGCAAGCTCTACGAGAAATATGCCGAGCAGGGACTGGAGATATACCAGGTGTCGCTCGACGAGAACGAACATTTCTGGAAGACGGCAGTTGAGAATATACCCTGGGTATGCGTGCGCAGCCAGGAGGCACCCTACAGCCGGGAGGCAAATCTCTATGGCGTGAGCGAACTGCCTACCTACTTCCTCATCAACCGCGCTGGCGAACTGGTACTGCGCGACACGATGGTGGAGGACTTGGAGAAGGAACTGGAGCGCTTGCTCGCTGAGCCTTGAGAGGAAAGTCTTTCAGGTGTTAAGAGGTATAGACAATACCCATTACTCACAACTCACAGCCCAAAGCTCATAACTCATAGCAGTGCCAAACCATAATTTATAAAACAAAACAACTACCATGGGAAAATCAGCCGGAAAGAAGAATAAGCGCATGAATAAGCGCGCCATGTTCGATGCACTCATCGACCTATTTCAACACAACAATGACCGTGCACTCACCTACACCCGCATATGGAAGGAGCTGCACCTCACCACACACCCGCAGAAGATGTTGTGTGGGGATATCATCGGTGACCTGCTCCTCGAAGGTAGCGTGGTGGAAACCTCGAACGGGCACTTCCGCCTCAACTTCCAGCAGCGCGAACTCATAGGAACCATACAGCGTAGCAGCAACGGACGCATACTCTTTGCCCCCGAGGCCGACGAGGAGTCGGTATACATCGCCGAACGCAACTCGATGCACGCCCTGCATGGCGACCGCGTGAGGGTGAGCCTCTTTGCCCGACGCCGCGGGAGAGGACTCCCCGAGGGAGAGGTGGTAGAGATCATCGAACGCGCCAACGACACCTTCGTGGGCATACTCAAGGTGGAGAAGAACTACGCCTTCCTGCTCACCGAGAGCCGCACACTGGACAACGATATCTTCATCCCCCGCGACAAACTCAAGGGAGGAAAGAGCGGAGACAAGGCGGTGGTGAAGATCGTCGACTGGCCCGATGATGCTCGCAACCCCATAGGACATGTGGTGGACATCCTCGGCAAGGCGGGTAATAACGACACCGAGATGCATGCCATCCTTGCAGAGTTTGGTCTGCCCTACAAGTACCCCATCGCCGTGGAGCATGCGGCCAACCACATCAGCGACACGATACCTGCCGACGAGATAGCCCGCCGACTCGACATGCGCGATGTGCTCACCTGCACCATCGACCCGCACGACGCCAAGGACTTTGACGACGCGCTCTCCATACGCCCCATCGGCAAGAACCTCTGGGAGGTGGGCGTGCACATTGCCGATGTCACCCACTATGTGGGCGAGAATGGCATCATCGACAAGGAGGCACAACACCGAGCCACATCGGTATACCTCGTCGACCGCACCATACCTATGCTGCCCGAGCGACTATGCAATAACATATGCTCGCTGAGACCGAATGAGGACAAACTCACCTATTCGGTCATCTTCCACATCGACGACAAGGCCCGTGTGAAGTATCACCAGATAGCCCACACCGTGATCAATAGCAATAGGAGATATACCTACGAAGAGGTGCAGGCTATCATCGAGCGCCAGCAACGCGGCACCAAGGAGGCTCTCCCTGGCGATGAGTACACCAACGAGTTGATGATCTTGAACAACCTCGCCCAGCAGCTGCGTGCGGCACGCTTTGCGGGTGGCGCCATTAACTTTGACCGCGTGGAGGTGCGCTTCGACATTGACGAGACAGGGCATCCCATAGGCGTACACCTCAAAGAATCTAAAGAGGCACACCAGCTCATCGAGGAGTTTATGCTCTTGGCCAACCGCACCGTGGCAGAGACCATAGGTAAGGTACCCGCCAAGAAGGCCAAGGTGTTCCCCTATCGTATACACGATGTGCCCGATCCCGAGAAACTCGATAACCTCGCCCGCCTTGCCCTCCCCTTCGGACACAAGGTGCGCACCACGGGCGACAAGAACGATATTGCCAAGTCGTTCAACAAGCTGCTGGCCGATGTCAAGGGCAAGCGCGAGCAACACCTCATTGAGACCGTGTCGCTACGTGCCATGCAGAAGGCACGCTACAGCACCGACAATATCGGACACTATGGCCTTGCGATGGACTACTACACCCACTTCACCTCGCCCATACGCCGCTACCCCGACATGATGGTGCACCGCTTGCTCACACGCTACCTTGACGGAGGACGCTCGGCCAGCAAACCCAAGTACGAGGAACTGTGCGACCACTCATCGTCAATGGAGCAGCTCGCCGCATCGGCCGAACGCGCCAGCATCAAGTATAAGCAGGTAGAGTACATGGCCGATCGCATGGGCATCGCCTACGAAGCTATCATCAGCGGTGTTACCGAGTGGGGTATCTATGCCGAGATCATCGAGAACAAGTGCGAGGGACTCATCCCCATGCGCGACCTCGACGACGACTACTACGAGTTTGACGAGCGCAACTACTGCCTCGTAGGCCGACGCACCCATAAGCGATACGCCTTGGGCGACACCATCAAGGTGCAAGTAGCCCGATGCAACCTCGAGAAAAAGCAACTTGACTATGCTTTAGTAGAGTGAAACCTACGGGGCATAGGCATGTTGAACCTTGTCCTTTGCTTGACTATGCTTTAGTAGAGTGAAACCTACGGGCATAATAAATAGAAGGAGGCATGTCGCGTGATATGCCTCCTTTATAATTATCATCGTATTGCGGGTAGTGTCAATAGATAGCCTTTGCCACCTGCTTGACGCTATCGGTAGCTGCCACGGTGTAGAAGTGTATGCTGGGCACACCTTGGGCGATGAGCTCCTTGCATTGGGCTATACACCATTCTATGCCCACCTGGCGCACCTCCTCATCGCTCTTGCAGCGGAGCACCTCGGTGGCGAGGGTCTGAGGAATGTCCACCTTGAAGGTCTTGGGGATGATGCTGAGCTGGCGCACGGTCTTGAAGGGCTTGATACCTGGGATGATGGGGATGGTGATGCCCTCGGCACGAGCACGCTCGACGAAGCGGAAGTACTTGTCGTTGTCGTAGAAGAGCTGCGTCACGGCATACTCGGCTCCAGCCTTGACTTTCTCCTTAAGCCAGTGGAGGTCCATATCCATGTTGGGAGACTCTTCGTGCTTCTCGGGGTAGCAGGCTACACCATACGAGAAGGGTTGTCCAGGCTCTTTGATGGGTGAGCCGTCGCAGAAGAAGCCTTCATTGAAGTGGTTGACCTGTGCCTGCAGTTCTATGGCATGACTATAGCCATTGGGCGTGGGGGTAAATATGCTCTCGTGCTTGGCCTTGTCGCCGCGAAGCAGAAGTAGGTCGGTGATACCGAGAAACTGCAGGTCGAGTAGCACATACTCGGTCTCCTCGCGGGTGAAACCGCTGCAGAGGATGTGGGGGACCACATCGATATTGTACCTGTTTTTGATAGCTGCCGCTACGGCTACCGTGCCAGGGCGACGGCGCACAGAGACCTTCTGGAATAGTCCGTCGGGCGACTCCTGATATATATACTCACTACGGTGCGTAGTGATGTTGATATACTTAGGGTCGAACTCGCGCAGTTCGTCGATAGTGTGGAATAGACTATGGATACCCGTGCCTTTGAGCGGGGGCAGCACTTCGAACGAAAAGGCTGTGTGAGTGGCGGTGGTGATAGAATCTATGACGCTCATATGCGTGTGGCGTTAGGTTTGTGTTTCTTTTAGGGTCGCGACTCTCCTCGCTCAAGCACCTCTACAGCTTTTAACACTACGGGGTCGGTGAGGTTGAGATACCTGATATACTCCTCCATGCCGAGCATGTTGTAGATAATGTTGCCGTAGAGAATCTCTTCTATTAGGGGACGTGATTTGCTGATGAGGTTGTTGCGACGCTTGACTCCCTTGTCAGTAGCATATTGCACAAACTCCTCGAGCAACTCCTCGCCCTTTAAGTAGAGGAGCAGTTCCTCCATCGTAGCATATTGAGTCAGGCGCTGGCGGTTGGCATCGGTATACTCGAAGGGGAATCGGGTAAAGAGACCGAGCTTGGACACATTGGCATAGTACGAGGTGTAGCCCGTGGTGTCTTGCGGAACGAAGATGTCGGGCATGATGCCACCACCGCCGTAGACGGTGCGTCCGTTCTTAGTTTGGTAAGCTGTGCTCTCATCTTGCTTGATGCTATCTTGGGTGAAGAACTCGCCATGCTCGTAGCGGTTGAGCAGGTCGAGCTCATATTCATCGCTTTTCCCATTGGTATAGGGCTTCTGTATGCAGCGACCCGAAGGGGTGTAGTAGCGAGCTATGGTAAGGCGGATGGCCGAGCCGTCGGCAAACTCGATGGGCTGCTGCACTAGTCCCTTACCGAAGGTGCGGCGGCCAATGATGGTGCCGCGATCGTTGTCCTGGATGGCTCCGGCAAAGATCTCGCTGGCAGAGGCCGAGGTTTCATCAGTGAGAACGACGAGGGGAAGCTCCTGACAACTGCCGCGACCATTGGCATGCTCCTCATAGCGACGGGTGTTCTGACCTTCTGCATACACGATCATCTCGCCCTTGGGGAGAAACTCATTGACCATCTGTATGGCGGCTACCATATATCCTCCCGTATTGCCACGAAGGTCGATGATGCATCCTTGCATGCCTTGCTGCATGCCTTGGGCAAGGGCGATGAGCATCTCGGGGTAGGTGGTCTCGCCAAACTTGTTGGTCTTGATATAGCACCAACGATCGTCGATGAGGTAGGCGGCGTCGACACTCTTCACGGGGATATTGCCACGCACGATGGTATAGTAGAGCAACTCTCGCTCACCATGACGCTTGATGCCTAACTTCACTTCGCTGCCCTTGGGACCTTTAAGACGCTTCATGGCACCCTCGTTGTTGACCTGTTTGCCTACATAGAGCGAGTCGTCGATGGTGACAATGCGGTCGCCCGCCATCAAGCCTACCTTCTCGGCTGGGCCGCCAGAGATAACATCGCTCACATAGATGGTGTCGGATTGGATCATAAACTGGATGCCGATGCCACTGAAGCTGCCTTTCAGCTCTTGGTTTGATGCCTCGGCGTCTTTGGCAGGTATGTATACAGAGTGAGGGTCGAGCTCTGCCAACACCTTTGGAATGGCTTTCTCTACCAAGTCAGCTACATCGACCGTGTCGACATACTGCTTGTCGATGAGACGGAGCAACTGTGACAACTTGTCGCCACCTCCTGATGTGGGGCGTAAGTCGATGCACGAACTGAAGGCGACCAGTGCAAGGAGTACAAGTGTGACGATGTCGAATGTTTTCTTTGCTTGTTTCATTCCTCGACGGGTAAGTATTCTACGATTACACCAGCACGCTCAAGAAGGTCGATACCATCGGTTAGACGGTATTTCTCACCATATACCACACGCTTGATGCCTGCCTGGATGATGAGCTTGGCACACTCGATGCAGGGCGATGCGGTGACATATAGGGTGGCTCCCTCGCTATTGTTGTTGGAGCGGGCTATCTTGGTGATGGCATTGGCTTCAGCATGTAGCACATAGGGCTTGGTCACATTGTTGGCATCTTCGCACACATTCTCGAAGCCTACTGGGGTGCCATTGTATCCGTCTGAAATAATCATCTTATCCTTTACCACGAGGGCGCCTACCTTGCGGCGCTCACAGTAAGAGTTCTCGGCCCAAATGGTGGCCATGCGCATATAGCGCTTGTCAAACTTTTCGTCCATAATGTATTGGGTTATGGTTACTTCACGATTCCGTCACGCTTCATCATAGCTTCGATGGTGGCGTCTTGTCCGCGGAAACGGCGGTAGAGCTCCTTGGGATGCTCGGAACTTCCCTTTGAGAGGATATGTTCGCGGAAGGCCGTGGCTACCTCTTCGTCATAGATACCCTTCTCCTCGAAGAGGGCAAAAGCATCGGCATCGAGCATCTCGGACCACTTGTAACTGTAGTAGCCTGCCGAATAGCCGCCCGACATGATGTGACCGAAACGGGTGGTCATATTGGTACCCTCTGCTGCGGGGAGAAGTTGGGTAGATGCCCAAGCCTCATTCTCGTAGGCGAGAACGTCGCCCTCAAATGGGGTAGTGCGTGAATGCCATGCCATGTCGAGGATGCCAAAACTTAACTGACGGATGCAAGCGTAGGCCGCATGATAATTCTGAGCACGAACGATACGCTCGACAAGTTCGTCGGGGATGAGTTCGCCTGTCTCATAGTGAAAGGCAAAGGTAGAGAGGAACTCCTTCTTGGGCAGGAAGTTCTCCATAATCTGTGAAGGAAGCTCCACGAAGTCGCGATAAACATTGGTGCCACCCATTGAGGGATAGGTGGTAGCGGAGAAGATACCGTGCAGGGCATGGCCAAACTCGTGCAGGAAGGTCTCTACCTCGTCCTGAGTGAGCAGTGCAGGTTTGCTCTCGGTGGGTTTGGTGAAGTTCATGGTGATAGACACATGGGGACGGTTGTCTATGCTATATTGCTTGTACTGCTCCCTGAAACTTGTCATCCAAGCTCCTGAACGCTTGCTGGCACGGGGAAAGAAGTCTGTATAGATAACAGCAAGGAAACTGCCATCCTTGTCGAGCACATCGTAGGCCTTCACATCGGGGTGGTATACGGGGATATCCTTGTTCTCTACGAAGGTGATACCATAGAGGCGGGTAGCGAGCCCGAAGACTCCGTTGGTGACATTCTCTAGTTTGAAGTAGGGACGCACCATCTCGTCGTTGAGGCTATATCTCTCTACGCGCAACTTCTCTGAATAGAACGACCAATCCCACGGCATCAGTTCGAAGTCCTTTCCCTCGGTGCGTGCGGCAATCTCTTGCACCTCCTTCACCTCTTCTTGAGCTGAGGGAAGGTAGGCCTTGAGCAATTGGTCAAGGAGATTGTTGACATTGGATGCATTCTCTGCCATGCGATTTTCCAATACATAGTCGGCATGGCTCTCGTAACCCAAGAGCTGAGCAATCTCGAGACGCAGATTGGCAATCTTCTTCACCAACTCCTCGTTGTTGTTCTCATTATCCTGTATATTTTGAGTGTTGTATGCCATATAGAGGTCGCGGCGAAGGTTGCGGTCTTCGCAATACATCATCACGGGGCTGTAGCTCGGTGCATGCAGCGTGAAGGTCCAGCCCTCTTGTCCCTTCTCCTTGGCTGTCTGTGCCGCTGCCTCGAGGGCTGACTCGGGCATGCCCGCTAAGCGGGTGCTGTCGGTGATGTTGAGCGAGTAGGCATTGGTAGCCTTCAGCATGTTTTGCCCGAATGCTAATGTGGACTTGCTCAGTTCGGTAGTTAACTCACGATATTTGGCTTTGCCCTCTTCGCTCAAGTTGGCTCCATTGCGGGCAAAACTGTCGTAGCACTTTTGCAACAGGCGCTGCTGCTCGGTGGTGAGTGTACTCATATCTGTACTCTCATATGCGGCTTTCACACGAGCAAAAAGGCGCTCATCGAGCGAGATGTTATTAGAGTGCTCGGTAAGCATTGGGGAGAGCTTCTGTGCCAACTCTTGCATCTCATCAGATGTGTCGGCACTGTTGAGGGTGAAGAATACGGTGATTACTCGATCGAGCAGGCTCCCTGCATACTCCAATGCTACGATGGTGTTCTCAAAAGTAGGAGCCTCGGGGTTGGTAATGATAGCTTCTACTTCAGCGGTATGTTGCTTGATACCCTCCATGAGGGCGGGCTCATAATGCTCGAGCTTGATTTTATTGAACGGAACAGTTTGGTAAGGGGTGTTGTACTCACTGTAGAAGGGATTCTTATTTTCCATACAAGAGGTCATGTTTAGGATTGCACCGGCCAAGGCCAAGGCACAAAGGATGTTTCTATACTTATTCATTTTGTAATTATGTGTTGATTGATTTATGCAAATTCGCTCCAATCGGTAAGGCGCATGTCGCCCTTACGCATCAAGGTGTCATGCATGCCGAATGCTGCGCGTAGGTTGTGGCAGGTGTGCCCCTTTGTTGATAGATGCAGGTAGTCCCACAACATCTGACGGTAGTCGGGGTGGGCGCAGTTCTCGATGATCGTCTTGGCGCGCTCCATGGGGCTCTTGCCACGGAGGTCGGCAATACCCTGCTCGGTAATCATGATGTTCACACTGTGCTCATTGTGGTCGACATGCGAGACCATGGGGACGATGGCGCTGATCATGCCGTTCTTGGCTACTGATGGGCATGAGAAGATACTGATATAGGCATTGCGGGTAAAGTCGCCCGAGCCACCGATACCATTCATCATCTTGGTGCCACACACATGGGTGGAGTTCACATTACCGTATATGTCGGCTTCGAGAGCGGTGTTCATGGAGATGAGGCCGATACGACGTGCCACTGCGGGGTGGTTTGAAATCTCTGAAGGACGCAAGATGAGTTTGTCTTTGAAGAACTCAATATCGTCATAGATGCTCTTGAGACCCTCGTTGCTCACGCTGAGCGAGCAGGTGCTGCCAAACTTACAACGACCCGAGCGGATGAGGTCGATGACCGAGTCTTGGATCACTTCGGTATACATCTCGAAGGCGGGTACGGTGGCATCGGCTCCGAGTGCGCCAAGTACGGCATTGGCCACATTGCCCACACCACTCTGCAAGGGAAGGAAGGTCTTGGGGATGATGCCACGCTTGAGGTCGCCGATGAGGAACTGTGCTACATTATTACCTATCTGCTGTGTGATGGGGTCGGCATCAGTGAAGGGGCGTGCCTCGTCGGGAAGGTTCACCTCTACGATACCTACAATTTTGGCAGGGTCTACCTGGATGTAAGGTGTGCCGATACGGTCACTGGGGCGGTATACGGGAATCTCGCGACGCAGAGGTTGGTCGAGCGGTTCGTATATGTCGTGCAAGCCCTTGGGAGCAGTGCCATAGGCGCTATTGAGTTCGATGATAATCTTGTCGGCCAAGCGAGCTACCGTAGGAGCGATACCTACACCTGCAGTGAGGTATATCTTACCACAAGGAGTCACATCGCAAGCTTCGATGATAGCTACATCGACCTTACCCATGAAGCCATAGCGCAACTCTTGGGCCATCTGTGAGAGGTGTATGTCGTTATATGCTATCTCGCCTGCATTGACAGCCTTGCGAAAATCGCCATTGGTGGTGTAGGGTGCACGATAGCGCAATGCTTTGGCACGAGTGAGCGCACCATCGCATGAGTCGCCCGTAGAGGCACCAGTGAACAATCCTATCTGGAAGGGGCGCCCTGCAGCATGCTCGGCCTCAGCAAGGCGTGCAATCTCTGCGGTCACCGTCTTGGGAGTTCCGGCAGGAGTAAATCCGCCCAATCCCACATTATATCCATGCTTTACATAACTTGCAGCTTCAGCTGCAGTGATAATCTTGAAGCTCATATTATCTATTATTTTTCAGTTATCCTATACATTATATATATAGGTGGCAAAGTTAATGCAAGGCGAGAGAAATGCCAAATATCAACAACAAATATTCGAGTAAACTTTATATTTCGCTCGCTTTGTCGTATCTTTGCAGCTCAAATGAAGAATAATAACGCATGAATTTAAGAAAAAAAGCACCTCGTTTTCTTCTCGAGAGCCGTACCTTGGTCGGTTCTGTCATTGCTATTGTGCTTTTCTCTATCCTTTTCATGATCATATATGGTCCTTATTCATCCACCTCGTGGCTCACATTGATGGCAGGCGAGCATGATGGGGGTGGAGTATTCAGCAGATTCCACGAAGTGATGGCCTCTATAGTGTTCTATCTTGTAGGCATTGCTTTCTTCACCTTGAGCAAGGTTATACTCTATCATATAGGACGCAAGTATCAGCTTTACAACATGCATCTGGTATCGTGGATAGGGGGCGAAGTGGTAATGATTTCATTGATCTACACCGTTTTCACAACTCTTTTCAATCTTGCTAATCCGGATATATTCCTCAACATCTGGGGACGCTCGATATTGGTATTGTCATTCATCATAGTAATACCCTACATCATTTGTGTGCAGGCTGCAACAAACCGTCATCAGAGCCAACTGCTCGACCGCCTGGGGATGAATGTCGTGAATGACACTAAAACGGATGATGTGGACCATGATCCTAAGCTCATACATCTTGTCGATAGTACAGGTCGTATCAAGATGAGCATCAACATCGACAGTCTCTACTATGTGGAGTCTCAAGACAACTATGTGAAAATATACTATGACTCTGATGGGAAGTTGTGCAATTATATGTTGCGTAGCACAACCAAGGCCATAGAGAACAGGTTCAGTGATTGCCTCATCCGTTGTCACCGAGGCTACCTCGTGAATAAGAACAAGATACGCATCTTCCGCAACGACCGAGACGGAATGTATATATGTCTCATGCACGATGGAATCCGACAAATACCTGTGTCGAAGTCATATGCATTAAGCATACAACGCATGCTCTCGCAGACAAATGCAGGCGTAGAATAGCTGTAATAACATATGTTTTTATAAAGCTACAGCCTTCTGTCAGAAGGCTGTAGCTTTATATGGGTGGTGCAGGACTTGACTCCTAAAGGAATTGAACAGGGACGTCATTATATAGCCATACCGCCATCTACTTGCAATACTTGTCCTGTGACATAGGCTGCAAGGTCAGATGCCAGGAAGAGCGCTGCTCCTGCTACATCTTCGCCTTCGCCTGCACGGCGTAGAGGTATCTGCTTGGCCCACTCGGAACGCAACTCTTCGCTGAGTTTACCTGTCATGTCAGTATTGATAAATCCGGGTGCAATGACATTGGCGCGTACGCCGCGTGAACCTAACTCGGCAGCGATGCTCTTGGTCAAGCCAATAATTCCTGCTTTTGATGCAGAGTAGTTACATTGCCCAGCATTGCCATGTACACCTACTACAGACGACATGTTGATGATACTTCCACTGCGTTGGCGCATCATGACGGGTGTGCAAGCACGGCAGAAGTTGAATGCGGACTTCAGGTTGGCAGAGATGACTTCGTCCCATTGCTGCTCGCTCATGCGCATCAACAGTCCGTCACGAGTGATGCCGGCATTGTTTACAAGGATGTCAATATGACCAAACTCCTTTGCTACTTCTGACACGAGTGCCTCGGTGGCTGCATAGTCGGCTGCATCAGCGATATATCGCTTCACCTTTACACCTATTGAGGCTATCTCTTGTTCGGTTTGCTCGGCAGCAGCGCTTGGCGTTACATGGGTGAATGCTATGGCTGCTCCTTCAGCCGCAAAACGCAAGGCAATGGCCTTACCTATTCCTCGTGAAGCACCTGTGATGAGGGCTACTTTTCCTTCTAACATCTTTTCCATAGTTGGGTGTTCTTCTTTTAAAGTTTTGTAAATTTGTTGTTGATGCAACTTGCATCACTTGGTGCAAAGGTAAAAATTGTTTTTGTATAACCCAAGCAACTACCCGATTTCATTGCTCGTTTTGTGTAATGAATGTTTTTGTTTACCTTTGCTCATCATAAATGGTAGTTTATGGCGGGTGATAGTCAAAAAAAGAATAGTCGGTTACTGCAGAAATTCAAGCAACATCTATTGTTTGAAAAGGCTCTCTCTACCAATACACTTGAGGCATATGTACATGATGTAGAGAAACTTTTTGATTATCTAGGGGAGCAGAATATAGATCCGAAAGAGGTGAGGCTTGAGGATTTGGAGAACTTCTTAGCTACATTGCACGATGAGGTGAAGGCTCGTTCGCAGGCTCGTATACTTTCAGGTATCCGTTCATTCTACCGGTATCTCGTACTTGATAGATATATTGAGGCAGACCCTACTTTATTGCTCGAGTCGCCCAAAATAGGTGTGAAATTGCCCGAGGTACTCAGTATAGAGGAGATTGACATGCTCATCAACGCTATAGATCTCAGCAAGCGAGAGGGGCAGCGCAATCGGGCAATCATAGAGACGCTGTATAGTTGTGGACTGCGTGTATCGGAGGCTTGTAACCTTAAGCTGTCCGATTTGTATCTTAAAGAAGGGTTTATCAAGGTCGAAGGTAAGGGAAGCAAACAACGCTTAGTACCTATTTCGGAGCGAGCCATAGCAGAGATTATGACCTACCTTACCGACCGAGCTGAGATAGACATTAAGCCTGGGCATGAGGACTATCTTTTCGTCAGTGCTCACTTCAAGAAGAAGATGTCGCGTATCACGATGTTTCATATCATCAAGGAACTTGCCGAACAGGTGGGACTGAAGAAAACGATCAGTCCGCACACCTTCCGGCATTCTTTTGCTACTCATCTGCTCGAAGGTGGCGCTAACTTGCGCGTGATACAAAGTATGCTGGGGCATGAAGATATCGGTACCACCGAAATCTATACGCATGTCGATGCACATCGCCTACGCTATGAAATCATAGAGCATCATCCGAGAAACATGAAGAAAAACTCTTGATGTTGGGTGCTATTATTGCCCTAAAGCATTTAATCGCTCTTGTCCTTGCTGAATGAGTGAGGGGAAATCTTCGCTATATTGGCTATTGAAGTCAAACAGTTTCATCAGCGCATCCAATTCTGCTAACTTATCTGTATTGTTGCTCGTCGTGAATTCTTGACGCAGGATGCGCATCTTCTCATAGGCTTGTATGCCTTCGATGAGTTTTTCGAAACGCACCGAACTTCGGCCATAGGGATATATCATATAGGTGTCGCCAGCGGGCCATTGGCGGAAGCGGGTGTCGTGAAGCGGATCTTTTACCCAGCTGTTATATGCCCACCGCAAGTAGCCATCATATTCCGTCCCTGCTACATAGAAACCATACCATGCAGCTTCAGCTGGCACCGAGAAGGTGAAGGTATTGGGTCTATGTGTAGAGCAGCAGGTATATATCGTGGTTTTCTTTCCTTCAGCCTTACGGCGCGCAAAGACCTCCTTGGGAAGCAGTTCTGCTTGGTCAAGTGCAATGCAATAGTCATAGAGATCGGCTTCAATCTCGGGATGCCAGTTGCCGGCAAGAGATACCTTGAATTCGGGGTCAGCTTTGCGTATGACCGCCATTGCCTTCTGCATGGCATGCATGGGGCGCTCGTCCATAGCAATGGTGGTAATACCAAACCATCCTTTTTTGCGCAGGTGCTCAGAGAAGGCTTTGAGCATGGCCACCCACATCTCTTCGTAGGCTGCATCACCTGGTGCTGCGCGTAGCACTTGCATGCGATTGGTGGCTACATCATAGTAGGGGAAGCTGAGGGCCCAAGGTATCATCGAAAAGCAGTTGATTTGCTTGTCGATGCCACAACTCATCATAAACTCTATCCATCGGTCAAATACATCAAAGCCAAACTCCCATGTGCCATCGAGATTTTTGGTCCATGTCACCATGGAGTCAAAATGGTCTTCTGTCTGCCCGTTCCATGGCTTGTGCATGATGCTTGCGGTGATTACTTTTTGTCCTGCTGCAGCAAGCATCTCCATGGAGGGGCGCATTGATGCAAGGTGCGTATCACTCCATAAAGGAGTGTTGTAGTAGCGCGACTCAGCAAAAGGATTTTGCCAAAGATCGAGATGGAATTGCCAATCTTTCGGTGCAGGCAATGCATAGTCTGCCACCTTTATATATAGAGGTAACTTTGCTATGGTGCGCTTGCCCTCCTTGATGTTGAGCACTCCGCTATAGGTGCCGGGCATGGCATCGGAAGGTATTTGGCAGCTTACCCATACCGAGCGGGTGCTCATAGCCTCCACGGGTAATGCTTTAGCATGAGGGTCTATTATATCTGCCACCATTGCCGAGTCATATATGGTATGGTCAGGCCGATATCCGCAACCAGCACCGAGTCCGTCGGGGGTGCTCCACGAGTCGGTTTTCACATAGCGTACGAAAGCTGCCTTTACGGCATCGACAGGCAGGGTGTGGCGGCCATTCTTGAATGTAGAGAGCTGCAGTGTAAGGCTATCTGTACTCTTGGCACTATAGATGACGGCTTGTGTGCTTACGCGCTCACCTCGCCATGCAGTCAGTGTCTCCTTCTGCTTCAGGGCTTCGGTGTCGGGGAGCGAGTGCCATGCATAGCGCACATGGCTGTTGCCCCATGCTGCGTGTGTACCCTTGATATCTTTCCATTCCTCTGCTAAAGGAGTATGGTGATCAGGGAGTTCGATAAAGGAGTCTTGTGCTTGTGTCAAACCAGTGAAGCCAAGAAGTATGGTAAGTAGTAATGTCTTTTTCATGTGTTGTATGTTAGTGTTGTGCTTTTCGTGCTCTTTGTTTTCCTAAATAGATGAAGATGAATCCTGTGAGGACAAATACCACAGTGAGGACTATAATCCAGCAGAAAGCGCCCAACCACCCGATGCGATTGATGTCGAGAAAGAAGTAGGGGAACCACTGGTCGCCAGTAATAAGGTGTCGTGTATATATAAAGGCTATATATAGATAAGGTAAGAGAATGCTGCATTGGATACCTCCTACAGTAACTTTGCGCACAGGACGAGTACTAAAGAAGTAGATGGTATATAGGATAGGGGTGATGAGATGTAGGCATACGCTGGGTTTGTTTGCCCAATATACAACAGAGGTAGGATCTCCCAGGAGGAGATTGTATACCACGCTGATGACAAGGATGGAGATGAGACCTCCAAACTCCCATTGCATCAGTTGGGTGGATATCTGTTTGCGTCGAATGAGTCGCACCAGTTCGTTTATCATCAGCCCGAGGCAATAGAGATTGCCCAAATTGGTGAAGTAGAGTAAGAATCGCTCGCCATAATGTTGCCACGAACTAATACATCCATATGCAGATACCATGATGTAGAGGATGACTATGGTGAATCGGAGGGGTTTGTTCATTGATGAATAGTGGTTTCTGAAACAAAATAACAAGGGCAACCGAAGTTGCCCTTGTTTATTATTAGTCAAAGTTCTTATTAGAGCTTAGGACCAGCAGCTACGGCAAGGGTAGCTCGTTGCTGCGCTCCGCGCTCTCACGCTTCGCTTAGAGCTTAGGACCAGCAGCTACGAGAGCCTTACCAGCTTCGTTGCCAGTGAACTTAGCGAAGTTCTTGATGAAGCGGCCAGCGAGGTCCTTAGCCTTCTCTTCCCACTGACAAGCGCACTCGTAGGTGTCGCGGGGGTCGAGGATGTTGGTGTCAACACCAGGAAGCTCTGTGGGAACTACGAAGTCGAAGAAAGGAATAACCTTTGTGGGAGCCTTATCGATAGAACCATCGAGGATAGCGTCGATGATACCACGTGTATCGCGGATAGAGATACGCTTGCCGGTACCGTTCCAACCTGTGTTAACGAGGTATGCAGTAGCACCGTTAGCCTCCATCTTCTTAACCAACTCCTCACCATACTTTGTGGGGTGCAAGCTCAAGAATGCAGCACCGAAGCAAGCTGAGAATGTAGGAGTGGGCTCTGTGATACCGCGCTCTGTACCTGCCAACTTAGCGGTGAAGCCAGAGAGGAAGTAGTACTGAGTCTGAGCGGGGTTCAAGATAGATACGGGAGGAAGTACACCGAAGGCGTCAGCTGAGAGGAAGATAACCTTCTTGGCGGGACCTGCCTTAGAAACGGGCTTAACGATGTTCTCGATGTGATCGATAGGATATGATACACGAGTGTTCTCGGTAACGCTCTTGTCTGCGAAGTTGATCTTGCCGTTAGCGTCTACAGTTACGTTCTCGAGGAGAGCGTTGCGCTTGATAGCGTTGAAGATATCGGGCTCAGACTCCTTGTCGAGGTTGATAACCTTAGCGTAGCAGCCACCCTCGAAGTTGAATACGCCCTCGTCGTCCCAACCGTGCTCGTCGTCACCGATGAGGAGGCGCTTAGGATCTGTAGAGAGGGTAGTTTTACCTGTACCAGAGAGACCGAAGAAGATAGCGGTGTCGCCATCGTGACCTACGTTTGCAGAGCAGTGCATAGAAGCGATGCCGCGCAAGGGGAGGAGGTAGTTCATGATTGAGAACATACCCTTCTTCATCTCACCACCATACCATGTGTTGAGGATTACCTGCTCCTTAGAAGTGAGGTTGAACACCACTGCAGTCTCAGAGTTGAGGCCGAGCTCAGCGTAGTTCTCTACCTTTGCCTTAGAAGCGTTGTATACTACGAAGTCGGGTTCACCGTAGTTAGCGAGTTCCTCCTCAGTAGGACGGATGAACATGTTCTTCACGAAGTGTGCCTGCCATGCTACCTCCATGATGAAGCGCACCTTGAGGCGGCTGTTCTCGTTAGCACCGCAGAAGGTATCTACTACGAAGAGTTTCTTTCCAGAGAGCTCCTTTACAGCGAGGTCCTTGAGCACAGCCCAAGTAGCCTCTGTTACGGGCTTGTTGTCGTTCTTATATTCATCAGAAGTCCACCATACAGTGTTCTTGCTTACCTCGTCCATTACAAAGAACTTGTCTTTGGGTGAACGGCCGGTGTAAACACCTGTCATCACGTTAACGGCACCGAGCTCAGTTTCCTGACCTTTCTCGAAACCTTCAAGACC
>JAZKZX010000043.1:0-34098 GCA_045612925.1 Bacteroidaceae bacterium
CAGCCGTTTGAACCTGAATATATAAACATCAACAAATTGGTAGCATAATCAAAAATAAACGGAAAATAGTTTGGTTTTTAACATAGAAAGCAAAAGGCGAGTCGCTTTGCTCTCGCTTCCTCCGGATGGACGCTCTGCGAGTTCTGAGCGCAGCCGTTGTTCTGTGCTTTCTGGTGTCAAAAGAATTCTACGCGTAGACAATAAATCAACATGAACATAAACATGAACTTAAACATGTTTTGCGAGTCGCTTTGCTCTCGCTCCCTCCGGATGGTCATGCGAGCTTACGATGCATAGAGTGATCTTCGTGTGAGATATACATCACCCGCGAGGCCCGCAAGCCCCCTCTTTCAGGAGGGGGTTGGGGGAGGCTTTCCCTCGTTACGGCATCACATCGCTTGCGAGGCGCTTGAGCTGGAAGCCCTGTGCGAGGGCCTTCTTGAGCTTCACCTCGGGGCGGAAGAGCACGCGCCAGCCCTTGATCATCGCCGAGGGGGAGAACTCGTCGCTCTCGAGCGCAGCTGCCGGGTAGCACTTGCCGTGGATGCCGATGACGAACGAGCCGAGGTCGTTGAGCACCACGCGGCGGCCTGCGAGGAGCGCCTTCTCGATGAAGGGTTTGATACTGGCGAGCACGGCCATGGCGTCACCCTTGGTGCAGGTGGTGGCAAAGGCGATGTCGTTCGCCAGGTCCTCGAAGTCGTAGTCGTTGGTCTTGATGGCGCGGGCGCTGTAGTAGTTCACATTGTCCTGGCCGTTGGGATTCTTGCATTTGAGTACTTTGTAGTTGATAGGCATAGTTTGTGTGTGTTAGTGAGGGCCTCCCCAACCCCTCCCGAGGGAGGGGCTTCCAGTCATCGCTGGGGAGGGGCTTGGTTAATGGTTTAGGTTAATAATCTCTGGGTGCGCACTTGCCTCGTTTTTGCCATCCTTCGGGTCGGGAGCGATGCAGGTCGCGCGATGTCTGCAGGCTCCCAGAATTCTCCCCTCTTCAAGGGGGAGTCCCCAAAGGGGGAAGGGGTCATAGGAGAGGCGGGGGTGAGGCTCCCCTTATTTTGCTGACAAAATCGCGGTTTAGCGAGGGCAGAGATAAGCTCGCTTAATCTATGCCGAGCGTGAGCGATTTCGCCGTTGAAAGCGATGTGTGCCTCACATCGCAAGTCCTGGCCAAGGACTCAAAGACGGGTTATCCGTCTTATTTCAATGGCAAAGTTACTACATAGAATTTTGGCAAATGGAAGAGATTATAAGTTCGTACAAGTTCTCCGCATAAAGCATTGATATTCCTCCGTATATTTATTGTAGCTTTCATCTATGGGGTGGTCACTCCCAAATCATCAGTACTCAGTAATCAGTAGTTTTTATTCGTGTGTAAATAGTGGAGAAGAAATTTTATATATATAATTTATTATATATATAACCTATTTTTTATGTCCTTGTGTGGTGTCATTTAATCTTACTGATTACTGAGTACTGATGACTTTGTGTGTCGTGTGTGATTGTAAAAGTGTTGATATTGATGCAGTTAGCTGGCGTGGTTGATGTCATCAGTACTCAGTATTCAGTAGTTTTATTTCTATTTTACTCCCTATAGAGGGGTGAGAAGGAGGTGAGAACAGGGTAAAACCGCCTTCGTGTGTACTGAAATCGTTGACTTCATCGACTGAAAAAATTGACCATTTTTCCGAGAAAAGTTGACTCTTTTCCGAGAAAGTAGACCTTTTTCCCCGAGAAAGTTGACCCTTTTCGAGAAAGTTGACTTTTTGTTGTTGCTTGTTGCGTGTGTTGTTAGCGGCGAGCCTGCGGCGAGCGCCCGCCGCACCTATCATCGATGGTTGTGTAGCCCACGCCGCGCCGCGCTGGCAGGTGCACGAGGCGGCTCTCTTTGACACATTGCCGACCGTGTAGTGGGTTGGGTGGCAGGGGGGCAAGTCATCAGTATTCAGTAATCAGTAAATTTTATTTCATCTTGCACTGGAGAGGTTAAGAGCCGTCACCTCTGATTTCGGATATCCGGGGTAGCATAGGCGGGGGTTTGAAAATACCCCATACTCACATGCCCCAATAACGCACCTACGATATGGCCCCAGGCAGGGTGGAAACAAAAAAGCATCTGAAAATTTGGGGTGGTGGGTATTGTTTCTTATATTTGCAGGTTAGATGAAAATAAACATTATGGAGCAAGATACAATACAAGAATTGAGGGCATTTTCGCAGAAGGTATATGACCTCATCGAGGCCTATTTGGAGGACAACGATTGCACTATCTATGCCAGTGATGGACTCTATGTGGATGCTCAACTAGAGCCTACGATTGTGAGCGAGGCCGATGCCGAGGACCCCGACCGTTTCTATCCCCTGTGCTCGCTCATTCGCGAGGATGAGGAGACGATGGAGGCTGATGGAGACCTCATCGATGAGGTGGCTTCGCAGTATTTCTTTGTGAGATAATAGCGGTATTAGGTAAATACAGTACTTTTTTGATTTCTTATGTGATATGACATCAATAGATCTTTTTTCAGGATGCGGTGGTATGAGCCTGGGCTTCAAGATGGCGGGCTTTAAAACAATCTTTGCATCTGATGTGGATGAAAATGCCGGCAAGACTTTTATGAGGAATTTCCCTGAAACGCCTTTTAAGGTTGCTGACATTTGTAATATAACGAAAGATGAAGTGGATGAGTTGACGGGAGGTGTTATTCCGGATATTATAACAGGTGGCCCTCCATGTCAAGGATTCAGTTTGGCAAATAAGAGGAGAAACACAATTAAGGATGACCCTCGTAATCAGTTGTTCTATCAATTTGTCAAGTTTATCGACTGGTATTCTCCCAAAGCCTTTATCATGGAGAATGTCAAGGGGCTTCTTTCCATGCAAAACGGGAAAGTAATAAAGACCATTGTTGACGAATTCACCCATGCGGGGGCGGGCTACAATGTAGCTTATAAGGTGCTCCGTGCATCGGACTATGGTGTTCCACAGATGCGTGAAAGGGTTATCGTCATTGGTATTAGAAAAGATTTGGATATCATGCCGTCTCATCCCGACCCTATCGAGTGTTGTGTCACGGTGGATGATGCTATCGGCGACTTGCCTGTCATTCATTCGAGCGAAGGCACTGAAGTCCAATCCTATGGGACAGAGCCAATGAATGATTTTCAGCGATTGATGCGTCGCAACTCCAGCGAGGTATATAATCATGTAGCCATGAGGCATACCCCGCGACTTATAGAGCGTTTCAAGGCGATCAAGCCTGGGCAAAACCTTCTCGATGTCTGGGAGACTCACGGATCTGTAAAGCGCGGAGCTCCGGGAGAAAAATCACAAGTGAAGTTCAGTCAAAACAATCAGAGAGTGTTTGGTGATAAGCCAGCTCCTACAATTGCGGCCTCTTTCCAAAGCAATTTTATCCATCCTCACCTTGATAGGAATTTTACAGCCCGCGAAGGTGCGAGACTTCAGTCGTTCCCTGATGATTTCATTTTTGAAGGCATGCGCACAAAAATGAGTTGGGAAAAGGGATTGAGTCAATATCAGCAGATCGGAAATGCCGTACCCGTGCTTCTAGCCTATCATATTGCTGAACATGTCAAAGGCTTGATAGACGGGAAATGACCATTGCCCCCCCCCCATTTTATAAGCACAACATTCGAATATTAGCATAAATAACTTTAATAATTTAATGTTATGATAGACGAGACCACTCACTGTGTGAATATTGACAAGATAAAGAGGAGGTATGATAGCAACAGCCGGCTTTCGCATGCATCGAATATTCTTGTAAAAGAGAATGAGCGTGTACTCAATCGTTTGACCAGCAACCAATCTGCCGCATTGGAAGCCATCGTGTCCCAATATGTTAAGTATATCGCGAGCATGTTTTCCTACAATGGATTTACTGAAGACATCATTAGGAAACGCGTCGAGTTGCTGAACGAGTACTATAACTTTATCCATTTCAATGGGTATGACAATACCTTTTCATCACAAGGTAAGTTCCGTTCTACGATCTTGGAAGAGTTTATGTATATACTCTTCTCTGATTATGTAGAGCACCTCAAAAGCACTAACAGAGACATAAACGATGTTATCCATTGTGGTTCTGCAAAGGCTTATACCAATCTTTATTTTTCATCTCCTCGCTTTAGGGAGTTTGTTTCGTCACCGTCTATTGAGATAAATGTCAAAGACCAGGATTTCGCCATTTATCGTGACATTAGAATAGTGATTGAGGGCGTAGAAAAGGTAGCAAAACTCCCTGTGATAGCTATAGAGAATAAGACCTATCTTGACAAGACAATGCTGGATAGCGTCATAGCGACAGCAGAGAAGATCAAGCAGGGATTCCCCTATGCTCGTTTTGCCGTAGTTGCCGAAAACTATGATGTTAGCCTCGATGTGGATCCCGTATATTCGCGTATTGACCAAATCTATGTCTTGCGTAAATGCAAGCGCAAAGATCAATGGCAAGATATCGATGCCAACATTGTTGTAAGAATGTTCAAGGAAACCCAGGCACATATCGAGCGCCCATGGTCTGATATCGCCAGCAAGATGCGCAATGAAGGCGTTATCTTGTAGGGATAGCCAGCCCTGACCTGTAGTCTCATTTCAAGTATATCGTCCAGTATGTTTACGGTAAAGGTTAAAAGCGAAATTCTGCAACACTGCCAGCGCCAAATCGACAGATACAATTTTGGCCAGCGCTCTATCGCCAATGGTAATAGGGAGCAACAATTGACAGGAATCATTGGTCAGTGCGTCGTGATGGAAATGTTTGGGCAAGGCTACATCGATGGTGCTACAGGGTGCGATGATGGAACAGATATTTCAGTTTTAGGCTATTCTATTGATGTTAAGACGATGGGGAGAACAACCGATGTTCGTCCTAACTATGTTAATAATTTTATTGGCCTCCAATTGAAATTCAGTACCGATCTCTTTATCTTCTGCTCGTATCATAAACTGAAAAATGAAGTCACGGTTTGCGGATGGATACCTAAAGCTGATTTTCTTCAAAAAGCCTCCTTCTTCCCCAAAGGAAGTACAAGAACTCGTTCAGATGGGAGCTCTTTCACAACTTTTGCAGATTTGTACGAAATCAGGAATGATTTACTGAATGATGTGAATTCTCCTGAAGCGCTTAAGCAACAAGTCGAACAATGGTGCAGAAGTCAGAAACCTACATCATGTACGGCTGCTTCTAATTCCTCTCGTCCTATTGTACAGAGTAATAATCGCGTTGTGTCAAGTCCAAGTTCTTTCACTGAATATACTTCTTCAAGTAATACTACTGAATCTTATTCTCATTCTAATCCCGATTCCGATTTTGGATGTGGCGTTATGGCCTTCTTTGTGGCTTTCTTTGGCATGATAGGAGGCGCAGGTAGTGCATCTTGGGGTGGGGCTTTTTTCGGAGCGATTATTGGGGTTGCAGTCTCAATATTCTTAATTAATAGGAATAAGAACTAATCTTCTATCCATTATGCCTCGACTCAATCAAGTAACCAAAGAGCTCAATATAGGCTACCACACCGCTGCGGATTTCTTGATAAGGAGATTCGGCATGGTCGTGGGACCTAATGATAAGATTCCCGAGGAGCAGTATGCCGCGCTGGCCGAAGAGTTTCATAGAGACAAGGTGCTGCATAGTGTTGCAATGAAGATAGCACCACCTCGAAGAACGAGAAACAATCATGGCCAAAAGCCGAAGAATGTTACTTTTTCCGAAACCGAACTGGAAGTGATTTTGGAGGAAAACAAAGAAAATAGCGAAAGCAATTCTCATAAGTCCCCTACAAAATTACATAAAAGGAAGAAAAGAGCTATAGCCAAGAAGCGAGTAGAAGAATCAAGAAAAGGTGGCCTGTTTCCCTATATGGGTAAATTTGCCAAAGTTGTCAGAGTTCCCTTTGGTGGAATGAATAAGAAATAAGACACTCCAACAATATGAACACCCCCCCCCATGACAGAGGCCCTGCAGATGGTGATGGCGCAATGTGACAACTGGGCCGAGAACGAGGAACACTATGTCGACGATGAGCCCGTAGTGACGCACTACGACTTCGGGGCATCGGCAGGCTATACCGGCATGGCGGCAGAGGATGCCGTGGGCTATGGCGAGGACTGAAAAACGATATGGCGGGTAGCTCCTCTGCCATCCTCTGAAAAAAACAAAAATATGTTTTACAACACCCCGAAAAGTTTGAATTTTTCGGGATGCATTGAGCGTCAATCGCTTGCGCGGGGGACGCGAAAAGTTATGCACAATTGGGGACCGAAATGGTGGATAACTTATGGCTTTTTTCTTTGGCGGTAGCGGAGATTTCATGTACTTTTGCATCACGAGAGTCGCGGTGATTCTCGCGAGAGGGCACGGGCTGCCCACTCATTGTCGAATCCTTTTAATCTATTTATCTACAATGTGTTACGATTCTTATGACTTACCCTCGGCGGTGACCGAGGAGGGCCTCGCCAGCATGGTGTGTGCCAGTGTGAAAGACTATCTCGGCGGGGTCACCGACTATGTGGCGCGGTGCCAGCAACGGGTGGCCGAACTGGAGGAGGCCCTCGGCTTCGTGACAGACGAGAAGCATGCCCTGCAACGCCAGGTGGACGAGCTCAAGCAGTGCCTCGCCACATGCCACGCCATGCGCTCGCAGGCGATGAACTTCAATGGAGTGGGCACCGTGGTGGCCCATGCCGATCAAGTAACCCTTCAATACCAAGCATCATGAACACGCTGAACTTTACCTTCAACTTCCACGCCCCCGTGGGGCAGAACATCGCCCATGTAGACCACCTCGAGGCCCACTTCGACAAGGACATGACTATGCAGGTCATTGATGGGGCCTCTCCCCATCCCTCTCCCAAGGAGAGGGGCTGCCGACATCGCTGGATGCCCTGCTCACCGCGTCGGCTCCCGAGGAGAGGGGGCCTCATGCATCGCTCGATACAGAGAGGATGGCCCGTGCCGTGGAGGCTACGCAATCCTTTTTCTGGGCGCAGAGCGCCTGGGCGGTGGTCTACTGCGTCTGTCGCGATCACCTGGGCATGACCGACAATATGAGCGAGTTTGAGCGTATGGTGGAGGCACTGCCCTTCACCAAGCGCGTAGTGGAGTGCCCCGCAGGCACTATACGCCGCGCCATCTCCAACAACGACTACATGAGCCGCGCCATCCACCGCTGGCCCGAGGGCCGCGCCCGCCTGTTGGCAGAGAAGCTGATGGGCGAGATGAAAAATGAGATGGAGGGGTGAGATAGAGGAATGAGAAAGAGGGGTGAGCATCACCCCTCTTTTTGTCATAGTTTGTAAAGACAACTAGTGTCAAAAACTGGCGTCGAAGGATAATTCGCTCGATTTAATCTTAAAGCTTATCTCTGGATCAAAATCAGTATCTTCTAAAGGGCTGCTTAACTTTTGCTCAAATTTCCTTAAATTCTTCAATATTCTTTCGAACTCCCAAGGCACAGCGCGATTAGAGGAGGGCTCGAGGCAAATGTCCATGGTCAATTTGTTTTTTAACCCAAAATAATCATCTCCTCCACATTCTTTTAATGAATGACGAATCGTGTTCTGTATGGGTGATGTGACTTGCTTTAGATATTTGTTGAACTGGTCATATACAAAGGTAATATTGTAACTCGTTATTTCTAGTACTTGAAAATAGGCATTGCATACTATACTTATAGAGTTTAACATTATATGCCCTATATTTATTGTAGATTCTTTACCTTCTGTATCGAATATTCCGATAAAACTATAGCGTACATTCTTGTAATTAAAGTTTTTCCAGTGTCCAAAGCAAAGAACAACAATATTAGTTATTTTTACGAATTCGTCGTTGTTGATTGTTTTGGTTGTTAAATCACTTTCTTTAATAAATTTACATTCACAATCATCTGAATTGACAAATAGAAACACAAATTCCTCAAAATCCTTTATGCCCTTTACAATTCTTAGAGCAGAAATCATTTTGTAAAAATCTTCACTGATAAGTTCAGAGTAGAATTTCTCATCCATAAATATGTAGTTTTGGGTGTAACGAATAAACTATAGATTACCTTTGCAAAGATACTTTTTGCCCTTCAAAAAAGCAAGCGAGAGGGGGGAAGTTTCCGAAGAGTTTCCCACAAAGTTTCCGAAGTTTCACAAATACTTTCCCAACCTTCCCAAATAGTTTCACACCCGCGGAAACTATTAGTGTACGCCTCAAATAGGGTGTAACTTCGCAGTGTCAATGGATGAGGAAACATTGGCGGTGCGCACCCTTATACCTCACAACACTAAAACAAAGAAAACAACAATGAAACAAATCCTCAAAGTAGTGGCACAGAGCGAGGCGATCGCCGTGCCGAGTCAGAAGGCCGAGGGAGGCCAAGTGATGAAGTCGACCATCGTCCTGCAGGAGCCGGGCGGCAAGTATGAAGACACCTATGTGGCCACGATGCTGGGGGCTACGGCGCAATGCCGCTTCTATGCGGGCGAACTGGTGGTGGCGGCACTGCGCTTCACGACCCGCGAGTATAACGGGCAGGTGTATCAGGATATCGTGGTGGCGGACATCGTGAAAATCAACAACTAACGGCCCCCTCTGATAGCTCGCAAGCGAGACTCCTTGGTGCTGATAAACCTAATGGTGCTAAAGCACACTCCTCGGGGGAGATAAACCTCCCTTCGTCGCAACCAATGCTCGCCCGCATTGGCGTCGCAACCGACGCTCCTTTCGCGTCGGCCCCCTTAAGGGGGAGGACTCCAGACCTCGCTGATAGCATTGATAACCGCGATGTCAGTAAGCCCCTCTTCGGGAGGGGTTGGGGAGGCTCCAAATTAATTAATTCGAGCTTGAAGTGAGCGGGGATGTATCGATGAAAGGGCCCAACAACTTCGCTTCCCTGATGGCTCACACTAAAACTCGAAGATTATGATCGTACAAATTCAGATTTCAGACCGTGTGTATACACAACTCTTGAACGGTAACAAACGCATGCAAGGCACACTGGCCTTGGTAAACCCTACGGAGGGTAACTTCAACGAACACCGACGCGAATGGCGTCCCAAGCCCGGCACGCGATATATGCGATTGCCCCACGGGCGCGTCACGGTGAGCGAAGAGAACATTCGCATGAACCTGCACATCCGTCGCGACGAGAGCATCGTCCCGGCACGCGCCATAGAGGCGGAGAGTGGCATGGCAAGTGGATTCATTCAATTGACAATGGAGAAATGACAAATGACAATTATTACCCCCGCCCGCACTTCGTGCTCGTCCCCCTTAAAGAGGGACAATGCACATAAAACCTTTAATCAGTAAACAAAAAAACATGTAACTATGACAACAAATATAAATAATACTACCGCGATGCCTGTAAGCTCCCCCTCGGGGGGAGTTGAGGGGGCCCTGTTTCCTTTCGGAATAGCAACAAACATAAGGAGCAAGGTGCAGGTGTGTACGCCTGCCCTGATGGATGAGACACTGGATAGTGCGCATGTGGCGGGCATCTGCGCCGAGATAGAGGATGCCCTGGAGGCCTGCCGACGGGGCGAGCTCACACGCGACGAGTATGACACGCTGAAGGGGGAGCTGAAGAAGCGATTGCCCATCTTCACCTTCCACGCCACCTTCAAGAACGGCCGCCGCAAGAACGACGAGGCCGTGCCGAGCGGACTCTCGATCTATGACCTCGACCACATCGCCAACCCTCGTGCGCGATGGGACGAGATAGCGCCCCGCAAGGAGGAGCTGGGCATCGTGATGGCCCACATATCGCCGAGCCTCGAGGGGCTACGCCTGGTGTTCGCCGTGCCCCAGGGCATGACGCTGGCCGAGGCACAGGCATGGATGGCACGCCAGCTGGGCGACACGCACTACGACGCCTGCGTGAAGGACTATGCGCGATGCTCGTTTGCCGTGCCCAGGGGGTATGTGCTGTGCTTGAGTGAGAGACTATGGGAGGCCCCCCTCTTATCCCCCCTGAAGGGGGGAAGCCCCACCATCGCGGAGGGTTCAGAGGCACTCCCCATAGAGGCTCCTGGTGAAGACTCCGCTGGGGGAGATGACTCACAAAGTCCCAGCGCGAGATCCTTGACTTCAGCCCCTTGCTTTTCCCCTTTGGGCCAGCGACCTAAAGGTTCGGGCGTCGACCTAAAGGTTCGCGTTGCTCAGGATGACACGAAGGAGGAGTGTACCGCGATGCCTGCAACTCCTCCCCTTTCAGGGGGAGGCTGGGGGGGGGCTTTTGCTGGGATCCCTTATTCAGACATCGTCACCACCCTCGAAGAGCAGATGGGCGGCAAGCCCGAGCACGGAAGCCGCAACAACTTCATCTTCTCCATGGCGTGCCACCTGCGCTATGTGACCAACGACGACCCCGAGTGGATAGCCAGCATACTGCCCACCTATGGCGAGGCACGCGACAAGTGGATGGCCACCATCCGTAGCGCCTGCAACCGCAATCAGACGAAGACGATGCCGCGCATCATGCGACGCACACTGGCCATCTGCAAAGAGCGGTTGGAGGATAATTCAGAATTCAAAATTCAAAATTCAGAATCAAGCGTCCCTCCTGCCATGCCCAAGCGTCTGCCGCCTCTCATCAAGCTACTGGTGAGCCGCACCCCGAAGGTGTACCGCGCGGCCGTGGCGCACGCGGTGTTCCCCGCACTGGGGGCGCACCTGTGGAGGACCCACTTCCGCTACATCGACAATGTGATGCACGAGGCCACGCTGATGAATGTGCTCGTGGGCGAGACGGGCGCGGGCAAGAACTGCATCTCGGAGCCTATCAACCACATCCTACGCGACATCCGCGACCGCGACCGCGACAACCTCGCCCGCGAGCGCGAGTGGAAGCGCGAGATGCAGACGAAGGGGGCCAACAAGGATAAGCGCCAACGACCCGAGGGGCTGGTCATTCAGGAGATTGACCCCGACATGACGAACGCCGCTTTCGTGCAACGACTGGCCGATGCCGAGGAGCGATTCCTCTACGCGAAGATGAACGAGATAGACCAGTTTGACGCACTCAAGACCTCGGCACGCTCGAAGGCGCACTTCCAGATTATGTGCCTCGCCTTCGACCCGGGCAATGTGTATGGTCAGACGCGCGTGGGTACCTCGAGTGTGAGCGAGAGGGTGTGCATACGCTTCAACTGGAATGCCTCGACCACCATCCGCAAGGGGCAGAGCTACTTCAACTCGGTGCTCACCGACGGACCCATATCGCGCATCAACTTCTGCATGATACCGCCCCGCGAGATAGGCTCGGAGATGCCCATATACGGGGCGTACGACGCGGCCTTCGACGAGGAGCTGCGCCCCTACATCGAAAATCTCTCCAAGGCGCGGGGCGAGGTGGTGTGCAAGCAGGCAACCTCGCTGGCCAAACGGCTCGTGGAGGAGTGTGCCGAGACGGCACGCCTATCGCAAAACCGCGTGTATGAGAACCTCTCCTTCCGCGCCAATGTGATAGCCTACCTCAAGGCCATGGTGCTCTATGTGGCGCATGGCGAGCGGTGGGACAAGACGATGGAGGACTTCGTCCGCTGGTCGCTACACTACGACATGTGGTGCAAGATGCAGCTCTTCGGCGAGGCTATCGAAGCACAGGAGGCCACCGAAGGCTCGAAGAAGAACAAGGGGCCGCAAAACCTGCTCGACCTGTTGCCCGAGGTGTTCACCCGCGAGGAGGCTGGCGCCCTGCGCACCCGTGTGGGCATACGAGGAGGAACGCTATCGCAGATGCTGAGCAACTGGAAGAGCCGAGGCTACATCGAACTCTATGGCGAGGAGGTGAAACGCACCGAGGCTAACCGACAACGCTACATCAAGACGGAGGGGTATATGAAGAGGCATGGAGCCTCCCCCGGCCCCTCCCGAAGGAGGGGTGACTCGGACAGCGATGGACAAGTAAAGATTAACAATTAAAGATTACAACTATGGCAACAAATGACAATAAAGAAAAACTCCGCGATGCCTTCATAGTCACCCCTCCTCGGGCCGACGCGGAAGGAGCGTCGGTTGCGACGACTGCCGGTTTATCGGCACCAAGGAGTTCCTTTTCAAGGTTGCAGGGGGGAGGCCGTTACTTTACCCTTGATGAATTTGTAAGAAGCCAAACCGCTACGGCACATGGTATCGCGAATGTGCCCTCGGCGGAGGCCGTGAACAACCTCGAGCTACTCACCAAGTGCGTGCTCGACCCCGTGCGCGAGGCGTGGGGAGCGCCCATCATCGTGACGAGCGGATACCGATGCCCCGAACTGAACGCCCGCGTGGGAGGCGCAAGGACGAGCTATCACCTGCACGGCATGGCGGCCGACATACGCCCCGTGAATGGTCTCGTAGACAAGCTATACGCGCTCATCGGGCACCTGTTTGCGACACGCAGGATAGGCATCACCGAGTGCTACATCGACCACCGAAGGGGGTACATCCACATCGCCTACGATGCCGACAGGTACAGTATGTATCCATTCATAAATCATCAGTAATCAGTAATCAGTAAATGAAAATAACGATGACGAAAACGAAAGATAAACCGCAATTCCTAAATGCCCCTCCAGGAGGGGTGGGGGAGATCTCCTTTAAGATTCGCTCCTACCCCTTTGGCGAGCTGGCCCAGATGTACTACCCCGACCACAATTATCAGAGCGCCCTGCGCCACTTCCGCGAGGAGATGCACCTCACACGCGGCATGTGGCCGGCCATGCAGGCCGTGGGGTACAAGGAGAACACCAAGACGCTCACCCGAGCACAGGTGCGGACGATTGTACAATTTCTCGGCGAGCCGTGATGTTGAGGTCTTCCCGGTCGGGGTACACATTTTGTAACCGACTCAGATGATGATGTTACATTAGCTCTCTTCATAATGTTTGCGGTAGGCTGGCGCGTCGCGATGCGTCGGCCTATCGCGTTTTTCTTTGCCTACCTTGTATATATATGTATGGGGTTGAGTATGAAAAGTGTACCCGAAATGTACATGTCTCGTACCCGTCTGGTATAGGCAGGTTGCTCGGGGCGGTTGCTCCGATGCCAAGAGCGGGGTGGGGCGATGTGGATTTTCGTACCTCGATGTGTCGCTTGTGGGGGACGAGGTTTTGCCGTTTTGGACAACTTTTTTCTTCGTCGAGGGAAGAAAATTTACTTTTTCTGTACATTTTTGTTCAGAAAATGAACGATTTTCTTGTTTAAATAGTTCAATCCCACTAATTTTGCGGGGTAAATCGATTTTCTGGAGATGGCAAGTTTGAATATTGGGGCACAACCATTCGTGAAATGGCCAGGCACAAAGAGTCAGCATATACATATACTGACCCAGGCGCTACCCGCCAACTTTGCCGAGATCCCCAATGTCACCTACATAGAGCCCTTCGTGGGCGGCGGCGCACTGCTCTTCCACATGTTGCAGACCTATCCTAACATCAGCCGCGCCGTGATCAACGACAATAACCTCGACCTTATACGAGCCTATAACACCGTGCGCGACCGCGCCAAGGAGCTCGTTGCCGAGCTGAAGAGGATACAGAAGGAGTTTCTCCCCCTCGACGAGGAGGAGCGCCACGAGTACTTCGACGCGATGCGCGATGAGTTCAATGCACGACGCTCTGACGGGCTGCGCCACTCGGCTCTGTTCATCTTCCTCAACAAGACATCGAACGCCAACTATCGCGTCAATGCCGAAGGACGATTTAACGGAGCGTACAACCACCTGCAGTACCCCGTCATCTGCGACGAGCGCACCATCTATGCCGATAGCAAGTTGCTGCAACGCGTCGTCATCACCTGCGACGACTACGAGAAGACCTATAGCGAGGCGTGTGGCAACACCTTCTTCTTCCTTGACCCTCCGTACCGCCCTACGGGAAAGAAGCACCAACACGCGGAGTTTGGCGACAAGGAGCAGATACGCCTGAAGAAGTTTTGCGACTTGCTCTCGTTCCGCCACTTCCAGTGGATGCTGACCAATAGCGACGGCAAGTGCCAGGACCCCGACGACACCTTCATGGAGCAGCTCTATAGCAACTACAATGTGGAGCGCATCTGGTCGCGCCAGGCCATCGTGGCCAAGCCCGAGAAACGCGACAAGCTATCGGAGCTACTCGTGCGCAACTTCCAGCAAGAGATACTCTCGCTACGCGATGTGCATTGCCGCCAGTTGTCGTTGGCGTTCTAAAAAGGGAGAGGGCGCTCCGATACATCTGCAAGCGGTACTCCCTCAGGGAAACATGTTTTAGTATAAAAATATAGAAACAAGATGAAAGCTATCAAGATGTTATTACTCGCAGGGGTGGCAATGATGTGTGGTTGCCAACCTTCGCCCAAGTCATCAGCGTCCAAGAGCCTCTTGCTGCTCGTGGATGTGCAGTACGATTTCATTACCGGCTCGCTGGCCGTAGAGGGTGCTCCGGCCGTGATGGACGGCCTTGCCGAATACATCGCTGGCCAGCCTCAAGGCAAGTTTGACGCCATCGTCATGACGGCCGACCACCATCCTGCCGACCACTCCTCGTTCAAGGACTACGGCGGCATATGGCCTGCGCACTGCGTGCAGAATACCGAGGGGGCATCCTTCTACAAGTCTGTGCTCGATGCGGTAAAGCAACACGACCCCGAAGCGGTGGTGTTGACCAAAGGTGACAATGTGGCGGTAGACGAGTACTCTATCCTGGCCAATGAGGCGAGCGCGAAGAAGCTACTCGCCCTGATAGAGGAGAAGGGTATACAGGAGATCTATGTGGCAGGCCTCTGTGGCGACTATTGTGTGGGCAACTCCATCAAGGACCTCGTGGCGGCCGGACACGGCGACAAGATCCGTGTGCTGACCCGCTATATCGGCAACATAGACGATGGCACGACGCTTCGCGCCATCATAGCCGACAACAACTTGCAGGTGGTAGAGTAAGCTGGCGTCTCTTTTTATCATAAAGAGAGGGTGTGTCAATCGACGCACCCTCTCTCTTCTTATGTGTCGGGGGAGATGTACCGACATCCCCAATAGCCACCGCCTATGCACCCATACCCTCGAGTGCCTTCTCGCATCGCTCGATGTCGGTGGGGCGCACCACGATGTTGGCCTTGTCGCCCTCGGCAAAGGCGTACATGTACTCTATGGCCACCTCGGCGGCGGCCAGCTGCTCGAGAATCTTGCCCAAGGCGCCAGCCTCGTTGGGGCAGTGCAGACATATCACATCGGTGAGCATCACGGCAAAGTCGGCATCGCGCAGGATGGCGGCCGCCTTGTCTACATCAGACACGATGAGGCGCAGGATGCCGAAGTCGGGGGTCTCGGCCATGCTGAACGCATGCATGTTGATGCCGTGCTGGCTCAGGGTCTTGGTCACTTCGTTGATTCTTCCCGTCTTGTTCTCGAGGAAGACCGATACTTGCTTGATTGTCATAGTTATTTCAATTTACGATTGTCAATCACATGCTTGCCCTTGCCTTGGCTACGCTCGATGCTGCCAGGCTCCATCAGCTTCACATCGGCACTGATAGAGAGCACACTCTTGAGCTTGTCTGCAAGGCGCTTCTTCATGCCCAGCATGCTGCCTATGTCGTCGGTGAAGAAGTCGCGGCGCACCTCTACCTGCACCTGCAGGGTGTCGAGGTTGCCCGTGCGGTCGATCACGAGCATGTATTGTGGCTCGAACTCCTTCATGTCGAGGATGACGCTCTCGACCTGTGAGGGGAACACATTGATGCCGCGGATGATGAGCATGTCGTCGCTACGGCCCATGATGCGGCCCATGCGTACGGAGGTGCGTCCGCAGGCACACTTGTCGGCCTTCAGGGTGCAGAGGTCCTTGGTGCGGTAGCGCAAGAGGGGCATGCCCTCCTTGGTGAGCGTGGTGAAGACGAGCTCGCCCTGCGTGCCGTAGGGGAGCTGCTCGAGGGTGTCGGGGTCGATGATCTCGGGGTAGAAGTGGTCTTCGTTGATGTGCGAGCCATTCTGCTCGGAGCACTCATACGATACGCCAGGACCCATGATCTCGCTCAGGCCGTAGATGTTGTAGCCCTTGACCCCCAGTCGCTCCTCGATCTCGCGGCGCATGCTCTCTGTCCATGGCTCGGCACCGAAGGCTCCGATGCGCAACCCGATGTCCTCCTTGGTGAGGCCCATCTTCTCCAATGTCTCGGCCAGGTAGAGCGCGTATGAGGGGGTGCAGGCGATGCCCGATATCTTGAGGTCGCGGATGAGGCGGATGTGCTTCTCGGTGTTGCCCGTAGAGGTGGGTATCACCGTGGCACCGAGGTTCTCGACACCGTAGTGGGCACCCAGTCCGCCCGTAAACAGGCCATAGCCATAGGCCACGGAGAAGGTGTCGTCGCGTGTCACACCGAAGGCGGTGAGGCTACGCGCCATCACCTCGGACCATACCGAGAGGTCCTTGCGGGTGTAGCCCACGATGGTGGGGTTGCCCGTAGTGCCCGACGAGGCATGCACACGCACGATCTCCGATGCGGGAGCGGCCTGCAACCCGTAGGGGTAGTTGCCGCGGAGGTCCTGCTTGGTGGTGAAGGGGAGCTTCACGATATCATCGATGCTACGGATGTCCTCGGGCGAGAGGTCCATAGCCTGCATCTTGTTGCGGTAGAAGGGCACATTGTGATACACATAGGTGACCAGCTTCTGTAGCCGCTTGCTCTGCAACGCGTGCATCTCGTCGCGGCTCATGCATTCTTTGTTCGGATTCCAAATCATAATACCTATTGCTTAATTTGTGTTGCTATATAGCCGCAAAATTAGTGTAACGGCGGTGAATATCCAAGACTTGCCTTGAGTTTTTTGTGCAGGGGCACGCTCGCTCATGCTATCGCAAGTACATATATATGTGGCGAAAACGATAAAAACGATGTATGTGGTGGGAAATATATAAATAACATTTGCTTTTTTGTTTGTCATACATTACCTTTGTCGCGAAAAATTTAAACTTATTTAAAGATTATGAAAAAGTTTTTGGTAATGGCAGCCCTTATGGTTGCAACTTTGTCAGTTAGCGCTCAGGATTATAACTGGGCAGTGGGTGTTCGTGGCGGTCTCTTCAACGGCTTGACCGTAAAGAAGAACACAGGCTCTAACGCTATCGAGGCTGGTGTGGCTCTCTACTCACAGGCTATCGTTGTTGATGCTACTTACCAGTGGCAGGAGCCCGTTATCGGTGAGGGCTTCCACCTCTACTATGGTGCAGGTGCTTACGGCAATATCGCTGATGAGTACTTCGGCTTGGGCGCTGAGGCTGTTGTAGGTCTTGAGTACCGTATCCCCATCAACTTCCCCTTGGCAGTGTCACTTGACTATCGTCCTGCTATCAATGTTCTCGGTGGTTTCGGCTTCGACTTCGTAAACTTCGGACTTGGTCTTAAGTACTGCTTCTAATCGATTATCTGCGATTTTAGCATAAAGAGGGAGGGTGCTCATGGAGTACCCTCCCTCTCTTTTTGTCTATTTGCGATAAAATGCGGGTGTAGCTTTGCTCATCACACACTTTTTTGTACCTTTACCCCATAATATATAAGTACACGCACATGAAGACAATGTATGTATTCCTTGCCGACGGCTTCGAAGAGATTGAGGCCCTGGCTCCAGTAGATGTGATGCGCCGTGCCGGACTCTCGGTGACGACGGTGTCAGTAACAGGCAACCTTGTGGTGCAGGGCGCTCATGGTATCCCCGTGGTGGCTGATGCTGCCTTTGACAAGCTCGACTATGCCGATGCCGCACTGCTCTTCCTCCCTGGCGGACTCCCCGGTGCCACCAACCTTGAGGCTCATGAGGACTTGGGCAAGTTGCTCGTGACGAAGGCGGGCGAGGAGGGAGTCGTTGTCTCTGCCATCTGTGCCGCTCCGCTCGTATTGGGTGGTTTAGGCCTTCTCCAGGGCAAGCAGGCTACCTGCTATCCCGGATTTGAAAATACGATGAAGGGAGCCACCTACACCGCCGCCAAGGTAACCGTAGATGGTGACATCATCACCGCGTGTGGCCCTGGTGCGGCATGGGAGCTCGGCTTCACCTTCGTGGAGCACTTCTGCGGAGCAGAGAAGGCCGATGAGTTGAGACAAGGAATGCAGTTTGTATGAGAAGATACGCCATCATCGTAGCCGGAGGCAAAGGCCTCCGTATGGGGGGCGAACTGCCTAAGCAATTTATCCCCATCGAGGGGCGTCCCGTGCTGATGCGCACGCTCGACACCTTCCATGCCTTTGACCCCGATATAGAGATCGTTCTCGTGCTCCCACGCGATCATCAGCCCTACTGGCAGGAGTTGTGCCGTGAGTGCAACTTCAGTGTGCCTCACCATATTGCCGATGGCGGAGCTACCCGCTTCCACTCCGTGCAGAATGGCTTGGCGCTTGTCGATGATGCCGACGCCCTTGTTGCCGTGCATGATGGTGTGCGTCCCTTTGTATCGCACGAGGTCATCCGCCGTTGCTACGATGAGGCCGCCCTGCATGGTGCTGTGGTGCCCGTAATCCCCGTTGTAGAGACAGTGCGCCATCTGCTCCCCGAAGGGAGCGAGACGGTAAGCCGTGATGCCTACCGCTTAGTGCAGACACCGCAAACCTTCAGCGCTGCGCTCTTGCGCCGTGCCTACGAGCAACCTTTCTGCGAAGCCTTCACCGATGATGCCTCCGTCGTCGAGGCTCTCGGACATGCCGTACACCTCGTGGAGGGTAACCGCGAAAATATAAAGCTCACCACCCCCTTTGACCTCACGGTGGCACGCGCCTTGCTGATGGGGTAGGGCCTTAGCGTACTTACCAATAAGATAGGTGCTTGTTTTAGATGACATACGCCACCTCCTTGAAGAGGTAGCTGCGTAGGTTGCCCTGCTCGTCCTCAAGGAGAAGGGTGCCGTCGGGGGCCACATCGCGTAGGATGCCGATAAACTCTCCCTGCGCATCTCTGTAGGGTGCCTCTATGTCTCTCCGATAGAGTAGGGAGGTGTAGTTGTTGTGTAAGGTCGAGCGGTCGAGCATACCCCGATAGTGCTGCTCGTATAGCTGGGCAAAGTGCTCGGCAATGGCATGAAGCAGTGACTCGCGCTCTACCTCATGCCCCAGGATCTGTAATAGCGATACGGGATTAGGGGCATCGCTCGTGAAGTGTGACTGATTGACATTAAGCCCCACGCCGATGAGGCTACGCGAGAGGTGAGTGCCCTCGATATCGTGCTCGATAAGTATGCCGCAGAGCTTCTTGTCCCTATGATACATGTCGTTGGGCCACTTGATGCGGATGTCTGCCGTATAGCTCTTGAGTATGTCGCAGATAGCCACGGAGATGAGTTCGCATACGGCAAACTGATGCGATGCGGGTATATTCAAAGGGTGTATGGTAAGGGTGAAGAGGAGATTCTTCTCTGCCTCTGACTCCCACGAACAACCTCGCTGGCCACGCCCTGCGTGCTGATAATCGGTGCTGACAAGGCTGATGGGTGCTCCCGAGAGAAGTTCTCGGGCATAGCGGTTGGTCGAGTCGGTCTCGGGAAGATGGATGTGGGGTATCGTAGAGGGACTCATTCCTTGATCTCTTCGAAGTCGACATACTCGCCTTCGCTCTTGTCGAATATCTTGTCTCGTTTCTTATTCGTGGAGTTTCTCTGCTGAGATTGCGACTGGTTGTTGCTCCATTGCCCCGACCTGTCGGTATGGGTAGATGATTGCTTGGGGCGACTAAAGAGCCCGAAAATCAGATTCAGTATGCCGCGTATGATAGAGGTGCCAATAGATATGACTATGATGGCAACAAAGGTCATGATGAAGAATAATCCTAAAAGCATAGGTCTTTTTTCAGTATATAGTTACGGTAAAGGTATAGACAAATGGCGTGCCAAAAAGGTTCGCCCCGAGCTATCAAGCTCGCTTTTGTGTCAAAACTGACAAAATGATATACCAGCCAATGATAGCCGAAAGACCTGTAAACCCTAAGAGGATGAGCAGCACGAGGCTCACTAAGAGGAAGATGTAGGCAATGCGATTGGGCTTCCAGGCGAGGCTCTTAAACTTGAGCGAGAACATGGGGATCTCGGCAACCAGCAACCATGAGAAGAGCAGTACCAAAGCGATTACCAACAACCAACCAAAGGGATGCGCTACAATGCTATCGTGTGAGCCTATGACCAAAGCACCCCAGAAGAGGGCATTGGCCGGGGTGGGCAAACCGATGAATGAACTTGTCTGACGCTCGTCGACATTGAACTTGGCCAAGCGCAGGGCCGAGAACGCTACCAATAGAAATGCTGCAAATGGTAGGGCAAAAGCTACTGCCATGTCAAGATGGGCATCGGCACACTCTTGCAACCAACTGAATACCATTGCGGCTGGAGCAAAACCGAAGGTGACAACATCGGCCAACGAATCAAGTTCCTTGCCGATAGGAGAGCTCACCTTCAAGGCACGAGCGGTGAGGCCATCAAAAAAGTCAAATACGGCACCAGCAATAATCAAGGCGAAGGCTATAGGGTATACGCCCTCAAATGCAAATACAGCAGCTGCGCAACCCGAAAGGAGATTGCAACAGGTGATGGTATTGGGGATGTGTTTGCGCATAACGATGTCTAAGTTTGTAAACCCTCTCTTCGGGAGGGGAGGCCCTTACTTTAACTTGGCGATGATGGTCTGGTTACCCGTGGTCTTCTGTCCCATGGTAATGCACACTTCTGTGCCGACGGGCAGGTATACATCAACGCGCGAACCGAGCTTGATGAAACCGAAGTGCTGGTCAATGAAGCACTCCTCGCCGGGCTTGGCATAGGTCACGATGCGTCGTGCCATGGCTCCGGCTATCTGGCGTACCATCACCTCCTTGCCTTCGGGGGTCTCCATGACTACCATAGAACGCTCGTTGTCTGTGCTGGCCTTGGGAAGGAAGGCGCGGTGGAACTTGCCATTCTCGTGGCGCACCTCCTTGACTACACCATCGACGGGGTACCAGTTGGCATGCACATTGAGCGGACTCATAAAGATGGATATCAGCAAGCGGCGATCGTGGAAATAGTCGGGCTCATCCACCTCTTCGATAACCACAATCTTACCATCGGCAGGGGCTACCACAATATTCTCGGTGTCTTCGCCAGGGAAACGACGAGGTGGGCAACGAAAGAAGTTGACCAACAATAAGTATATAGTGGTGGTAAACACTGCGATGAGAATAAACAACCAGCGCAAGTCAGGATAGGTGAAGTAATAGGTCACGGCATTGACGAAAAGCCAAACAAAGAATCCTACTGTCAGCTGGTGGGTGCCCTCTTGATGAAGGCGTATTTTACGGAGTTTTCGCATAGTATTGTTTGTTAAATTATGCAAATGTAAAGGAAATCTGCCAATGTTGCAAGAAAAAAGGCATTTATTACAACTTTCGAGGGAGCCCCTATGTCGCATTAATCTTTAACAGGACGAACGGAAAGGCCTGAGTGACGATTGAGTGAGTAAAGGAACTCGCCACGTTTAAGGTGGATAGTATATGCCGTGCCATACCAATTCTCATCATATTCAAATATTAACATCGTAGAAGACCAGTATTCTCCGCTTGCGTCAAGGCCTGTGTATGGGAGGAAGATAGCCTTTCCACTGTGACCTATAACTTTTGTTCCGCTTACGCCGTTAATGGTGGTCTCTACTCGCACGCAGTTGTATTTAAGTTCGTCGATTTCATGACGGGTAGGCATACGCCAATTATTGCCCCATTTAACATGGGCGACGTCATAGTCGGTACCACTGATATCGGAGCCAATATAGGTAAAATCAAGGGTTTCTGCATCATAATATTGATAGTTGTTTGTGCTATAACTCTCTTTCTCTTCTGTTTCGCCCCATGCGTAATATCCGCCATGCTCCTCGGGAGAGTTAGCGCCTATATTGCAAGATGCCCATTTTACGGACAAGCCAAGGTCTATAGCTCTTGGGTCAGCATCAGGCTCTTCGGACGAGCCTTGGGCAAGTCGAAAGCCTGATTGCTGGAATCCGTATCCTCTATTGCCGTAGTCGCGGTGAGTGGTACGACAATTGCTACTCCAATCGCAATATCCACCACGGAGAACACGTTGCTGGTGATTTTGGGGACCTTCGAGAATAACAGGGTTGGTTTGGTCGGAAGAGGGATATTCACTGTATGCATCAATACACCATTCACAAACATTGCCGCTCATATCATAAATACCCAATTCGTTCGGCTGTTTGGTCTTTACAGGATTTAATTGGTCTCTGCTATTGTTGTTATACCAAGCTACATCATCTATCGTATTGCTGCCGCTGTATTTGTAGCCTCGTGATTGGTTTCCGCCACGGGCTGCATATTCCCACTCCGCTTCGGACGGTAGGCGAAAATTCTCTCCTGTCAGTTCATTGAGTTTATTGATAAAGATTAGGCAATCATCCCAGCTCACGACATCTACAGGGTATTGCATGTCGTTGGTGGAAGATGATGGATTGTTGTCCATTACCGCTAGCCACAGTTCTTGTGTAACTTCTGTTTCTCCTATGGTATAGTCATTCAAGGTAACCTGATGGGTGGGGAATTCATTAGCTTCGGCATCACTTCCTTGCTCATTCGTTGCCCCCATCGTAAATGTTCCGCCTTCAATACTAATCATCTTAAATGATACGCCATTGACGGTGTAGATTGTGCCGTTTGATTCAGGGGTTTCAGGTATGTCCTCATCGTTTTCGTTATTATCTTCGTTGTTTTCAGTGTCTTCATTATTGTCGCCTGAAGCATTATCTTCGGCCGACTCAATCCATAATCCATAACATACAGGGCGAACCTGCTTTTTCTCGCAACGATAGTGGCCACCGACCCACCTGTTCCAATCGCTTTTTATGTCGAGCATGCTGGCGTAGTCCTGCCCACCACTTTCCGATGTCCAATGGTCTTCAGCTGGGAGCATGATGTAATTCCCATTAGGTCCGGTGATAATATAGTATCTGTCGTTGCCCATTCCTATCGAGGAAAGGTCGACCAATTCCCAGGTACACTTGTCGAGAAGTTCTTGGCACTCACTCTTTGTAGGCATGCGCCAACCCTTACCCCATAGCACATAGGCGGCATCGTCAATGAGCTCGAGCTTTGTTCGTCCATCTACATTGCCGTATTGACTATCAACGCAGTACTTGGTCATCGAGTATTCGTCGCCTTTGCACCATTTATAGCTCTCCCACCAGCTTTCATATTTTACATTGGCCTCTCCCCAAGCATAGTAGTAGCCCTCCTCCATGGGGCCTGATGCGCCTATATTGCACGAGGCCCACCTGATAGAGAGGCCGAGGTCTACAGCTTCGCCTGGCTCCATAAGAGAAGATGTGGTGAACGAATGCACCTCACCATATTGGTACTCTCCGTTTTCAGTGGCATAGGCTCGGTAGTAATAGGTGGTGCCAGGCTGGAGCATGGCAAGATCTACAGTGAAATCGGTATTTGTATGGAGCGACATTTTCCTGCCTTCCCTATTTGATGGAGAGCTTTGTGTGTCATAGATTATGCCACAAGCAATATTGTCGCTCGCAGATATCTTTCCGCTTATCCTTGCTCCGTTAGGGGTGATAAATGTGGCTTCGCCTGTTTCAATGAACTTGATTTTGCTGTTTTGCTCAATGATATCGGGTTTCTCTTCGCATCCTGCAAAAAATAGAGCGCTCATGAGGAGGCCCAACAAACTGATGCGGTAGCCTTTGTATAGTCTATTCATTGTATATCTGTATGTATGGTTGCTATATGTAATGTTTTCAAAGTGCAAAGTTACTGTAAAAAAATGATTTGGCGAAGTGTGTGTCGCTCTAACTATATAGCTTTCAGAAAAGTGATAAGCATTGGGCGTATTACTCACTTTCCAGGTGGAAAACTTTTGGATAAATAATTCGTGGCAGATGGTGAAAAATCGTGAGGAATTGTGTAACTTTGAAGCGAATATGGAAACTATGGAAACAAACATGCCCTATCACATCCCAGTGATGCTGCACGAGACGGTAGATGGGCTGGATATAGTCCCTGGCGGGGTGTATGCAGATATGACTTTCGGAGGTGGTGGACACTCCCGTGAAATACTGCGTAGGATGGACGAGACGGCACGATTGTTTAGCTTTGACCAAGATGCTGATGCTGAGCGTAACATCGTGGACGATGATCGCTTCACCTTCGTGCGTAGCAACTTCCGATACTTGCGTAACTGGATGCGCTACCATGGCGTGGAGCAACTCGACGGCGTGCTGGCCGATCTTGGCGTGTCGAGCCATCAGTTCGACGAAGGAGAACTGGGATTCTCATTTCGCTTTGATGCCAAACTTGATATGCGTATGAATCGCCGAGATGGACTCACAGCAGCTGACATCGTGAACACCTATGACGAGGAGCGCCTGGCGGAGATATTTTATCTCTATGGAGAGTTGCTCAATAGTCGCAAGTTGGCTTCGGTCATCGTGAAGGCACGAGCACAAACTCCTATAGAGACAACAGGACAACTATATGAGATAGTGAAACGACTCTTCGGGCGTGACCGTGAGAAGAAGGAGATGGCAAAGCTCTTTCAAGCTCTGCGTATCGAGGTGAATGAGGAGATGGAGGCCCTGAAGGAGATGCTACAATCGGCTACTGAACTCCTACGCCCAGGTGGAAGACTTGTAGTACTCACCTATCATTCGCTCGAGGACCGCTTGGTGAAGAATCTCATGAAGACGGGAAATGTAGAGGGAAAGGTGGAGCAGGATATCTATGGTACCAAACCATCGCCATACCGTATGGTGGGTAAGGTGGCAGTGGCAAGTCGTGAAGAACAGGAGGAGAATCCACGCTCACGTAGTGCCAAATTGAGAATAGGCGAGAAAAAGTAGGGTCGCTAATCCTAAAAATAGAATAGATACATATGTCATCTGAAAAGAAGAAAAAAAATAAACTCAAGGCATGGCTTGATGGAGATATGTTGCTCAACCTGTTTTTGCAACGTCACTTGGGAATTATTCTTATGGTGTTTGCAATGATTCTTGCGTATGTGAGCAACCGCTATGCCTTTCAAAAGGAACAGGTTGAGATAAAGCATTTGCGTTCTCAACTGAATGATATGAAATATGAGGCACTTGCAAGATCGAGGGAATTGATGGAGAAGAGTCGTGAGTCTAATATCCAACGTTTTATCGTGGAACAAGGTATCGAATTGCAGATTCCTACCAAGGCTCCTGTGGTGATAAAGAAATAGGCGTATGCAACACCCTAAAGATAAAAAGATTATATCTCGTTATTTTACCATCATTATATGTATGGCTGCATTGGGTATAGCCATACTGGTGAAGGCTTTGTCTGTGATGGTTTTCGAACGCAGCTATTGGCAAACGGTAGCAGGCCGTTCTATGGTGGATAGTATACCCATAGCGCCCAGACGAGGAGATATCCTTAGCGATGATGGGCAATTGATGGCAAGTAGTATGCCTCAATATACCCTCTATATGGATTTTTGGGTGTCTGATATAGATGAGAATCGGCGCAAGAAAGCTCAGTATGAGCGGGATACAATGCTGATCAACAATCTTGATGAGATATGTAGAGAACTTCACGAGATACTTCCTGACAAAAGCGTGGAGGAGTTTAAGCGTACCTTCCGCGATGGTATGGCTGCAAAGAATAAACGAGCAAAGAGCTATCGACACTGGGCTATATATGGTTCCAAACGAATATCTCATGCTCAATACAAAGAGATAATGAACAATACCATACTGGGGAAGAAGGCCTCCACATTGGGACTCTATAACGAGAGTAATACAGATCGCATAAAAATCTATGGCTCGCTGGCACGACGCACATTGGGTGATGTGTATGCCAAGGTCGATTCAGCAAAGAATGGTATAGAACTGGCATACGATGACTACTTGAGAGGGGAACCTGGATTGGGGCATCAAAAGAGAATCAACGGAGAGAAGGTCTATATTGAGGATATTTCTCCGGTCGATGGTATGGATGTGCAAACTACACTGAATGTGGAGATACAGGATATCGCAGAGAAAGCTCTGCTTGACATGCTCCATAAGCAGAACACGCAGTACAATGGTGATGCCCGTACAGGTGTGGTGGTCGTGATGGAAGTGGCCACAGGAGACATCAAGGCAATGGTAAATATGAGCCGTGCTGGAGATGGAAACTACTACGAACTGAAAAATCATGCCTTAGCAGATATCCTGGAGCCAGGTTCAACCTTCAAGACTGCCTCGCTATTGGTGGCTCTCGATGATAAGAAGATTAGCATCAATGATTCTGTAGATGCCAACCGTGGACTTTATAAATTCGGTACCGCTACGATGAGAGACCACAATTGGAACCGGGAGAGCGCTTATGGTATGCTCAGCGTACCTCAGGTGCTGATGTACTCTTCGAATGTTGGCACCGCGCGTCTTATCGATGAGAACTATTACAACAATCCCGAAAAGTTTGTCGAGGGACTTCATCGCATGGGATTAGCTACACACTTCCCGTTGTTGCCTGGCACGGGTAAGCCTGTCATTCGCAAACCGAATGAGAAACGGACAAACTGGTCGCGTACGGCACTCCCTTGGATGTCTATTGGTTATGAAACACAGATAGCACCAATCAATATCGTGGCATTTTATAATGCCATTGCCAATGGAGGAACCTTTATGAAGCCTCGCCTCGTGTCGGCAATCCTTGAAGATGGACAAGTCGTTGAGGAGTTTAAGCCCGAGGTGCTTATCGATAAGATCGCTTCAAAGCAAGCACTTGATGATATCACGAAGATGTTGACCATGGTAGTCAATGAACCTACAGGACTTGGGCGTCAAGCAAAATCAGACAACTTTGTGGTTGCAGGTAAGACTGGTACAGCACAGATAGCCAGTGGCGGACAACTCAAGGGAGGTGGACACCAATTGAGCTTTTGCGGTTTCTTCCCTGCTGATGCTCCTAAATATACTTGTATCGTTTCCATTCAGACGAAGGGTGGACTCATATCTGGTGGTGGTGTCGCAGGTGTTGTGTTTGGGGAGATTGCCAAGCGTGTGATGGCAAGAGACGACCAGCGAGATGTCGCAGAGTTGCGTGACTCTACCGCAAATCATATACCATCGGTACTTAAGGGTAATATCACTGCAGCTCACTATGTGCTTGATCGGTTTGATGTCCCTACAACATGGGAGGCCTCAGTGTCATATCGCGCAGGTTTGATTGTGTGGGGCAACGCAGAATGTGGTGAGGCAAGTGTAGCGCTTGTTGGCGTGGATTTTGACCCCTCGCAAGGTAAGGTACCCAATGTAAGGGGACTTGGGGCAAGAGATGCCGTTTATATGCTTGAGGCATGTGGACTTAATGTTCGTCTTTCGGGCAGAGGTAAGGTAAGTACACAGAGCATACAACCAGGAAGCATAGTGCGCAAGGGACAAACGATATCCTTAGTACTAAAATAAATAGTTAATCTATAATAAAAATAGGAAGTCCCAGAGTCCGGGACTTCCTATTTTATTAATTATGTTGGCTTGGAGATTTATTTAAACCAACTAACCAATTTGTCCTTGGCATAGAAGTAGTATACAGCCAAGCCTACCCATGAAGTACAAAGCACTGCTATTGCACTGATAACCTTACCTGCTGTACCCATGGGCATCTTAATAATCTCCAATACAGCCTTGATAGCTAATACAAGGCCGATGATGTAAATGATAGTTCCTAACATTTTGTGTTCTTTTAGTTTGAGTTATAAAATTTTCAATGATAGCAAGACGCTAAAACACCTTGCTATCATCTTATGATATTATCAATACTCCATCTTTGTCATGCGCACATAGCTCTGGTAGCGCTTCTTGGCCATCTCCTCGCAAGCATTGAAGAGGTCAGCTGCCTCGGCGGGGTATTGCTTCATCACCGAAGCGAAGCGTACCTCACCCTTGAGGAAGTCTTGGAAGCCCTCCCACTGCGGCTCCTTAGAGTCGAGTGTGAACGGATTCTTGCCCTCTGCCTCGAGTGCGGGGTTGAAGCGCCAGAGGTGCCAGTAACCGCATGCAACAGCAGCAGCCTCCTCGGCCTGTGCCTTACCCATACCCTTCTTCAAACCGTGGTTGATACAGGGAGCGTAAGCGATGATGATTGAGGGACCGGGATAAGCTTCAGCCTCGCGGATAGCCTTGAGGCACTGGCTCTGGTCGGCACCCATAGCTACCTGCGCTACATATACATAGCCGTAGGTAGTAGCAATCATGCCGAGGTCTTTCTTGCGGACACGCTTACCTGAAGCGGCAGACTTGGCAATGGCGCCGAGCGGAGTAGCCTTTGATGACTGGCCACCGGTGTTAGAGTATACCTCTGTGTCGAGCACGAGGATGTTCACATCTTCACCCGAAGCAATCACGTGGTCGAGACCGCCGTAACCGATATCGTAAGAGGCACCGTCACCACCGATGATCCACTGTGAACGCTTCACGAGGTAGTGGCTGAGCTCCTTCAGCTGAGCACATACGGGGCAACCAGCAGCTGAGCTTGCCTCGATATGGGGTAGCAATGCTGCGGCAGCAGCCTTAGAGGCATCAGCATCGTCCTGACCGGCAATCCAAGCCTGGGCAGCCTCCTTATATTCGGCAGAAACCTTGTCGCTGGCAATCATCTCTTCCAAGAGAGCCTGTACGCGAGCCTTCATCTTCTTGTTGGCAAGCACCATACCGAGACCAAACTCGCAGAAGTCCTCGAAGAGAGAGTTTGCCCATGCAGGACCCTGACCCTTCTCGTTGGTTGTATAAGGTGTTGAGGGGATTGAACCTGAGTAGATTGATGAGCAACCAGTAGCGTTAGCCACCATCTGACGGTCACCATAGAGCTGAGAAATGAGCTTCACATAGGGTGTCTCACCGCAACCCGAACATGCACCAGAGAACTGGAAGAGCGGAGTAGCAAATTGTGAGTTCTTGGGGTTAGACTTGATATCTACGAGAGCCTGCTTGCTCTTCACGTTCTTCACGCAGTAATCCCAGTTGGCTGCCTCTTTGAGCTCGCCTTCGAGGGGAACCATCTTGAGGGCAGGACCACCGAGCTTGGGATTGCCGGGACATACATCGGCGCAGTTGCCGCAACCGAGACAGTCCATCACACCCACCTGGATACGGAACTTCATGCCCTTCATCGCAGCGGGAGCCTTCATTTCAATCATGTCACCGTTAATGCCAGCAGCTTCGGTATCATCCATTACGAACGGACGGATACAAGCGTGGGGACAAACGAAGGCACACTTGTTACATTGGATACACTTCTCTGCATCCCATACAGGAACGAAGGGTGCTACACCGCGCTTTTCATAAGCCGATGTGCCCTGAGGCCATGTGCCATCCTCGTAGCCCTTGAAGGCCGATACGGGGAGTAGGTCGCCATTCTGTGCGTTGATAGGACGTACTACCTCGTTGATGAATGCGGGGTCGTCGTTGGCCACCTTCTCATCAGCGGGGAGGTTACTCCAAGCAGCATCTACTACGAGTTCCTTGTACTCACCACCGCGATCTACAGCAGCGTAGTTCTTGTTGACGATATCCTCGCCCTTCTTGCCGTATGACTTCACGATGAACTTCTTCATCTGCTCGATGGCCAAGTCAACGGGGATCACTTCAGTGATGCGGAAAAAGGCACTCTGGAGGATGGTGTTGGTGCGGTTGCCGAGGCCAATCTCCTGTGCAATCTTGGTAGCGTTGATATAGTATACCTTGATGTTGTTGTCAGCAAAGTACTTCTTGACATTGTTGGGAAGGTTTGCAGCCAACTCATCGCCCTCCCAGATGGTGTTGAGCAGGAAGGTACCGTTCTTCTGCAAGCCACGAGTCACATCGTACATCTTCAGGTAAGCCTGTACGTGGCAAGCTACGAAGTTAGGTGTATTTACCAAGTAGGTAGAGCGGATTTCGCTATCACCGAAACGGAGGTGTGAGCAGGTGAAACCACCCGACTTCTTTGAGTCGTATGAGAAGTATGCCTGACAGTGCTTGTCGGTGTTGTCACCGATAATCTTCACTGAATTCTTGTTGGCACCTACCGTACCGTCGGCACCAAGACCGTAGAACTTAGCCTGGAACATACCGTCGCCACCCATAGCGATCTCCTCTTTCTGGGGAAGCGAGGTAAAGGTAACGTCATCTACGATACCCACGGTGAACTGGTTCTTGGGTTCAGCCATAGCGAGGTTCTCATATACGGCAAGGATCTGTGCTGGAGTAGTATCGTTAGAGCCGAGACCATAACGGCCACCCACAATAACGGGAGCGTCGGGCTGGCCATAGTAGCAGTCCTTCACATCGAGGTAGAGGGGTTCGCCATTAGCACCGGGCTCCTTAGTGCGGTCAAGCACGGCAATACGCTTAGCTGTCTTGGGCACAGCAGCGAGGAAGTGCTTTGCAGAGAAGGGACGATAGAGGTGTACGGCCACGAGACCAACCTTCTCGCCCTGAGCGGTGAGGTGGTCAACAACTTCGCGGATAGCCTCTGTCACCGAACCCATAGCGATGATCACGCGGTCGGCATCCTCAGCGCCATAATAGTCGAAGAGACCATACTTGCGGCCAGTGATCTCTGAGATCTTCTCCATATATTCCTCCACTACAGCAGGTACGTTAGCGTAGTAGTTGTTGCAGCTCTCGCGGTGAGCGAAGAAGGTGTCGGGGTTCTCGGCCATACCACGTGCCACGGGGTGCTCGGGAGTGAGTGCGCGGCTACGGAACTCGGCCAATGCCTTTTGGTCTACGAGCGGAGCGAGGTCCTCGTTCTCGAGCATCTCAATCTTCTGAATCTCGTGTGAGGTGCGGAAGCCGTCGAAGAAGTTTACGAAGGGCACGCGGCTCTTGATGGTAGCGAGGTGGGCAACACCAGCGAGGTCCATAACCTCTTGTACAGAGCCTTCCGCCAACATCGCGAAGCCGGTCTGACGGGTTGACATCACATCTTGGTGATCTCCGAAGATACACAATGCGTGTGAAGCCAATGTACGTGCCGATACGTGGAATACGCAGGGCAAGAACTCACCGGCAATCTTATACATGTTGGGAATCATCAGCAAGAGACCTTGCGAAGCGGTGTATGTAGTGGTCAGGGCACCAGCCTGGAGTGAGCCGTGTACGGCACCTGCGGCGCCGCCCTCAGACTGCATTTCCTGTACGAGTACTGTCTCGCCGAAGATGTTCTTACGGCCCTGAGCTGCCCACTCGTCGACATACTCAGCCATTGTAGATGATGGAGTAATAGGGTAGATAGCTGCTACCTCAGAGAACATATACGAGATATGTGCAGCTGCCTGGTTACCATCACAAGTGATAAACTTTTTTTGTTTAGCCATTGTTTTGATTTATTTACGATTTTAAATGTTAATCTTTTCTCTTTTTACTACTATACCTATTTATATATATAATATGTCAATTCATATCAATACAAGAAGCCGAAGAGCCACATGGGGATTTCGTTGCCACGGCCCAGCTCGCGCTTATGCATAACGTAGTATACTCCTGAGTTGTTCTTCTTGCGGACTCCCTCAGTGCATACGCGTACAGGAATGTTCTCGTCTACCACAAACGACAAGCCTTTAGTGCCCTTGTTTACTTGGTGGTCTTTCCACAAAGAGTTAATCATGAATGTTTCCAAGATGTCTTGCTCCTCTACCTTTACGGGGTAGATGCTATATACCAAGTTGGTGTTGTGCAGCATAATCTTTGCGGGCTTCTTCGGGAACGATTCACCGGGGTTATATACCATGTTGATCAGTCGTGCATCGGCCAAATACTTGATGTAGTTCATTACCGTAGCGCGAGAGGTCTGTATCGCCTCGGCCAATTTGCTCACATTGGGCGCTGCCGGGCCATTGACTGCCAACAAGTAGAGCAGCTTCTTGATCTTTGCCAAATACTTTAGTTCCATCTGCTGCACGATAAGGATGTCCACCTCAATCATGGCATTCATGGTTTTCAGTAGATTCTCTGCAAAATTGCGTTTCTCCAAGAAGAAGGGGTAGAATCCGTGGTGCAAATAGTTCTGAAAGAATGCATTCGGACTTACCTTGGGTAATATCGTGCGAGCTATCTGCTCGTGGTTAGTCAGTATCTCCTCTAGAGTGTAGCTGCGGAAGTTGTTCCCCGTCATGAGGTTTAGGTACTCACGGAACGAGAATCCGCGCAGGTTGTATGGCTTGGCAATGCCGTTCAGCTCGGGGTTCTCTTCTTTAAGACGCATCACCGATGTACCGGTAAATACGATTTTCAGTTGTGGAAATCTGTCGTAGCACTCGCGTAGCTGGTGGCTCCAATTAGGGATCTTGAATACTTGGTCGATGAGCAACACCTTGCCGCCACGACGAATAAACTCCTCGGCAAACTCCGAAAGTTTATTGTCTTGGAAGTAGAAATTGTTCATGTTTACATATAGGCACGAACGATCATAGCGGAATCGTTCCTGCGCATATTGAATCAAGAAGGTGGTCTTGCCCACACCGCGTGTACCCTTGATACCAATCAAACGGTCGTTCCAGTCGATTTCGTCCATTAATGCTCGACGCACAGGTGCTTCAGTATGCGCCAACAAGTATTCGTGTGTTTTATAGAATGCCTCCATATAGCTTTAGATTTCTACAAATTGATTCCAACCGACAAAGGTACAAATGTTTTTTGTATTTTGCAATCCCAACATTGCAAATTTGTAAGAAAAAGTTGTTATCTTCGCACCATGAAGCAAATAAAGGTATTCAATCCCGAACACGACCTTGCCCTTGCCAACGGCAGTCGCTATTTTATTGCCCCTAAAAACATCCGTGAGATGGCGTGCGACCTTGCTTCGCTCCTTGATGTCATGGACGATGAGTTTGTTGTATGGGGGTGGGACGGAGCGGTCAAAGAGCGACTGCGTCACATGGGGGTTGCAGAGTCTTTGCTTCCTACTGATGCTGCACTTCATGCATTGCGTACGCACTCAGAACGCCAATCAGCGCATCTTCTCCTTCGTGCCTTTCATGCCGACCATCATGAAGGATCTTATGTTGGGGGGAGTATCATTGTACATGGCATTGATGAGATAGCCTCATACACCCTCTTGCATGGGCATGTCGTGTTGAAAGACCCCTTATCGAGTAGCGGCAAAGGGTTGAGGCATGTCAATATAAATGAAAATAAAGAAGAAAAACTACTGCGGAATGTCTTGTCATCTTCCTTAAGTAAGGTCGAGAACTGGGCTAATGCACTCATCGCCCGTCACGGATACCTTACCGCCGAGCCCTATTATAATAAGGTGCAAGATTTCGCTATGGAATTTTGTGTCAGTGCGGGGCAGTGCCGCTTCATTGGTTACTCGCTCTTTAATACCAATTCTCATGGCCGCTACGAGAGCAATCTCCTCGTTTCTGACGAGAAGATAGAGATGCTGCTCGCCCGATATGTCCCCCTTTCTGATCTCCATGAAGTACAGGCGTGGATTATCTGTCACTCCGATTGCATCATCCCAGCTGAATGGGACACAACGCTCCATCCCCTCTACTTTGGTATAGATATGATGGTTGTGAATTTGGCTCAACAGGAAGAAGGGGTAGATTCTAAACTCTACGAATCAGCATTTGCTATACATCCTTGCGTCGAAATAAATCTTCGTCTAAATATGGGCATCATTGCACACGAAGTTCGTCGCAAACTCCTCGCCCCGTCTGCTGAGGGCTCTTTTTATGTTGCCTCCTTCTCTGGCGAAGAAACTGCGATGCGATTCCATAAAGAATCTTCTGAAAAGAATCCCCTCGTTTGTTGCGAAGGGAAAATCGTATCTGGCTACTATCCCTTGACTCCAATATTTGCCCACACGCGCCATCATGCCTATATTGTGTGTGTTTAAGTATTTGTAGTTGTCTTTTGCGAAAAGTTCAATTGTGCCACATCTATCCTATGTGGCAGCTTTTTTTATCTAAAAAAACGATGTTTTGCAACATAAAGATGTCAATTTGTTTCCTTCTTTGAGGATAGTTCTCCTGTGACTCCCTTTGAAAATCAGCCTATTGTAAAAAAGTGCGAATTTTCTTGTAAAAAAAGTCGTGATAAAGTTTGGTGGGTAATATAAAAGTATCTACCTTTGCATCCGCAATCGAGAGGGACACCCCTTGAGATGGTAAGAAGA
>JAZKZX010000044.1:0-5299 GCA_045612925.1 Bacteroidaceae bacterium
AGAATGCCTGCAAGCCGATACCGATGGCCTCAGCAGCCTCGGCAGCTGTCTTCACGCCCTTCTTGATAGCGATGGCGCAACCTACTACGTAGGCCCACTTGGCGTTCTCGAAGCAGATGGGCTGTGTCTCTTCACATGCCAAATAAGGATCAAGACCATACTGGTCGCAAATCTCGTTGGCCTCTTCAATTGACTTGATGCCGTACTCGTTCAATGCAGCAAGGATCTGCTTGATGCGACGGTCTTGGCTCTCGAATTTTACTTCTCTAATCATAGTTCTTTCCTCCTTATTATTATTCGTGACGTGGATCAATGTGTTTTACTGCGCCCTGCTCAGCGGTGAAGCGGCCGTATGTGCCAGTTACCTTCTTCAAGGCTTCGTTAGCATCGGTACCCTTCTTGATTTCGTCCATGAACTTGCCGAGGTGTACGAACTCGTAACCGCAGATCTGGTCGTCCTTGTCAAGAGCTACACGGCTGATGTAACCCTCGGCCATCTCGAGGTAACGGGGACCCTTAGCGAGTGTACCGTAGAGTGTACCTACCTGTGAACGGAGACCCTTACCGAGGTCCTCGAGGCCAGCACCGATCATCAAACCACCCTCAGAGAAGGCTGACTGTGTGCGGCCGTATACGATCTGGAGGAAGAGCTCGCGCATAGCGGTGTTGATAGCATCGCAAACGAGGTCAGTGTTGAGAGCCTCGAGCAATGTCTTACCGGGAAGGATCTCTGAAGCCATAGCTGCAGAGTGAGTCATACCAGAGCAACCGATAGTCTCTACCAATGCCTCCTGGATGATACCCTCCTTAACGTTCAAGGTGAGCTTACAAGCGCCCTGCTGAGGTGCGCACCAACCGATACCGTGTGTCAAACCTGAGATATCCTTGATCTCTTTTGATTGTACCCACTTACCCTCTTCAGGGATGGGAGCGGGACCGTGGTTAGGACCCTTCTTCACAACACACATGTGTTCTACTTCGTGTGAATAAACCATGTTTTCTTAATTTTAATTAAGTGAATGAAAATGAACTTTACAATTCTTGTTGCAAAATTAATCATTAAATTGAAAAATGGAAATTGTAAAAGGTGATTTTTTCGCTGAACTCTGTTTTTTACCTTCATTATATATATTTAAGTCTCCTTTTGGCAGAAATAACTATCTTTTGTGTATCTTTGCATCCCTATTAAAGCTACTATGGACAAATTGATTACCGACGAACAGCTGCGCCAAGGCGCTGAGGAGGGCATGGATGCCTTCTTGAAGGTGTTTACCGATGCCTACCTCGAAGTGATAGAGGGTGAACTGACGGCTGAGACGATGCCACGCCTCACAGGCTCGCAGCATGCACTCTTGGGGTACCACTTCTTCCACGAGGAGATGATGGACGGCGGCTTCTGCCAGCTGATACAGAATGGCTATGGACCCTATATCTTTGACAATCCCTTTGCCAAGGCCATGCGTCTTTGGGGACTGAAAGATTTCTCAAAGATGATATACAAGGCCAAGGAGGTATATGACGAACACAAAGCAGACCTCACACGCGAACGAACAGACGAGGAGTTTATGGCCATGTACGAGCTATACCCGCAGTTTGACGACCCCGAGGACTATTTCATCGAAAACGAGGAGGAGATAACGGCCACCATCGCCTACTATGTGGACGAGCATATCGAGGAGTTCCTTATTTGACGTCAACAATCAATAGATAAAACCAGATAACAAAGCAAAATACAATGAAAAAGATATTATTTGCAATGGCAGGAGTGATGACACTCGCTCTGACCTCATGTTTCGAGAATACGGGATACAACAGCACATACTATTTCCCTCGTGTGGTAACAATCAGCTCTACTGGTAATTCTGCCAAGTTTGTTGCTGACTACACGGGCGAGGAGTTTAAGAGTGAGGACTTCACCAACCTCAAGACCGAAGGAGCTTTGGCACAGTTCGGACTTGCAGACGCCAAGCGTGCAGAACTATACATACGACTCGATGTGGATAACGAATACAAACAAACAGTCACCTTGGAGAAGGCTCTAAAGATTGATGTACAGCCTGTAAGCAAAACCACTCCCGCAGACTCTATGAGACCCTTCTCTTCATGGATGCAGAAGCCCCTCTTCGACAACTATGCGCCTATCGTATGGGTTGCCGATGGATACTTGAATGTGGTGCCTGTAATCCCTTCAGATGAAGCAGGAAAATACTTCCTCACTGCCGAAAAAGCGGTGAATGATACTTTGTATCTCAGATTAGGCGCGACATACACTCCTAACGCGAACAAGCAGGACCGCGAGGACAAACTGCAGTGCTTCGACCTGCGTACCTTGAAGGATACCGCCAATGCCGATCAAGAGCAACGCGCCAAGATGAAAGAGGTGTTGGAGGCTATCAAGCAGCACAAAGAGGACTCCATGAGAATTGTACTCACGGGCCAGTTTGACTGGACTAAGATTAATGGCAAGGATACCATCGGTGACATGAAGGCTATCACCGACTATTTCAAGTGCGAGTTTATCCAATAAATTCATTTATCAACAACCAGGTATGAACTACAAGGAACTGTTCCGCCGTCTTTTCTCACTTATCGCCTCGCCCAAGAAAGCGTGGGTGGAGATTTCCAGCGAGTCGCCCCGACGCGATGTGATGGGTTCCTTCGTATATCCTCTCATCGCACTATGTGGATTGGCGGTACTGATCGGGAAACTCACGGATAAAGGATTGAAGCGCCTCACATTCCAAGAGGCAACAATGGACATATGTAGCTACTGCGTGGCACTCTTCGGAGGATTCTTCCTTGCAGCATGGCTGCTCGACCTCCTGAGAAAAGAGTTCCTCAAGCATGATGCCGACATGCCCGGTTCGCAACTCTTTGTGGGCTATACTATGGGCGTAGTATTCGTATCAGAGATGTTGGCAATCCTCTTCCCGCAGTTCTTTATCTTCAAGTGGATATTGCAGTTCTATGTACTCTATGTAGTGTGGGAGGGCAGCGAGATTGTCTTCACCGTACCCGAGAAGGATAGGCTGACATTCACCGTGCTGACCTCAGCTGCAGTGATATTCTCACCTGCAATCATACACGCTTTGTTTAATATGTTATCGAATACTCTCGGCTAATGGAAAAGAAAAAGCCTACACCCATAAACATCAAGAACAAGAAGGCATCATTCGACTACGAATTCGTTGATACCTTCACTGCTGGCATCGTGCTCACGGGAACGGAGATTAAGTCGATCCGCCTCGGCAAAGCCAGCCTCGTAGACACCTACTGCTACTTTATCAACGGTGAGCTGTGGGTGAAGAACATGCATATCTCGGAATACTTCTACGGCTCATACAACAACCACAACGCTCGTCGCGAGCGTAAGCTGCTGCTGAGCAAGAAGGAACTGCGCAACCTGCAGAACGAGGAGAAGCACCCAGGCTTCACCATCGTGCCTACCCGACTCTTCATCAATGAAAAGGGACTCGCCAAACTCGTCATCGCCCTTGCCGAAGGTAAGAAGCAGTACGACAAGCGTCAGTCGCTGAAGGAGAAGGACGACAAGAAAGAGATGGACCGTATGTTTAAGAGATAAAAAGGGTCCCTAGAGTAATCTATACTATCTAGAATCTCTAGTCCCCCTCAATACCACCAAACACAATGCCCAAACGACTACTCATCCGCCTCTACAAATGTGTACTCCGCGCCATACCTCGCTCGCTGAGCATATGCGTGTGGCTACTCAAAGTGATGCTGCCCATCTCGCTGGCCGTGCGCGTATTGCAGCATGTGGGCTTCATCGATTGGCTGGCTGCCATACTATCGCCTATATTCAGCATCATCGGACTCTCGGGCGACTCGGCCATCATCTTCCTCACCAGCATCTTCCTCCCCCTCTACCCTACCATAGCCGTGATGACTACGCTCACGCTCACCCTACGCGAAGCGACCATCCTGGCGGTCATGTGCCTCGTGTCGCACAACCTACCGGTAGAGTGCTCGGTAGCGCATAAGACGGGTTCTCCCTTCGGGCGTATCGTGGCATTCCGCATCGCCATGTCATTCGTGTCGGCAATCGTGCTCAACTGGCTACTGCCACAGAGCGACGCTCCCTTCAGTTTCATGAACATGGGTGCTGCCGAGGTGACCTCATGGGGTATGCTCTTCATGCAATGGCTCTCCTCATCGCTCACGCTTACCGTCACTATCGTACTCATCGTAACGGCGCTGATGGTATTGCAGCGCGTGCTCGAGGAGTTTGGTTGGATGCACCGCATCGCCAATATCCTATCACCACTCATGCGACTCTTCGGACTCCCCTCTGGTTGTTCACTCCTCTGGCTCACGGGTAATATCGTGGGTATGGCATACGGTGCTGCCATCATGATTGATGAGGTGGAGAATGGGCGACTCACACGCGAGGAGGCTAACCTCGTGAACCATCACCTCGGCGTATCACACTCGCTACTCGAAGACACCATGCTTTTCGTAGCTATGGGCATCAGTTTCTGGTGGATCTTCCTCACCCGTCTTGCACTGGCTATGGTGGCCGTATGGACGATGAGAGGGGTGAAGAAATTAGGAGTTAGGAGTTAGGAATTGGGAGTTGGGAGTTAGGAAGGGTTGCAAGAGTAATTAAAAGCACTGTCCCCTCTTCAAGGGGGACGAGCGAAGAGAGCAGAGCGAGCGGAGCGGAGGGGGTCTAAAGATTAACCTATTTAACTTAAATTCATGAAACGCCCCAACAACATTAAAGAACAAACTACCCAGCGTCAAGAACTCCGCAATAAGGGTACTGCAGCAGAGGCCACACTATGGCACGGTCTTTAAGGGCGTCAGATAGAAGGAATGCGTTGGCGTCGTCAGTTTGGAGGAGGTCCTTATATTCTTGACTTCTACTGCCCACAACTACATTTGTGCATTGAATTAGATGGAGCACAACACTACACGATGCAAGGCGAAGAGAATGACTTACAACGCGAAGAATGGTTATTGCAAGTACATGGGATACGCACTATACGCTTTGAAAATAAATATTTTCAACAATTACGATGGCGTAATCGAAAACATCCGTGAGGTTACGAAGGAGATTTTGGGAAGCGCCAAACTTTTTCAGACCCCCTCCGCTTCATTCCGCTAACACTTCATTTCGCTCGTCCCCCTTAAAGAGGTGTAGTTTCCTAATTTAGGTTGTCAGTTTTTTTGTTTATTCCTACACGAGGTTTACACGATTTTGTCTTATTCCTATACTGGGTTGACTGGTTAAATCCTTAATCCTATAATTACTTTACAATCGTCGAGTTTGATGCTG
>JAZKZX010000045.1:0-8581 GCA_045612925.1 Bacteroidaceae bacterium
ATCCGCACCATCGAGTCACTGGGCTTCGAGGTGAAGAAAGAGGAATAAAAGGGATTTTGGGCTGAGGTGTCGGTAATTGCTTGTAATTCGCTGTTGTATTGATAGATAAATACCGACACCCCAGTGTATAGGGTGTCGGTCGTGAGAGAAGATAGTTTTAGGTAAATCTAATTATTACCTTTATTTATCCTTCTTGCCTGCTTTGGTGGTTACAATGATTACTCCATTCTTTCCTTTCTCACCATACATCTCTTCCGCAGCCTCTCCACCCGCTTTGAGCACATCAATATGATCAATGGTCTCTGAATTAATCTTGGCAAAATCTTCAGGTGATGTTTCTTTTCCATCGACAATAACGAGGGGATCAGAAACTATAGTCACATTAGCGCTCTTGGTCGTTACCTTAATCACTCCTTTACTGCCTTTCTCACCATACGACTTGGCGACTTCAGAACTTGGCTCGAAAACATAGACACTGGCAACATCTTCCGATTTTATCAAAGCCATCTCTTCATTTGACGATTCTTTGCCATCTACAATGATGAGCGGCCCTAACATTTTGGAGACTACTATAGGCCCGTTGGCATTCCCTTCAATGGTAAAGGTTTTTTCCGCCTCATCGCCCGTATATATCACGTGATGCTTCTCCAGCACGCCTTTGCCTTGCTTGTAAGCAATCATATACTTTGAGATGCGTTTGCCTTCGAGCTGCGAACCGTCGAAGTGCTCTATCGGCTGCTTGTCGATAATGTACTTGTCTATCGTGTCGTTTGCTACCTTGGCTTGGGTACCGATGGCTACGGCACAGAGTGCCGTCAATAGGATTGTTCTCATAATTTTGAATGTTTTAGTGGGTTTAATTTATTGCTAACATTGAAGTACTTCCTTCCTCAGAATCTTTGTTCATGATATACATCTTGGTGGTGCCGTCGGCAAGGGTGGCAGTCACCAACACGCACTCTTTGATGGGCGATGCCGTTACCGTCTCTACATCCTCCACATTCATCAGTTGCTGCACATATCCCGCAATCTCTACGGTCGTGAAGGCCTCGTTGGGCACTTCCTCTTGCGGTAGTTGTACGTTGAGCACAAGCAGCAGGGCGATAGCTGCAGCCGCGCCGCTTATCCAAGCCATACGGCGGATGATAGGTCTTGATTGCTTGGGCTTCGTCTGACTCACGATGCGGTCAAACTCCTCGGCTCCTTCCTTGGAGAGCAGCGCTTCGTTAGCGTGCTCCATCCGTATCATCTGGGCTATGGCGCGTTCATCCTCCTCAGCCTCGTTTGCGGCGTAGTATGCAGCGAGCAAGGCCTCCTCGGCCACCGTCGTATCCGCTTCGAGATACCTGGCCACGAGTGCCATGCGCGTATCCTTATCCTTTATATCCATCATAACTGACCTTTTATTAGTTCCAACATCTGTTTTCTTGCTTTCGACAGGGTAGACTTGATGCTTGTCTTGGGCTTGCCTGTGCGTGTAGCTATCTCATCGAGCGAGAGACCTTCGTCGTTTCTCAGGTGCAGATACTCCCGCTGTGTCGTGGTGAGCGACCCATAGATGCTCTCCTGTATGCGCTTCAAGTCCTCACGGTCGGTCAGCACGGTCGCTTCGGTTCCGCCAAGGTAGTTGTCGTGTGTCAGTGCCTGCAACTCCAAATGTGCCTTCCGATAGTGCTCCACGCAGATATTCTTCGTCAGCCTTATGGCCATCGCCTCGGTATCTTTCATCGGGTAGCCCTGCTCCGTCAGCTCCCAAAGCGCAATCATCGCCTCCTGCACCACATCGTCGGGTTCCACTCCCGAAGGCAGTGCAAAGCTCCGCGCCAGCGCCAGCAGCTTGCCTCTAACTTTCCTCGACAATATGTCAAATCTATCCTTCTCCATAATCATTGTCTCTACCATGAGGACGCAAAACGGAGGCAAAAGTAAATCAAAAAAGAGTAAAATCTATCTCGGAACTGGATGTAGCGAAAATGGCTGGTCAATTCCTTGTATCTTCTGGTGATAAAAGTTTATTTTGGGTTGGCAGTGGCAGAAATGGATGTCTACTAATATCCTTCGGCAAACTTTTTGCAAAGATTTTCGAAGGCTTGAAAAAAAATTATCACTATAGTGAAAAAGTTTTTTCAACATAGCGATAAAAAATTATCATAGGCTCGATAAAATTTTGTCAAGCCTATGATAAATTGGTTTGGGAAGTTTATTTCAGGATACCTATTTGATGGGTATCTGAACCTCCGTGAGGTAGTCTGCTGCGTCCTGCTTGTTCCACGGGCCATCGAGGTAGCAGAAGCGGGGGTTGCCGCTGAGTTGCATTCCCTGCTCTTCGATATAGGCCAAGGCCTCGGTCATCGTCTCAGAGAATCTGTCGTACGGACCGTGATGCAGGAGGCAGAGCGCTTTCGGTATCTCGGGCGCTTCGTAGAAACGCAGGATTTCCGTGTCGGGGTGCATCTCCCCTACTGCCTCGCAATACTCCAGGTCGATGTTCTCGTCGCGGTGCTCGGTATCGTGCTCCATCGTGTAGCAGTACTGCGGCTCGGGGCAGGTGCAGCCCACGCGCATCATCTCGGGTCCGATGACATTGACGCATAAGGGGCCCAATTCATCGTAGTTCTTTATTACCTTGCGGTAGCTTGCCACTATGCGGCTTGGAATTCTTTTGATGGTTGTTTTGTTCATTGTTTTGTTTGTTGTGGAGAGCTGTGCCAGACTTTCCAGCTGCTTCAGTTGCTGCTGTAGCCGGGCTATCTCGGCACGGCATTGTGCCATCCTCCGCTCTATCATCGCTGAGTCGGGCCTGTAGTCTCCTCGGTCAAGGATGTCGGCAATCTCATCGAGTGACAGCCCCATACTCTTCAGGTGGAGGATCCGATACAGTCGTTGCGACTGGCTCAGGTCGTATTGCCTGTAGCCTGTCCATTCGTCGACAACGGCAGGCTTCAGCAGTCCCTTCTCTTCGTAGTGTCGCAATGCACGCACGGTGACACGGCACAATTTGGAAAACTCTCCGATTTTTAACTTTGTTTTTTCTCTCATAATCGTACGATTTATTGCAGCTTTCGAATGCAAAGTTAAATACTGCCGTAGGGTACGAGTCAAGAGAAATCTCAACTTTTTTCGGAGAAGAGACAAAAAAACTTTTAATCAACCCTCATCGCACCACAATCCCTTCTTCGCCTCTGACGAACTGGGCAATGCCCATGTCGCCCAGCACTTGTAGGATGACATCGACAGGTTGTTGGCGGCTGAGGCGGAAGTGGATACGCTCATCGAGTAGGCGAACTGTCTCGAAGGTGACGGAGAGGTTGTACCACGCCCCTATCTCCTGCATCACGGTGCGCAGGTCTTGGTTGTCGTAGGTGAAGTATCCTTCGACCCAGCTGCTGCGATGGGCAGGTGTAGCGATGAGTTGCAGCGCTCCGTCGGTATCGACAAATGCCTGTTCGCCGGGCCGCATCAGATGCTCTTTACCTCGATAGGTGACGCCTATGCTGCCTTCGTAGAGTGCTACATCGGGTGTTCCCTGCGGATAGGCACGCACATCGAAGACGGTACCAAACACCTGTGTCTGTAGTTCTTGGGTGTGCACAATGAAGGGGAGTCCTTCGTGCTTGGCAACATGGAAACGAGCCTCGCCCGAGAGTGTGACTTCGCGACTTTTCCCGGCAAAATGGGTGGGATATTCCAAGCGGCTATTGGCACCAAGCAGCACTTCTGTGCTGTCGCTGAGGAGAATGGTGGCCGTGGTGCCTGCTGGAGTGGCGGCAAGGGTGCGTCCATCTTTCTCTGTGAAGGTAATCTGTTGCGGTGCATCTATCGAGGCAAACACCTGTATACCATGGGGCATAGGATTGGGTTGTGTGCCGCGTAGGAGAAATACGATGGCCAATATGGCTGCCACCGATGCTGTGGCTATGTATAGGGTGCGGCGAGTGCGCTGCTTATGGCGACGATTGGCAAAGGCTTGCCAGGCATGCTCGGTCTCTTCTGCCGTGGGCTCTTGTGTGAGGGCTTCACGAAGGAGTGCCTCGAGGCGGTGGTCGTTGGTGTCGGGTGATTTCATACGGTTGTAATTATCAAATCAATTCTTTCATTGTTTCTCGTAGGATGCGCAGTGCCTTGCTGATGTGCTTCTTCACCGTATCGGGACTGATGCCGAGGTGCTCGGCCACTTGGCGGTAGGTCTGCTTGTCCCAGTAGCATAGGCGCAGTATGCTGCGTGTAGGTTCGGGCAGGTTGCGGGCTATCTCTTCGGCATGGCGTAGCAGTGCTTCGTGTTGGCGATAGTTGTCGGCCATATCGGCCCGTGTGGCTTCTATGACGGCCTCGATGTGCTCTTGCTCTACCTTCAGATGCTTCAGACGGTTGAGACAGGCATTGCGCACGGTAGCGTAGAGCCAAGCATGGTCGGTCTCTTCGTCCAGCGTGGAGTGGAGTTGCCAAGCGCGCTCAAACACGTCGCTCACGATATCTCGCGCCTCATCGGCATCGGCCATCAGTGCCGTCGCATAGCGCACAAGTTTGGGGTACATCTCTACAAACAACGTGTGGAAACGCTGCTCTTCGTCCGAGGCCTCGTGTTTGCGGAATATCGTCAGTTTCATGTTGCGAAGATACGCCTATTTTCGCAATTAAAGTCCATGAAGAGGGTTAAAAGACATATTGCACTCCGACCTGATAGCCCAAGTACAACTGCCCGATGCCTCGATCGCCCTCTTTTCTCCAGAGACTGGCATTGGGCAAGAGTGTGGCTGCGCTGGCTCTGTCGGACATGAAGTAGTTGATGCTGGCACCTGCGAAGAGATTGCAATGGTGCCATAGCGTAAGCGAGGGGGAGAGCAGATAACTGAAGTTGCTGCGTGTATAGCCCGAGTTGTAGCCCATCGTAGTGGCCTTGAACTCATTGTTCACATCGAGCCATCGGCATACGGGAATCTGCAGGCCATAGCCTGCCTCGACTACCAGTCGTTCCTCAATCTGTGCGTTGCATCCCACGCCCAAGATACCATAGGCATACTTGCCGCCCGAGCGGAACGACATCACGGCATTGCCCAGTATGTCGTAGGTAAGCGCCACGCCCTTGTCGCCTTGCTTGATGATGTTGATCAAGCCAATGGGAAAGTCACTCTCCTCGGCCACGTTGAGGATGGCGGCAAACTGTACGCCCCGCGTTCTCTTGGCCACATTTACCAATCCGGCAAATTGCAAGCCGTAGACATCCTTGGCGCAGTTGAATAACCCAGCCAATTGCATGCCGTATAGGTCGTGCGATACATTGAAAAGCCCTGCGAGTTGCAGTCCGTAGGTATCCTGTGCGATGTTTGTCAATCCGCCCACCTGCAAGCCATATACATCTTTGGAGATATTAGTCAGTCCTGCAAGTTGCAAGCCGTAAGCATCCTGCGCGATGTTGGTCAGTCCACTAATCTGTATTCCATATAGTCCCTTAGAGATATTAGTCAAGCCTGCAACCTGTATCGCTCTCGCGTCTCTTGTGATGTTGGCCAATCCGCCAAGTTGTAGGCCGTTGAAACCGCTGTTCACCCAGTTGCCCAAGCCACCTATCATCACTCCCTTGGTGTCAAGGAAAGTATAGTTCCACAGTCCACCGAGCTGCACCCCATAATAGGAGCCCAGGGTGGTGTTGGCAAGTCCTGCAATAGCCACACCGCGTCCGATGTCGCCCACATGATTGTAAAGTCCTCCAATCTGCAGGCCATAGGCCTTCTCGCGCACCACATTGCCGAGTCCGCCCAGGGCAAGGCTCTTCTTGTTTTTTGAGACGCCAATGATATTGACCGAGGGTATTACCTCAGCAGCTTGTCTTCTTCTGTTGGTGGCAACAGCGAACAGGGTATCTGCATTCTCCTCGGGCTGCAATTCAACTCTCATTCCTGTCACCTTGACTTCGTTGAGCCGCATTGCATCGTTCCTCATTACGATAGTCCCTACATGGCCCACCTGGCACTGCCTATAGGCCGTCTTGTAGCCGATGTAAGAGACCTGCATGCGGTATTCCTCGTCTCTCTTGAGAGGTATGGAGAAGCATCCCTCTTGATCTGTTGTTGCCCCATTGACATACACCGAGTCCATCGTAAACACCTGCACATTGCAGTTCGAGATAGGCTCGCCCTTCACGTCCATCACCATGCCTGCAATGCCCAGCGATGCGTCCCTGTCTTTCTTCCTCTGTATGACGAAGCACTCGGGTCTCTCCTTGGCCACGAAGGGCTTGCCCCACAAGATGTGGTTGATGGCCTCGGCCTGAGTGATGCCGCTGAGATCAGTGCTCACCCTATGCTTCTCCGTCTCGCTCACCGAGAAGATGATGCTCTTTCCACCCTGTTGCTCGATGAGTTGCAATGCCTTGGGCAGCGGCTCATCGATCAGTTTCAGTGTAATGTTTCCCTGTGCTCTCACCCCCAATGCTGTGGCAAGCATTATCGCTATGCTCATCCACACCCTACACGCGGTAGTCCTCTTCTGTTTCATTCTGTCTGTTGCGTTTTTATTGTTCTTTATACCTAATACACCCGACACGGTGCATCGGGTACGGTCAGGGTGTGCAAAATTACTATTTTTTCGGATAAACCGCTCTCCCCCGCCCTACATCCTATTTCTATACTCGCGGGGCGAGACACCCGTGACGCGCTTGAAGTATTTTCCGAAGACGGACTGTGAGGGGAAGTTCAGCTCGTCAGCAATCTGCTGGATGGTCATCGTGGTGGACGAGAGCAGGGCCTTACACTCGGTGATGACGTACTGCTCGATGAAGTCGAGCGCGGGGATGCCGTTCTTCTCCTTCACCACCGAGGAGAGGTACTTGACCGTCACGCACAGTTCATCGGCATAGAATGACACGTCGCGCGAGGTGCGGAAGTGGCGGTGCACAAGCTGTGTGAAGCGTGCATAGAGCTCGTCCTTGCGGCCCGACGGCCCGTCGAGCGAGAGGTGCTTGGTGTTGGAGAAGCCGTAAAACACGGCCAGCGTGAGGTGCTTGGCGGCCTCGAGCTTATAGGCCGTCTGTCCACGGCGCATGAGGTCGAGCAGCATCTTCACATAGAGGTTATAGACATACACCACGTCGCTCCCCTCCTGCAGGGCATTGTCGAGAATCGATGTGCGCAGGGGATGCACACGGTCGGTGTTGAAAAACATGTTGTCCGTGAAGGCCTTCGAGTAGACCAGCGCCTTGTACTCCAGGTCGTCGGAGTGCTCGTGATACTGGTAGGTGGTGTCGGCCAAGATGGTGAGCACGGCAGGTGCCTTCACCGTGTACTCCTTCATGCCCACCGACACGCGCACCCAGCCCTTGTCGTAGATGATCATCGTGGTGACATCGACCTTGAAGCAGCCCGTCGGGAGGTCCAGCATGGGGTGCTGGGGGATGACGATGACATCATTGCCGATGCGGTAGTTGGCGGGGGTGATGTCGTTGATACGCTCGCGCCAACGGAGATAAGGGATTGTCTGTGCCATAGCCTGTTCGTACAAATAGTGTTCGCAAATGTACAAATAAGTTTTCATCCCTCGGATTAAATTTCGTTAATAGCGGATGTTTGTGCCAATATCCAAGATGTTTTGCCCAATCCTCGTGCGCCCCTGACGCAGAGGAGGCTCGCGATGCCAAGTCTTGAGAAAAAAACTGCTGAAGTACTCCATCGCCAGCTCGGCAAAAGAAGGGATTAACAAAGTTTAACTTTCTTCTTTCTTGCAGAAAAACAAAAGTTTATCTCCCTGCGTATTGCACTATTGGACCTATCATAGGGGTCACAACCTATCCTTTTTTTACCTACTTTTGCTTTGCAAATCGGTGCTCCGATGGCGAGAATTGCTCCACTGGCACCTCCGACGAAGCAGTATTGATTGCTATATATTCATTATTCACTTAAACAAAAAACAACTTATGTCAAAGACAGCACAAACATTGATTGACAAGGCTGCGAGCCTTGCTGAAGGAATGAAGAGAAACATGGACAAGGCGCAACAATTGGGCATCGACAACACCTACATTGCCCGCCTCGAAGCCGAGATGGACACCCTGCGTGCCACCGACCGCGCCGTAGAGGAGGCTGCCGCCCACATCGCCGAGCTTCGCGCCCGCAACAACGAGGCCATGCGCCTCCTGCGCGAAGATGTACAGAACGCCAAGAAAGCGGTCAAGGGCCGCTACGACAAGCTCGACTGGTACACCTTCGGCATCACCGACAAGCAGTAACACCAGTATCTCCAGCAACCCCTAAGCCAACACGGCGGAGAGCACCTTCGTGTGCTCTGCGGCGTGTGGCTGAATCAAAATATAAAAATCAGACAAAGAGATTTTTACTAACGAAAGGCTCTGGCAATCCTAACGGACGGCTCCGATTGGGCAGGCACTGCGCCTCACGCATAGCTATGTATGCCACCCAACAGGAAATTGACGCCGAAGTAGGTCATCAGTACGGTGAGGAAGGCGAGGATGCAGTAGCGGTGCAGTGCCATGGGGCGGGCAAACCACGGCATGGAGCGGCTGTGGAGCGGGGCGGCATAGATGAGCATCGTGATGAGTGCCCACACCTCCTTGGGGTCCCAGCCCCAG
>JAZKZX010000046.1:0-14083 GCA_045612925.1 Bacteroidaceae bacterium
TGCCAAACATTACATTCGACAAGCAACTATTTCCGGACTGATATATGGTGACAATAAATTTTATTAACTAACTTTGCGGACGCATCTGAAGGTTACAAACTGAAGTCTACTGCTCTAGACACACTAAAGGAAACACTACCCAATGAAACTCCTACACATCATATTCTTGTTGTTACTACCCTCCTATATATATGGGCAGGGCAAACAGGTGACACTATTGTTTGTAGGCGACCTGATGCAGCACCAAGCACAAATAGATGCTGCACTGCGACCCGATGGAAGCTATGACTACTCACACTGTTTTTCGTTAGTCAAAGAGCGCATCAGCCAAGCTGACCTGGCCATAGGAAATCTTGAAGTGACACTCGGCGGAAAGCCTTATCGCGGATACCCCCAATTCAGCGCCCCTGACGAATACCTTTATGCCTTGCGCGATGCGGGATTTGATATCCTCACCACCGCAAACAACCATAGCCTCGACCGTCGTCGGAGCGGACTGGAACGCACGCTGAACCTCATCGACTCGGCTGGTATCGCTGCCGTAGGAACCTATCGTAACGCCGCAGACCGAGCAGACAGATACCCACTCATCGTAGAGAAGAATGGCATACGCATCGCCCTACTATGCGCCACCTATGGCACCAATGGCATTGCCACCACCCCACCCAACATCGTCAATAGCCTTGACCGTACGGAATTGGAGGCCGATATCAATGCTGCTCGTGCACTACGGCCAGATGTCATCATCGCTATCGTACATTGGGGAAACGAATATCAGCGACAACCCAACGAAGAGCTACAGGCTCTTGCGCGGTGGCTCATAGACCAAGGTGTAGACCATGTAATAGGCAGCCATCCCCACGTGGTACAACCCTTCGAACTGGTGCCTCATGCCGAGTACCCCACCCAGCATGCTGTCGTGTATTCATTGGGCAACTATGTATCGAACATGAGTATCGCTCATGGCGCTGTCGGGCTGTGCGTGGAACTTACTCTCGAGAAAATGGCCCATACCACACGTCTAAAAAGCATGAACCAGTACCTCGTGTGGACAGAGCGTGCCGCACTGAGCCGTACGAACGACTTTCGCATCATACCCGAGGACACCATACCTGCCGACCTCCTACCCAGTGTCAGAGGACAAATGAGGCAGGCCATTGCTGCAGAGAAGCTTCTATTAAAATCGGGCCTACACAAACAAAAATAGCCTACACTGTTTGTGTTTTCTATTTTTTTCGTACTTTTGTGAATTGTATATAATAAATTAGGTATGCTATGAGCAGACAAGTGAAACGATCACTACTGATATTTGTACTGACTATCGCTGCACAATGGGTTGTAGCACAGACCGAAAACTACTTCCTACACACCGTAACCAAGGGACAGGGGCTATACTCCATCTCACGCATGTATGGCGTGACGGAGGCTGACATCATACGCTTGAATCCGGGTAGCGAAGTGGTCATAAAAGCTGGGGAACAATTGCGAATACCGCAAGCCCAAAAGACACAACAGACACCCGAAGCGACATCTACAAATGCCGCGGGGGAACGATTTCACACCATCAAAACAGGAGAAACACTGTACCGACTGACGGTGATCTATGGACTCACCGCACGAGAGATATGCAACGCCAACCCAGGACTGAGCGCAGAAAACTTTAAGGTAGGACAGGTGATCGTTATCCCAGAAAAGAAGGAAACCACCCAAACTCCTACCCAGCCCAAAGTGACGGAGCCCAATCCCATAATTGCTCAAACAACAACTCCCGTTGAGGCAGCTCCCAAATGCCGTACGGAACATCGAGTAAAGCGCAAAGAGAACATCTATCGCATCAGCCGCATGTATGGCATCACGGAACTTGAACTCGTAAATGCAAACCCCGAGTTGAGAGTGAGAAAGTTGAGAAATGGCGAAACACTATGCATCCCCTTCTCTGAAAGCGAACTAAAGAAGATGCAAGCCGCACAAGTGAAGCCTGAAATAGAGAAACCCATCGAAGTAGTCATCCCGACTGACGAGGACCTCTTTGCTGACTCAAGGGATGACGCGGAACCCATAGAGCAAATCAAGGTGGCAGTAATACTACCATTCATGCTGGGAGATAGCATATCAAGCGAACAGATGAAAATGGTGGAGTTTTATGAGGGCATGTTGCTGGCACTTGATAGCCTGAAAGGACAGGGAGTATCGGTAGACCTACACATCTATGACTCAGGGGATAAATGGAAATCTATCAAGCCCATACTCACCCAACCCGAGATGAGAGAGATGAACCTAATCATCGGTCCCGCACACGAGACACACATTGCTGAAGCTGCTGCCTTTGCAGACACAACAGGTATCCGATTGGTCATCCCCTTTGCCCGACAGGTAGACGAGGTGTTCACCAACCCATACATCTATCAGGTGAACACACCGCAAAGCTATTTCTATTCGGAAGTTTACGACCGATTCTTTATGCAGTTCCCCTGTCCGAATGTGATTTTCCTTGATAATCCCGAAGAGGAGGACGACGACATGATAGAGGGATTCAAGAGAGAACTAAATTATAGAGCAGTGCCCTACACTGTACTGCTTGCCGATACCGCAACAAACAAAGACACTCTACTGACCGCACTGGATACAGAACGACAGAACATCCTGATGATGACATCGGAAAAGAGCGGAAGTCTCAACAACATGATACCTATATTCCAATTGTTGGTACGTGACACAGCCTCTACAAAGTATGACATACACCTATTTGGCTATCCACAATACCAGGTGTACACCAACAACCACTTGGCATCGTTCTACGAGATCGACACCTATTTCTACTCTTCGTTCTATACCAACAACTTATTGCCCGAGGCCAAGGCATTCCACCAGAAATACCGTAGAACATATAGTAAGGAGATCGTAAATCGCTACCCCAAATATGCCATCCTTGGATTTGATATCACCTACTATTTCCTTAAGGCCATGCACTTGTATGGCACAGAGATGGATAGTAGACTGAACGAGATGGAATACTCTCCCTTGCAGACGGGATTCAAGTTTGAGCGCGTAAACAACTGGGGCGGATTTATTAATCGCAAGGTATTCTTCGTACACTTCTCTAAAGACTACAAGCTCCAAACCATTGATTTTGACTAAATGCGCCGCCTGACACTCTCTATCATCGGTCTGCTAATGGGGACTGTGGCCTGCTTTGCTCAAGTGGGGGAGCTACGCAGCAATCTCGCCGTCGGCTTGAACGGCGGATATAACTTAAGCCGCGTAGACTTCAGCCCTACCATCAAGCAGAATCTACAGCCAGGACTTACTGGAGGTTTTAGCTTGCGCTACACTACCGAGAAATACTTTGCGCTCATCTGTGCCGCACAACTCGAGGTCAACTTTGCTCAACGCGGATGGAACGAGTTTATCGAAGATGGCTCTAACAACACCTACAGACGTACCACGAACTATATAGAGATACCCTTCTTTGCTCACCTCGGATGGGGACAGGAAGAGCGTGGCATACAGTTCTTCGTCAATGCAGGACCACAAATCGGATTCTTCCTGAACGGCATAGAGAGCTATGGATTCACAGAAGATCATCCGTGGGACGAAACGAATCGCCCCAACAATATCGTACAACAGTACGGCAAGACTGTGGAGAACACCCTCGAATATGGTATCGCTGGAGGCCTGGGAATGGAGTTGAAAACAGGTATAGGTAACTTCCTCATTGAGGGTCGCTATTTCTTTGGACTATCGGACATGTTCGGCAACTCCAAAGCCGACCCCTTCGGCCGTTCGGCAAACACAACCATCACCGCCAAAGTGTCGTATCTGATAGACATTACGAAATAAGGATTTATTCCCCAACTTTTACTAAACATTTTTCATAAAAGGCTTGGCTGTCTCAAAGAAAAGCAGTACCTTTGTGCCCGATTAGTCCGAAGGGGTCTAAAAAAGCGGTTGCAGCGGTTGCAGCACACCTCCCGGAAAACTTTTAAAGTTTTATTTCAATGTACGCAATTGTAGAAATTAACGGACAGCAGTTCAAAGCCGAGGCAGGCAAGAGAATGTTTGTTCACCACATTCAAAACGTTGAGAATGGTGCAACGGTTGAATTCGAGAAGGTTCTTTTGGTAGAGAAAGATGGTGCTATCACCGTAGGTGCTCCCACCGTAGAAGGCGCAAAGGTTGTTGCCGAGGTTAAGAGCGAGCTCGTAAAGGGCGAGAAGGTTCTCGTATTCCACAAGAAGAGAAGAAAAGGTTACCGCAAGTTGAACGGTCACCGTCAGCAGTTCTCTGAGATCGTAATTAAAGAAGTTATTGCTTAATCCTTAAAAAAAGTTTACATCATGGCACATAAAAAAGGAGTTGGTAGTTCTAAGAACGGTCGCGAATCAGCAAGTAAGCGACTCGGTGTAAAGATCTTCGGTGGTCAGGTTTGTAAGGCTGGTAACATCATCGTTCGTCAGAGAGGTACTGTACATCATCCCGGTGAGAACATGGGCATGGGTTCAGACCACACACTCTACGCTCTCGTTGACGGTACCGTACAGTTCAAGAGAGGTCGTAACGACAAGAGCTTCGTTTCTGTAATCCCCGCTGAAGCATAATATTTGCTACAAAGCATAAGCAAAGGCCTAATCCACGGATTAGGCCTTTCTTTGTATTACTATAAATCATTAAAAACATCTCATAACTCATTGCTCATCTCCTAAAGCCAAATACACAAAGACATGATTGACAAATTGCTGCTCAACCAACCCAAAGCGTATAAATAGAGCCAGCAACTGCACGGCACGATGACGGGGTAAGCGACCAAGACGGGCAAAACGATTTAGTGTGAGCGGCTCGGGAGAGTCTGCCAATAGCTTGAGCAGTGACTGCTCACGATTCGTGAAGGACATCACTGTAGGTTGTTCCCTATCGGCTTCACGCCATAGCGCCATCTGCACAGGAGGAGCTACAATATTCTCATCAGCAATGCGCATAAAGGCACAAAGGCTATCATCATCAAGGCGAGCACGCACAGGACGTTCCTCTGATGGCTCCACCTCAGCAATCACCACATTATGACCTTCAACACGATGGATGGTCATACGACACTCTACAGGTGGTACACAGTGCATGGCAGCTGCTGCCTCTACCATATAGATCTCCTCATCGCTACGCACACCAGCTATCTTACCATTGTCCTTGACACCTATGAGCAGACGACCTCCGTCGGTATTGGCAAATGCCGAGAGGGTGCGCGCAATCTTGCGCACATCGGAGATCTCATACTTGAAATCCTGCTGCTGATGTTCGCCCTGAGCGATGAGGTGATGAAGCATTTTCAATTTCCAATTGGACTCAAGCCCATTTCTTTGGCTTTCTTCATCATGTATTCGTAGGCTGCATCGTGTTCGTTAGGAATGATACCATCGAGGATGGCATCCTTGATGCTACTCTTGAGGGCACCAATCTCTGCACAAGGCGTGAGGCCAAAGGTACGCATGATCTCGTCGCCATCGACAGGGGGTTGGAAGTTGCGTATGCGGTCGCGCTCCTCGAGATCCTTGAGTTTTACGCGTACGAGACGGAAGTTGTCAAGGAAACGCTGCTTGCGCATCTCATTCTTTGAGGTGATGTCAGCCTCACAGAGCATCATCAGGTCGTCGATATCGTCGCCCGCCTCGAAAAGCAAGCGGCGTACGGCACTATCAGTGACCTCCTCGTCGGCAATAACGATGGGACGCATATGCAGTCCCACGAGCTTCTGCACATACTTCATCTTCTCGTTCATGGGGAGTTTCATATTACGAAAGATGGTGGGTATCATCTTTTCGCCGATGAAGTTGTGGTTGTGGAAGGTCCACCCCAGACGCTGATCCCAACGCTTGGTGCGGGGTTTGCCTATATCGTGAAGCAAAGCAGCCCAGCGCAGCCACAGGTTGTCGGTCTGACGGGCAATATTATCGAGCACCTCGAGGGTGTGGTAAAAGTTATCCTTATGCTTGCGACCATTCACTGCCTCAACACCCTGCAAGGCGGCCAGCTCAGGAAAGATGAGGGGCAACAGGCCACAGCGGTCGAGCTCTACGAAACCCTTCGAAGGGATGGGCGAAGCGATAATCTTGTTCAGTTCGTCAATGATACGCTCCTTGGAGATAATCTTGATACGCTCGGCATTGCGGATGAGCGACTCGAAGGTCTCCTCTTCGATATAAAAGTTAAGTTGCGTAGCAAAGCGTATGCAACGCATCATGCGTAGGGGATCATCGCTGAAGGTCACATCAGGGTCGAGAGGGGTGCAGATGAGTCGGTCCTCCATATCGAGCAGTCCGTCGAAGGGATCGGTGAGCTCACCGAAGCGATCAGCATTGAGGCATACGGCCAGGGCGTTGATAGTGAAGTCGCGACGGTTCTGGTCATCCTCAAGGGTACCATCCTCGACAATGGGCTTGCGTGAGTCGTGGGTATAGGACTCCTTGCGGGCACCTACAAACTCAACCTCCAAATCGCGCCACTTGAGCTGCGCCGTGCCGAAGTTACGAAAGATGCTCACATGGGCTCCGCGGCCCAGTTTCTTGCGCAGGGCCTCGGCAATCTTGATGCCACTGCCCACGACCACCACATCGATATCCTTCGAGGGACGCTCCAAGTAGAGGTCGCGTACATAGCCGCCTACGGCATAACATTCGAGCCCCAACTCATCGGCCGTATCGCCAATGAGATGAAAGAGCTTCGTATCGAACATCTTCTTCAGTTCTTCGGGTGATATATGTCGCATAATCCTTTATTTTGGGGTCATAAGGACAACGGTCTACAGACTATATCGCATCAGTTGACCATCGTCTGTTATCTATTTATGCCGTCCGTTGTCATTTCAATTCGCGAAGTTACTCAAAAAAAATCGTTTTTGCCCTCTCCCACCCTCTCCTTTTCATTTTTTTCGTACTTATATACCAATATATGAAAGAATAGTAGTACTTTTACATCATAAAACATACGAATATGAAGATACACCACCTTATCCTAACCTTTGCCACAAGTCTTGTTTTGACCAACTGTGCCGAGGATATAGAAAAGCTCGCCAAGCCCTACCTCGACCGCGCACAAGAGTCGTACACCAACAAGCAGTATGCATTGGCCAAACTACAAATCGATAGTATCAAACAACTTTACCCAAAAGCTTTCGAGACACGCACACAGGCCCAAACATTGCTCATTGAAGTGGAACTTGCCGAGGCCCGCACCGGCAAGTACTATACCGATAGCCTACTCGCTGAGGCGCAAGTCAAGGCCTCCGCGCTTGCAGCAACCCTCTATCTTGACAAGGATGCCAAGTACCAGGACTATGGCTCCTACTACGCTGCACGCCACCGCACCGAAAAGAATGTGGGCAAGAGCTACCTGCGCCCACAGGCGAGCGAGAAGGACGGAACCTTCACCATCACGACCTTCTACCGTGGCAAACCCATCGATGCACACACTCTACGCTTCACGGCTCCAGATGGCAGTTATATAGAGCTACAACCCACGGAAGCCCCCTATGTAATGAGCGATGCTACAGGACGTACAGAACGTACCGACTTTGCTGCCGCACCCGATGTAGCACACTTAGTAGCCCAGCACACCAACACAAAGATTTCCATCATTGGTAATAGCGGAAAGGCGCAGATACCCTTTGCCAAAGCCGATGCCGAGGCCCTCGCACAAGTAGCCGACCTCGCTGCTGCCCTGCAGAACACGACAGCCTTACAGACACAACAGCAAGAGCTCAACCGCCGCATCACCTTCTACGAGGAACGTCAAACACAACGACAACCTATAGAATAGTATCACTTTTATCGTGAGCTGGTGTGTTTTTTTTACATTCCTGTACATCTTTATAAAATATTCAGTATATTTGCGTCTGTCTTCTTAAACATACAACTATGACGACAGACTATGACAAAATGGTAACAGATGCAAGGGATGAACTTTTTGATTGCGTCAAGAAACGAAGATTCAATAATACGGAACTCGACCTCGTGTATCGTGCCTATGCCTTGGCTGAGGAGGCACACCGCCCCCAACGCCGCAAGAGTGGAGAGCCCTACATACTGCATCCCATCGCAGTGGCGATGATTGTGGCCAATGAGATTGGCCTCGGCGCCGAGCCCATTTGTGCAGCCCTGTTGCACGATGTTGTCGAAGACACCGACCATACGGTGAAGGAGATACGCGAGATGTTTGGCGACGATGTAGCCACACTGGTCAACGTGGTGACGAAGAAAAAGAAAAAACACTATGAGACCTCACTGCAGGTCGACAACTATAAGCAGATGTTGCAGTCTATCCACTACGACATACGCGCTCTACTCATCAAACTTGCCGACCGCCTGCACAATATGCGCACCCTAAAGTCGATGTTACCACACAAGCAGCTAAAGATTGCTTCGGAAACTGACTACTTCTATGCCCCTTTGGCCAACCGTCTGGGATTGTATCAGATAAAGACTGAACTTGAGAACCTCAGCTTCCGCTACCGCCAACCCAACGAGTACGATGAGGTAAAAGGATATATCACCCGCTATGTAGAGGAACACGCCGCTGCAGCAGAGGCTTGGATGGGACCCATCCGTGAAGTATTGGCACTGCGCGGTATCCACGCCACCGTAGTGTGTGAGCCACGCTCGGCCTACTCCATATGGGCAAAAATGCAGGAAGATAGCATATCGTTGAGCGAGGTGGAGCACATCCGTATCGTACACATCAACTACGATAACTGGAGAGAGCTTGAAATGAATGAGAAAGAAATGGCGCTACTCATATACTCACTCATCACGAATATCTATTCAGAGAAACCCAGTAGCATGAACAGCTATCTCGATGTGCCGAAAGACAACAACTACCGCAGCCTACACTGCAAGCTCATGGGCAATGAGGGACGTTGGATGGAGGTACACATCGCCTCAACAGAGATGAGAGAGGTATCCAACCACGGATGTCTCATCGGACGAGAGCGCAATGTAGAACGCTGGCTCGACAACTTCCGCCGCGTACTAAAGGAACTAGCAGACCAAGGAAAGAATGGTGGTTTCATGGAGGATGTGCGCTCCACCTTCTACGAGGACGACATCTATGTGTTCACGCCCCAAGGGAAAATGGTGGTGCTCCCCAAAGGATCAACGGCCATCGACTTCGCCTTCGAGATACACAATAAGGTGGGCGAACAGATGAAGTTTGCCGTCATCAACGACAAGCTATGCTCGGTGAAAACCGTATTGCAGAAGGGCGACCGCGTGCGCATCGGTACCGACGACACCCCCTCCATAGACGCTTCATGGCTCGATCATGTCATCACCTATAAGGCCAAAGCAGGTATACGTCGTTTCCTACATAAGAATCCCGTCAAGATGGGCGACCTCGTACTATGCCCCAAATGCAAACCTATCTTTGGTGACGAAGTCATCGGTTTTCGCCTTCCCGACGGACGCATCGAAGTGCACCAATGCCACTGCCGCCAAGCCATCTCGATGGCTGCCGAAGCGGGTGACAGCATTGAGAAGGCTGTAGACATGCGCGAGTTTGAACAGATGTCATTCCCCGTACAGTTCCATGTAGAGTCCGTCAACAAGAATCAGTTGCTACTCACCATCGTGTCGCTCGTATCACAAAAGATGGGGCTTAGCCTGGGGAACCTACACTCGACGATCGAAGACGACATTGTGTCGACAGACTTCGAAGTATTCGTTCATTCACACAACGACATCAGTCAACTCAAAAATGCTCTTACCGCACTACCCCATGTGTATGGACTGAGAACGCAATTCTAAGATAAAATATAATGAAGCGCATATTATATACCTTCTTACTCTTATTTGCAGTATCTATCCAAGTAGAGGCAAAAAAGCCTATGCGAGAATGGCTGAAGACAATGCCCGACTCGGTGATGCCTTTGCTGACGAAGAACAATCGGTTGGACTTTATTGATTACTACGACGCCAAAATGGAAGCCGTGGTAACTAATCGTTTAGATGGAAAATCGCGTATGACCAAACTAACCGATGATTATATACAGATAAGCTATACCCCATCGACAAATATAACAATGAGGCTACTCCCCGTCAGTGACTCGACTAATGTTCTCTGCATGGTAACAACAATTGTTGGCACTGCCAGTGATAGCCGCATAGCCTTCTTCGACGCACAATGGCAACCATTGGAAACTGCATTACATCTAACAGAACCATGCATAGATGATTTCCGCTCTATTTCGCAGAACAACCCAACCGATGAAATCTGGGACAAAATGGATATCTTCTTCCGCATCTACTGTATGGAGACTGAGAACACCGAGTTAAAATGTACGATCACAACTCCTAACTACCTTTCCAAAGAGGACAAAGAAGCGATAACCCCCTATCTGCGCAACAAGCCCCTCATCTATTGTTGGACCAACGGAAAATACCAACGCAATGAATAACCGCCGAGTACTCATCGGCATGAGCGGTGGCATTGATAGTACAGCCGCGTGCCTTATGCTACAAGAGCAAGGTTACGAGGTAGTGGGTGTAACCATGCGTGTATTTGATTTGCCCTCTCAATTGAATGAAGAGGGAATACCGTACTTTATCCATGAGGCTCAAGAAGTAGCCCAGCGCTTAGGGATAGAACATCATGTGGCGGACGAACGTGAAGGTTTCCGCAACAAGATAGTGCAATACTTTATTGACGAATACATGCAGGGGCGCACACCTAACCCTTGTGTTATGTGCAACCCTCTATTCAAGTTTCGTGTACTCACAGAGTGGGCTGATCGTCTCGATTGCACCTACATAGCAACTGGACATTATGTACAAACGATTTGCGAAAAGGGGCATCATTACATCATCACCGGAGATGATCCACAGAAGGACCAGAGCTACTTCCTTTGGGGACTCAGCCAAGAAGTATTAACACGATGCATATTCCCCTTGGGCAATTGGAAGAAGAACGAGGTACGCCAATACCTCACCGACAAAGGTTTTACTCTCAAAGCCAAGGAGGGAGAAAGCATGGAGGTATGTTTTATCGAGGGCGACTATAGAGATTTCCTTCATGAATACTGTCCACAGATAGATACACTCGTGGGAGAAGGAAAATTTGTGGACAATGCGGGACGCCCATTGGGTATTCATAAAGGCTACCCCTACTATACAATCGGACAACGCAAAGGTCTCGGTATTGCTTTGGGAAAACCAGCCTATGTTCTTAAACTCAACCCTGACAAAAACACCGTAATGCTGGGTGATGCCCAAGAACTCATTACACATTACATGCTCATCGAACAGTTAAAAGTCGTTGACCCTGTGCATTTTACATTAGAAGAAGGACTTTCCGTACGTATCCGATATCGCAGCAGATCTGTGCCTTGCAATATCGTGCGCAAAGTTGAAGATGGACGTATTCTCGTACGCTTTCATGAAGAGGTTTCGGCAGTCACACCTGGCCAATCTGCCGTATTTTATATAGAGAACAAACTCGTAGGCGGAGCCTTCATCGCATCACAACGCGGCATTGGACAATGGATTGACTAGTAAACATCTTGTCATCTCCACTTACCAATTAGGTTACTTAGGGATTGTTTCTTATAAAAAACCTTATTTTTCAGTACAAATCACTGAAAAAAAGTTTCTTATTCATTAATGTTTTTGTACCTTTGCACCTTCAAATTTGAAAAGGTATTAGTAATGAATGTAAAAAAAGCAACCCCCGACTATATCTTTGAGGTAAGTTGGGAGGTGTGTAATAAGGTTGGAGGCATCTATACGGTGCTCTCTACGAGGGCAAAAACTATTTTAGCACAGACAAATGCCCAATTAGTGTTTATCGGACCTGATCTCTGGAAAGATGCAGAGAATCCTCTCTTTAAAGAAGACAAACGGCTTTTGGCCGGATGGCGAAAAAAAGCAACCGAAGAAGGCTTTGAAATTCGTATTGGACGATGGGATATTCCCGGTGAGCCCATTGCCGTGTTGGTCGACTTTACTCCTTATTATAATATAAAGAACGATATTTATGCAGAAGCATGGAATCTCTTCAGTGTAGATTCATTACATGCTTACGGCGATTATGACGAGGCCAGCATGTTCTCATATGCTGCAGCACGAGTAGCAGAAAGCTACTACAACCACATCATCGCTAAGGAGGCAAAGAAAACAGGCAATACACCCAAAGTAATCTATCAGGCCCATGAGTGGATGACTGGTCTTGGTGCGCTCTTTTTGAAACACTGGATTCCATCAATCGCTACCATCTTCACCACTCACGCCACCTCTATCGGCCGCTCTATCGCTGGAAATATGAAGCCCCTCTATGACCACATGAGTGGCTATAATGGTGACCAGATGGCAAACGAGCTCAACATGGAGTCAAAGCACTCAATTGAGAAACAATCAGCACATCGCGTAGATTGCTTTACTACAGTAAGTGAAATCACAGACATTGAATGTACACAATTGTTGGAGAAACCAGCTGATGTTATCTTGGTAAATGGTTTTGAGGACGACTTTGTACCCAAAGGGGCTGCTTTCACTGCAAAACGCAAAGAGGCTCGTAAAGTAATGCTTAATGTAGCCAGCAAGTTGCTTGGACAGGAGTTTGCAAACGACACAATTATCGTATCTACCGGTGGTCGTTACGAGTTCCGTAATAAGGGTATTGATATCTTGCTTGAATCACTTAAGCGTCTCGCCAATGAGCCTTCGCTCGACCGCGATGTATTGGCATTCATCAATGTGCCCGCATGGGTTAAGGGCCCACGCAAGGACTTGCAAGAGCGCTTAGAAAGCCCCTTATGCTCAGTAACACCACTTGAGACATCGGTTATCAGCCATGAACTCTACAACATGGATGATGACAAGGCGCTCTCCATGATGCGTGCCATCGGTCTCGACAACAATCCCAATAGCCGCGTGAAGGTCATCTTCGTACCTTGCTATCTCAACGGCAATGATGGCATCTTCAACATGCCCTACTACGATTTGTTGCCTGGTGATGATCTCGCTGTATATCCCTCTTACTATGAGCCTTGGGGCTATACTCCGCTCGAAAGTGTAGCGTTCCATGTACCTACTATCACTACTGACCTCGCAGGATTCGGACTCTGGGCAAACTCACTCAAGGGTGAGTATAGCCAGCTCGAAGATGGCGTGAAGGTTGTGCACCGCACCGATAGCAACTGGGACGAGGCTGCCAACGAAATCAAGAACACCATACTCACCTTCACCAAGATGGACGACAAACAGATAGCCGACCTCCGTCGCCGCGCTGCTGCTATCGCCAAGAAGGCTCTATGGGACAAGTTTGTGAAGTATTATCTCGAAGCATACGATATCGCTTTGAGCAAGGTCGAACAGATTAAAGATTAATCTTGACTATTGTCTATCGACCGTTGGAATTTAATAAAATAGAAACAATCATTAGTTAACTATTGTGATATGAAAATTAAAGTTAGTAATTCAAACGCACCTGCTTGGAAAGAGGTGAACGTTAAGTCGCACATTCCCGCTGAGCTTGCATGCTTGAGCGAGATGGCGCGCAACATTTGGTGGTCTTGGACTCCCGAGGCTCGTGAAATGTTCAAGAGCCTGAATCCCACTCTTTGGAAAGAGTGTGGCTTGAATCCCGTGCTCCTTCTCGAGCGTCTCAGCTACGAGACCTTGGAGGAGATGGCAAAGGACGAGGCAGTACTCGCTCGTATCAACAGCGTGTACAAGATGTTCCGTGAGTATATGGATGTTAAGCCCAACGCTGAGCGCCCTTCAGTAGCTTACTTCTGCATGGAGTATGGTCTCACACACGTACTTCGTATCTACTCTGGTGGTCTCGGTGTACTCGCTGGTGACTACTTGAAGGAGGCTTCTGACTCTAACGTAGACATGTGCGCCGTAGGTTTCCTCTATCGTTACGGTTACTTCACACAGAGCCTCTCTATCGACGGTCAGCAGATCGCCAACTACGAGGCTTCAAACTTCCCCAACCTCCCCTTGGAGCGTGTGATGGACGAGAACGGCAAGCCCCTCGTAGTAGCTGTGCCCTACATCAACTATCAGGTTTACGCTTACGTATGGAAGGTACAGGTAGGTCG
>JAZKZX010000047.1:0-19342 GCA_045612925.1 Bacteroidaceae bacterium
ACTCAACTAAATTTGCAACATCACACTTTTCTTTGTAACATTAATCGCCTCGCTGCGCTTGAAGATAGGCGGTGCCTTGGAAATATACAAATAAATTTGATATTTCTCTCGGCTTGCACTATCTTTGCAACGATAAACACGAATATATATTTGTTTAACCCCTATAAAAAGAAAAAGATTATGAAGTTTTTGACAGACGAGAAACTCGTGATTGTAGGTGCCGGTGGCATGATCGGTTCTAACATGGCTCAGACAGCCTTGATGTTGGGTCTTACTCCTAACATCTGCCTCTACGACATCTATGGCCCCGGTGTAAATGGTGTGGCAGAGGAGATGGCCCACTGTGCTTTCGAAGGTGCAAACATCACTTGGACTATCGATCCCGAAGAGGCTTTCACCGGTGCTAAGTACATCATCTCTTCAGGTGGTGCTCCCCGTAAGGAGGGTATGACCCGTGAGGACCTGCTCAAGGGCAACTGCCAGATTGCTGCCGAGTTCGGTGACAACATCAAGAAGTACTGCCCCGATGTAAAGCATGTAGTGGTAATCTTCAACCCCGCCGACGTGACTGCTTTGACCGCTCTTATCCGTTCAGGTTTGAAGCCCAACCAGCTCACCTCACTCGCTGCGCTCGACTCTACCCGTCTGCAGCAGGCTATCGCCGAGGCAGTAGGTGCTCCCCAGTACAAGGTTGAGAACGCCCGCACCTATGGTGGTCACGGTGAAGCTATGGCCGTATTCGCATCTAAGATCACTGTTGATGGCAAGCCCCTCTCAGAGTATGAGATCTCTGACGAGAAGTGGGCCGAGATCAAGCACAACACCATCCAGGGTGGTTCACGCATCATCAAGCTCCGTGGCCGTTCTTCATTCCAGAGCCCCGCTTACCAGTCAGTGAAGATGATCGAGGCAGCTATGGGTGGCGCAGAGTTCCACTGGCCCGCAGGCTGCTACGTGAACAACGAGAAGTACAAGAATGTGCTCATGGCTATGCCTACCGTTATCGACGCCACTGGCGTACACTTCGGTGAGGTTACCGGTACAGCAGAGGAGATGGCTGCTCTTGATGCTTCATATGCACACCTCCAGGTAATGCGCGACGAGATCATCTCTCTCGGCATCATTCCTCCCGTGAGCGAGTGGGCAACCTTGAACCCCAACTTGGCATAAGCCTCACCGCTTGAAATAAGAAAAGGAGTTACCTCACGGTAGCTCCTTTTTTTAAGTTCATAAGCTGCAATCATAAATCCAAAGGATCCACTCGGGGTACGTCTACTTCTATTCTACTTCATTTATTCCCTTGATTATTTGGCATAGTATAAGGTCTCTCTTCTTCAAGGCCTCACTTACAGACATTTCCCTATTACTTTCCAAAAGTGACTGATTATTCAGAAAAAACGTGGCATCGGTATTTCTTAATAATTCATGAGCTTCGCATAATGCTTGCTCATATTTTGTAACACCTTCAAATGTAAAGGGAAGCGTGGCTACGCCTATGCTAACTTTTCCTACCTCCTTACATTTACGTGCAATGAGAGTTGCTACATCGATGCTATGCTCTCCGCCTAAATCGGTGACGATAAAAGCTGTTTTAGAATCGCAGTCAATTGATTTGTGGATATCCTCTTCATTGTGATCACCGCTATCATGACCACAAACCGATAGTATAATATCTTCGGGGAAGTATTCCTTGAAACCATCTACAATATTGTCACCGATACCAATAATCTGTATACCAGAAAACTTTTTATTGTTGTTGCTCTTTTTCATCCTTATATATCTTTTATGTGTTATTTCTCTGCAAAGAAAGAAAAAACCTCTACCAATGTGAGGCAGAGGTCGTGATGAATACGAGTTTTCTTTCAAAAAACATTTCTGTTTTTAATCAGCAGGTGGAATTGATTATTTATACTTCTCAAATATGGATAGGATTGCTTCTGCGTGCAAATATTCTTTCTTACCTTGTGGATGTTCAGAAACTATATAATAGACTTCGTCAATTTTGTATACTGAAAGTGAGTATCCATAGTCCTCATCCCATATTATGGTCTCCAATGGTTGAGGCATTTCTTCACCATTGATATAGCATATAAAAGCATCTGCCCAGTTTGTGCCCGCAAATAGTACAACGAACTTTGGCAGTAGAGTTTCAATCTCTTTCTTGAAAATTTCGGTCACATACTTCCATTGATCGTCACAGGTTGTGCCATTGGGATTACCTGCATTAGGAGCCACCTTATAAAGGTTGCTATATACTACATGGTTGAGCCAATCATCGCCGTAACACTCGCTGAAAACCCTTCCTGCCACACGAAAAAATGCAGATTTGTTGTCTTCGATGTACTTATAAAGTCCATCGAGTTGTGCATTGTAAATCGTATCAAAGGGGTAATTAACACCGGCCTCCCAACCGTTATTTGCTCTGCCATAGAACATGAATCCTGTTCTTGGTTCTTTGGGGTAATTGTTGCCAACAACTGGCGCCATACAACAATAGTTTTTTTCAGAAAGCTTCGATATACTTTCATCGGCAAGCATTCTTTCGTAGATAGGTCTTAAGGCCTCCTTCATTTTTTCTTTCATTTCGTTCAATTTTATTAGTTTGAAATTGGGGTTGTAATAACAATCTCTCATTTTGTTCTTCTTCATTCATTGTACTTCCGCCACATGCGTTCTATTTTGCCTGCGATTTCTTCTCGGAGCCATTGTGGCTCAAGAACTTCTACCTCCTCGTTATTCCATAGGATTTCTTGTTGAAAATCATATGTTGGGCGCAGATAGTATGTAAATATGCTGTAATTTTCGTTTCTTTCCTTTTCCTCCTGCGATATGTGCAACTTGAGGTCGCGCAAGTAACAGGCTTGACTGGCCGATACTTTCAGTTTGACCAATTGCCTATCCGTCTCTCTATCGGTGATTATTCCGAAACAACCTTCAAAATAATCCTCTGCGTTCCATCCCTTAGGCATTCTGAAAGTCTCATCCATCTTTTGCAGATCACCGATTCTGTCAAGCGCATATATTCTTGGCCCCTTGTCTTGATAATAGGGATGTGTGCTACGGGCAACTAGATACCATCGCTGCCTGAATAGTTTTATGCAGTAAGGCTCTACATCAAAACAACTTTCCTCATCACTCCAATAACTTTGGTAGGTGATGGTGAGTAATTTGTTCTCCTTCAATGCACCAATGATTTCCTGAAGATATTTCTGCCCCGAAGGAATATATTCAAGAAGAATGCGATCTTTAATGCTTTTGCATCCTGATAGAGAAGTTGATACGCTCAAGGTGTTGTAGAGCCACGAAGATATACCATTACCGCTGATATCCTCTTCGTTCTCTATATAATAATGGTATCCACCTTTCCTTTCGTTCTCTATGTTTATTCCGAACATATCCCAGATGGCATATCGCCAATTATCAAACGTGCGTTTGGGAAGCTCAACACCTCCGCTTATTTCGTCGCGCAACCATAGTTCGCTCAGCTCCTTGAAGGTTATTTTCTTATGCCGGAGAATCGTCTCTACAACCCAAACATACTTGCTGATTGTGTTTTGTCCTTTATCGTTAGTTGCCATTGTTGTCTATTTTTTGCAAAAATAGCGATAACGTCTGAATAAAAATGGCAGAGGTTGGTTTTATTTTTGCCGAAAATTAAAAACATCCATAATAGAAATCTTATGAAATCAAAAGAAAATTTAGTGCAAAATCAAGCCATTATGACCACCATTGACCATGTTCGCTATCGCCCCAGTATGTATATTGACGAACTTGGTGATGGTTCACAGAGTAATGATGGAATGTATAAAATGCTCAAGGGATTGCTTTATAACAGCACCGACGAACTCAGGATGGGATTTAGTATGCGCATAGATATCAATGTAATTGATGCACACACTGTTTCTGTGCGCGATTATGGTCGTGGCATACCGCACGAGAATATGACAACGGCTGTAACAGAGTTTAGAGAGTGCGGCAACAGAATGCCCAAGAAATCGATTGGTGGTATACGCCTTTTTGTAATCAACGCTATGAGTTCTCACTTTGAGATAGGCAGTTATCGCGATGGCGTTTTGCGCACTATTAAATTTGAACAGGGTATCCTTGTCAGTGATATAGCAGAGGAAACCGACAAAGAGGATGGTACATATATCTCGTTTACTCCCGATGAGGCACTGTTCGGTAGTTATCGTTTCTACGAAGAACATATTGAGTCCACACTATACGAACACTGCTGCCTGAATACTTGGCTTACGATTATGTTCAATGACAAGAGGATGCATTCAAGTGAAGGTCTCAAGGATTTGCTACAAACCCGAACTGCAGTAGATGAGAATTCTATCATTCATCTCAAGAGTGATGATATTGAAGTGGCCTTTACATACACTAACAAGTGTAGCGAGGAGTATTATTCATTTGTCAATGGTTGGAAAACCCAATGGGGTGGAACACATGTGGAAGCATTGAAAGAAAGTGTTGCACAAGCAATATCTGAATTCTTCCCGTCTAAAGACATCAAGCGCAGCGATATCTTCCATGGTTTCGTTGCAGCCATATCAATTAGAATAGAAAAACCTATATTTGTAGATGCTTGGAGAAATGAGTTGGGTTCTATAACTATAACATCAGCTCCCGAAAGTATGCCAATTATGGATTTTGTTGCCAGCTTTGTAAAAAATACTTTGTCTGAGATATTCGTTTCGCAAAAGACAAAGTAAACAGCTAAGGCCGTACGAAAACGATAATAAAGACAAAAAACAGTGTTTCCCTTATTTTAGCTGAGGTATCGGTAGTTTGGCCATAGCACATTGTAATACAGGAAGTTTGCGACCGGCCCCCTGCGCAGGGGTATCGGTCATGGAGAAAAACTGCACCTTTAATACCGTGCGAAGTAAACGGATAAAGGTTTTTGCCAGTCCAGACGGTTTTGGACTCGAGTTCAGACGGCTCAGAACTGCAGTCCAGACGGTTCTGAACAGAACGGACTATGCAGTATTCTGAAATAATTTGACAGGTTAAACTTGGATTCCTATATAGGTTTACACAAAAGGGAGTCGATGCACGTGCATCGACTCCCTTATCTTCTGTTTATCACTCACGATTCAAAGCCTTGTTGCCAAGCGCTTGACCATCATGGGCTTCCAGGTAGAGAAGTCGCCGGCGATGATGTGCTGACGGGCCTCACCCACGAGCCAGAGGTAGAAGGCGAGATTGTGGATGGAGGCTATCTGCATGGCCAAGAGTTCCTGGGCATGGAAGAGGTGGCGCAGGTAGGCCTTGGTGTAGAGCGTGTCGACCACCGACGCACCATCGGCCTCGATGGGCGAGAAGTCCATCTCCCACTTCTTGTTCTTCATGTTGATAATGCCATCCTTGGTGAAGAGCATGCCGTTGCGGCCGTTGCGGGTGGGCATGACGCAGTCAAACATGTCGACACCGCGCTCGATACCTTCGAGCAAGTTCATCGGAGTGCCCACACCCATGAGATAGCGAGGCTTGTCGGTGGGGAGTATCTCGTTGACCACCTCAATCATCTCGTACATCTTCTCCGTAGGCTCGCCCACGGCCAGTCCTCCGATGGCATTGCCCTCGGCACCCTTCGACGCGATAAACTCTGCCGAGCGGCGACGCAGGTCGGGATACACACAACCCTGCACGATGGGGAAGAGCGACTGGTGGTAGCCATACTTGGGCTCGGTCTCATTAAATCGGGTAAGGCAGCGGTCGAGCCAGCGATGGGTCATCTCCATCGACTTCTTGGCATACTGGTAGTCGGCATCGCCAGGGGTACACTCATCGAAGGCCATCATGATGTCGGCACCGATGGTGCGCTCGATGTCCATCACCCGCTCGGGGGTGAACAGGTGCTTGGAGCCGTCGATATGCGAGCGAAACTCTACCCCCTCTTCCCTCATCTTACGGATGCCCGAGAGCGAGAATACCTGAAATCCGCCGCTATCGGTGAGCATGGGGCGGTCGAAGCCGTTGAACTTGTGCAAGCCACCCGCCCGCTCGATGACCTCGAGTCCAGGGCGCAGGTAGAGGTGATAGGTGTTGCCGAGGATGATCTGTGCCTTGATATCCTCCTTGAGTTCGGTGAGATGCACGCCCTTGACAGAGCCCAGCGTGCCTACGGGCATGAAGATGGGTGTCTCTATCTGTCCGTGGTCGGTAGTGATGAGTCCCGCACGGGCATTGCTCTTCGGGTCGGTATGTTGGAGTTGGAATGTAAGCATTATCTGTTTGTCTTTCGTTTCGGGGTGTAAAGATACGAATAAGCGAGCGAAAAGTATCAAGCTTACTTGAATATTTTTCTCTGCGAGCGAAAAGTATCAAGCTAACCCGACAAACAAAGGTTCGGTGCAATGACATACCGCCACTGCACCGAGCCTTCATCGTATCGCTCTACCCTATCACTGCGGCAGGGTAAGGTTTCTAAACTTGGCGATGTCGCTATCGGTATGCTCGCGCAGGAGGATCTCCTTCATCTGCGCTACCACCTCGGGATATTGAGCGGCGAGGTCGTTGTCCTCGTGCAGGTCGGTAGCGAGGTCGTAGAGCTTGCATGTACCCCTGTTCACCACGAGCTTCCAGTTGCCCATGCGTAGAGCCATCATGTCTGTCTCGTGGAACTCCCAGTAGAGAAACTCGTGCTGCTCCTGTGTGCCCTCGCCCAGCATGGTGGGAGCAAAGGAGATGCCATCGAAGAACTCCTTACCCTCTTTCACCAGTCGGGGGTTAGAGTATCTCTCCACATAGTTGTCGATGCCTGCCACCTCGCAGAATGTGGGCATGAGGTCGTAGAATGCCAGTTGGTGATCGTTGACCGTGCCAGCCTCGATCTGTCCGGGCCACCATGCGATGAAGGGCACGCGGATGCCGCCTTCGTGTGTCGAGCGCTTGGTACCTTGCAGGAGTTTCTCGGTGTTGAAGAATGCCGGGTCGGCACCACCCTCTTGGTGAGGGCCGTTGTCGCTGGTGAAGATGACGAGTGTGTTCTTATCGAGTCCCTTGCTGCGCAAGAGGTCGAGGACTTCGCCCACATGCTTATCGAGTCGTGTCACCATGGCGGCAAACTGCTGGTGCCCCACATCAGTGGGGTTGTAGCGCGAGCCTTGGTCTCCGCCATAGGTCTTCTCTACGCAGAAGGCTCCTTGATAAGCCTTGAAGATAGAGTCTTCGGGCTGTGCCAGTTCGGCATGGGGCAGCGTGTAGGTGAGCACACCGAAGAAGGGCTTGTCGGGGGTCTGCTCATCGATCCACTTCATGGCACGCTGATGTATGAGGTCGGCCGAGTAGTCCTTACGCTTCTTGTACTCGGGGCCATACATGGGGTAGTCGATGTTCCCCGTGAGCACTTCACGACGCACATCATCGTCCTTGCCTCGGGTATAGGCATTGAGGAAGTTGGGATAGTAGAGGTGAGCCTGGAACTGGCATATGTAGCCGTAGTACTCGTCGATGCCTCGTGTGTGCGGTGTCGAGATAGAGCCCTCGTAGCCACCGGCCCACTTACCAAACATACCTGTGGTGTAGCCATTGTCTTTCATGATCTCGGGGAGGATGACATGAGCCGTATCGTAGGGTTCCTGTCCTGCCTGCGAGTAGTCATTGTTGTTGCCATACTTGATGCTACCGCTCCAGTACTCGTTATTGCCGCGCACCTTGGTGTGACCCGTGTGTTGTCCGGTCATGAACGATGCTCTCGAGGGGGCACTCACGGGGCTACCGGCATAGGCTTGGGTGAAGCGCATGCCTTCGCGAGCCATGCGGTCGAGGTTAGGCGTGCTGATATACTCTTGTCCGTAGCAGCCCACATCGGCATATCCGAGGTCGTCGCACATGATGTAGATGATGTTGGGGCGCTGCTCTTGCGCCTGCAGAGCGTTGATGCCCGGGGCAGCTGCCAATCCGCAGCCAAGGAGGAGCCATTGCTTGTTGTCCATAGTCGTATATAGGGTGTTATGATTATTTATTGAGATATATTTTCACATTCTTGTACGCATTTGCCGTAGTCACGTTCACGATGTAGATGCCTGGTGCCACACCAGCCACGGGCAGCGAATGAGGGTATGATGCTCGCCAAGGCAAGCAACAATAACGAAAGTTTCTTCTTCATGATATCACCTTATTTTTAGTTTCAGTGCAAATACACAAAAAAAAAATGAAAAGCATGCAAGTGAGCAAAACAGTCAGTAAGCACACACCCCTCCCTATGACCATAGAAACTGTTGGGGAGACTCACGCCTCCCCAACAAACGATCACGAGAAAAAGTACAACTCTCGTGTACTATATCTTTTGCAACTAATCGCTTAAGATTTCGTCGATGGCAGAAGGGTTATTTTACAATAACTTTGACTTTCGTCTTAGTTGTTCACGCTCGGCATAGATTAAGCAAGCTTATCTCTGCTCTCACTTAATCACAACTTTCTTACCGTTGACGATGTAGATGCCCTTTGTGGGGTTTTCTACGCGGCGACCTGCAAGGTCATAGATGACTGTTGTCTGCTGAGCCTCAACACTCTCAACACCAGTGGGTCCCTCGGGAGCCACATACTCCTCTACGAGGAATGCAGAGCCCTGGTCATTGTCCCACCAAGACTTCAAAAAGCCATTTTGAGCATTCAAAAAATCGCCGCCATTGGGATACTTCAAACATACATTGCCGTCTACGCGTGAAGCTACAGCCATGAATGCAGTAGCATCAGCTACCTCGCCCAGCATAGCAAAACCATCGTTGAGAGAGGTAATAGCCTTGCCAGTCTTGCTCACTACCTTAAGACCCCATATGTCGCCTACGAAGCCCCAGAGGTGTGCATCTGTATTCGCAACATCCTTATCGTCAGCCCACTCAACCTTACCGTCAGCAAGTGCCTCGATGTAGAAAAGTTTGTTAGCGCTTGTGTGATATCTTACATAGTACCATGTAGTGATGTGCTCTGCATCGGCAGCTACCTCGAAGGGGAGTTCACTTGTTTTGGTTAAAGTAATCTCTACGGTAGCGTCAGCAGTTACATTACCTGCGGGCTTATCAGCTGTCAGACCATAAGGCAGAGCCACTGCAAAGTCGGGATATGCACTGCCATCAGCAACAGTAGTTGTCTGACTAGCAATATCCTCGCCCTCGTACTTGAAGTTATAGACAACCTTGTATTTCACATAATTAATGCCAGTCATGTCATAGACATTCTGCACTGTCCACACACCAGTACCCGTATTGTAGGTATCACCATTGAAGTTAAACCACATAGAGTTATCCGTAAAAGCGATGCGCACATAATATGCGCCACCTGTAGCCTCGTCCTCATACACATTGGCACCTCCAAAGTTCTCAACACCTTGTCCTGCAGCAGAGGGTTTCACTGCATGAAACTGCGCCGCGTCGGCTAGTGTACCAAAAGTCTTGGTGTTCGACTTTTGCAGATAGTCATTCTCGCCATCACCCTTTGTGATGTAGTAGGCACCAGCAACGCCTTCAGTTACAGGTACCCAATAGAAAATGATATCATTTGACAAATCTCCTGTACGGCCATTGACAGAGTGGTAGGTAGTGTAACTGGACTCCTGTGTACACTTGATGGCGATGGGCAACTTTGTGGTCACCGCATTAAGATCGTCAGCTGTAAGGCGCTTCTCCGGAGTCTGCGCTATGGCACCTAAAGAGAGGATTACCGAAGCGAGGAAAAGAGTAAATTTCTTCATAAGCATTAATTTCTTTAAGTTAGTATTAATATTGTTTATTGTTTTGCCCAATCATTAACGATTTGCATCTGCAAATTTACAAAAACTTTTTTTACACAACTAACAAAAATGCGGATTATTTTTTTCGCAATCGCGGCATGTAGAAGCCAGCAAGGGCACTCCCGGGGCAGACTCCTCTGTAGCAGTCAAAAACCCAATCCGTATGGGTAAGCAAGTGTTAAAAAACAAGCCCTAAAAGAGTCAACCTTTTTCAGGAAAAGACAGCAATAGGTAGACAGTAGACAGTAGACAATTAATTTGCTCTCTCCAAGAAAATACTAAAATAATATGGTGTAAAAATTCATATCTATATATAAGTTATATATATATAACTAATATAGAGATATGCCTTATAATAATAGTGCATACTCGGCAGCGATACAGCGCAAGGTATCTGTCTACTGTCTACTGTCTACCCCCTCGTGGCGCACACGCATAATGCGCGTATCCCCCGAGCCAGCGAGTTACGCTCGGGATTTCAGTCAACGCGCCAGCCGAAGCAGACGATAAGGAAAATCGTACAGGCTCTGGGATGCCCATTTTGAGGCTTTTTCTGCGCGGCTTGTTTTAGGAGTTTAGGAGTTAAGGAGTGACGCTTCGCTTAGGAGTGAAGACAATAGTCTGTTCGCGGAAGAAACATTTAACTTTGTTGATACCGCGATGCTCGGCATAGATTAAGCGAGCTTATCTCTGCTCTCGCGTAATTGCGGTATTGTCTGTACTCCTTCACTCCTATACTCCTTTACTCCTAAAAACTCTCCTTTACTCCTCTACTCCTTTACTCCAAAAACGAACCTTCCTTAACTCCTAAAACAAGCGAAGCGGAAAACTCCTAAACTCCTAATAAAGAAGTCTTTGCGAAAAGAACTTTGCAGAACTTTGCAGAACTTTGCAGTAAGTCGGAATGCAAAAAATAGATGTCGTATCTTTGCACCGAACAACACGACGAGGGAGGCCTCCTCGCTGACCGAAGGACGAGATGACATGGCATGGGCGGGGTGCCAGCTCATCGACGACCGGAGGAAAAAGACGAAGGGCCACCCTGACAGGTAGCCCTTTGACATTATTACCATTTACACGACAGTGGCTCGGGAGGGAGGAGAGCCGCTCACTTTGCCACCTTGTCGGGTGCGGGGATATCGAAGGTCATGGGGTGGGCGACCTTCTCGGCGAGGAGGGCAATGCCCCACACCTCCTGTATGTCCTTCACATAGTGGAAGGTGAGGCCAGTGAGGTACATGTCGGGGATCTCCTCGATATTGCGGCGGTTCTCCTCGCAGAGGATGATCTCCTTGATGCCGGCACGCTTGGCGGCGAGGATCTTCTCCTTGATGCCGCCCACGGGGAGCACCTTGCCGCGCAGGCTGATCTCACCGGTCATGGCGAGGTTGGCCTTCACCTTGCGCTGGGTGAGCGCCGAGGCGAGCGAGGTGGCCATGGTGATGCCTGCCGAGGGGCCGTCCTTGGGCACTGCGCCTTCGGGGACATGGATGTGGATGTTCCAGTTGTCGAACACCTCGTAGTTGATGTCGAGCAGCGAGGCGTGAGCCTTGATATACTCGAGGGCGAGCATGGCCGACTCCTTCATGACATCGCCCAGGTTGCCCGTGAGGGTGAGCTTGCCGCCCTTGCCGCGGCTGAGGCTGGTCTCTACGAAGAGTATCTCGCCACCTACGGCGGTCCACGCGAGACCTGTCACCACACCAGCATAGTCGTTGCCCTGGTAGCGGTCGCGCGAATACTCTTGCACACCGAGGAGCTCGCGCAGGTGGGCAGGCTTCACGGTGGTATGGCTGTAGTAGCCGTTGGTGGCGTAGCTGCATGCGAGGCGACGGTAGATCTTGCCTATCTTCTTATCTAACTCGCGCACGCCCGACTCTCGGGTGTAGTTCTCGACCACTGCCTCGAGGGTCTTCTTGTCTATCTTGATCTCGCGCTTCTTGATGCCGTTGGCCTCCTCCTGCTTGGGTACGAGGTGCTTGCGGGCGATCTCGACCTTCTCCTCGGTGAGGTAGCCGCTCACCTCGATGAGCTCCATACGGTCGAGCAGCGGGGCGGGAATGTTACCTATATTGTTGGCCGTGGCGATGAACATCACATTGGAGAGGTCGTAGTCGACATCGAGGAAGTTGTCGTGGAAGGCATTGTTCTGCTCGGGGTCGAGCACCTCGAGGAGCGCCGATGAGGGGTCGCCATTGTGGTTGGCCTGCGATACCTTGTCTATCTCGTCGAGGATGAAGACGGGGTTTGACGAGCCCGCCTTGGCCAAGCTCTTGATGATGCGGCCGGGCATGGCACCGATGTAGGTCTTGCGGTGTCCGCGTATCTCGGCCTCGTCGTGCACGCCGCCCAGCGACACACGCACATACTGGCGCTTCAGGGCGGTGGCGATGGAGCGGCCGAGCGAGGTCTTACCCACTCCGGGAGGGCCATAGAGGCAGAGGATGGGCGACTTGAGGTCACCGCGCATCTTGAGCACGGCAAGGTGTTCGAGGATGCGTTCCTTGACCTTCTCGAGGCCGTAGTGGTCGCGGTCGAGCACACGACGGGCATTCTGCAGATCAAGATTATCAGTGGTATACTCACCCCAGGGGAGACCTACCATCACCTGCAGGTAGTTGAGCTGCACATTATAGTCGGGCGATTGGGGGTTGATGCGCTCGAGCTTGAGCACCTCCTTCTCGAAGGTGTCGGCCACCTCCTTGGTCCATTTCTTCTTGCTGGCCTTGCCGCGCAGTTCGGCAATGTCCTGATCCTGCACGCTACCACCCAGCTCGTCCTGGATGTTCTTCAATTGTTGTTGCAAGAAGTACTCGCGCTGCTGCTGGTCGAGATCCTCACGAGTACGCATCTGTATGCTCGCCTTGAGGTCGGCAAGCTGCACCTCGCGGTTGAGGATAGAGAGCAGGCGGGTAGCACGCTCTTGCAACGAATCTTCCTGGAGGAGCTGTATCTTCTCCTTGATGTCGAAGGGGAGGTTTGAGCATACGAAGTTGACGAGGAAGATACCATTGTTGATATTCTTGATGGCAAAGGCGGTATCGGGCTGCAACTCCTCGGAGGTTTTGATGTAGCGTACGGCAAGGTCCTTGCAGCTGTCTGCCGTAGCCTTAAACTCGCGGTTATTGCGACGGGGCAGCTGTTCGCTGAGCATCTCGGTCTCGCCCATGAGGTAGGGGCGCGACGACACGATGTTCGTGAGGCGCAGACGCTGCATGCCCTGGAGGATGACGGTGGTGGTCTGGTCGGGCATCTCGAAGATGCGTACCACACGGGCTGCGGTGCCTACCTCGTAGAGGTCTTTCTGTTGCGGCTCTTCGGTCTCGGCCGAGCGCTGGCAGAAGACACCGATGGCCTTCTCCTGCTTGAAGGCGTCCTTGACGAGGCGTAGCGAGCTCTTGCGCCCTACCGACACGGGCAGCATGATGCCGGGAAACAGCACCATATTGCGCAAAGGCAGGATAGCCAACACGGCATCGAGGGGCGTATCGAAGAGAGACTCCTCATTGCCTTCGTAGTCGGCGATGAGGGAGATGGTGTGGCCGGTCTCTGCCGGCTCTTCAGTATCAAAATATAGTTTGCTTTTAATCATAGTCGTTTATTTCGGGGAGTTTAGAAGTTTTTCGCTTCGCTTGTTTTAGGAGTTTAGGAGTAAAGGAGTTACGCTTCGCTTAAGAGTATAGACGATAGTCTGTTCGCGGCTTATTTCGGGAGTGAAAGAGTTTAGGAGTTTGCGCTTCGCTTAGGAGTGTAGACGATAGTCTGGTACATTTGTCTTTACTCCTTCACTCCTATACTCCTTTACTCCAAAAAACTCTCCTTACTCCTATACTCCTTTACTCCAAAAAACTCTTCTTCACTCCTTAAGTTCACAATTTCCTCACACACTGCTTGAACTGCTCGCCGCGGTCTTCGTAACTCTTGAAGAGGTCGAAGCTGGCACAACAGGGGCTCAAGAGCACCGCCTCGCCCTTCTGCGCCATGCGGTAGGCTGCATCGACGGCATCATGCATGCTCTGCACATCGGCCACGGGAAGCCCGAAGGGGTCGAAGAAGTCGTGCAACTTCTCGTTGTGCAGACCCATATAGATGAGTCCCACGCACTTCTCGCGCACGAGGTCGGCAATCTCGGTATAGTCGTTGCCCTTGTCCTTGCCGCCGAGGATAAGGATGGTCTTCTGCGTCATGCTCTGCAGGGCATACCAGCAGCTATTGACATTCGTAGCCTTGGAGTCGTTGATGTAGTCGACACCACGCACACGAGCCACATACTCCAATCGGTGCTCGACACCCTTGAAGGTCGACAACGCCTCGCGGATGACCTCCTTGGTGATGCCCGAGAGCGAAGCCGAGATACCTGCCGCCAGCGAGTTGTACAGGTTGTGCTTGCCCGTGAGCGCCAACTCCTCCTGCTCCATATTGAAGGCATAGGGGGCCGTGAAGTAGAGCTCGTCGGCATCGGCATATGCCATCACGCCATCGCGCTTGCCCTCGGCAAAGGGATACAGCTTGGCATGCATGCCATACTTGGAGAGCTCGCGCTGGATGATGGGGTCGTCGTTCCAAAAGACGAAGGCATCCTCAGCGGTCTGATTCTGCAAGATGCGGAACTTGGCATCGACATACTCCTGCATGTTGTGGTTGTAGCGGTCGAGGTGGTCGGGGGTGATGTTGAGCAAGATGGCGATGTTGGCACGGAACTCGTACATATTGTCGAGCTGGAAACTGCTGAGCTCGATGATATACCAGTCATAGTCACAAGTGGCCACCTGATAGGCCAGGCTCTGCCCGATATTGCCCGCAAGACCTACATTGTATCCCGCACTCTTGAAGATGTGGTAGATGAGCGAGGTCGTGGTGGTCTTACCATTACTACCCGTGATACACACCATCTTGGCATCGGTGTAGCGACCGGCAAACTCAATCTCCGAGATTACGGGAATACCCTTCTCGGTAATCTTACGCATCATGGGAGCCTCGGCAGGGATGCCCGGACTCTTGATCACCTCATCGGCATTGAGGATGAGTTCCTCTGTGTGCTGCCCATCTTCCCAAGCGATGTGATGCTCCTCGAGCATCTGCTTGTAGTGCTCCTTTATCTTCGACATGTCCGAGAGGAATACATCGAAGCCCTCCTTCTGTGCCAGGATAGCAGCGCCTACGCCGCTCTCTCCTCCACCTAATATTACAATTCTTTTCACCGTAGTGTATGTTTTCAGTTCTACAATCCGTTCACCCAAGGTATACCCCTGGAGAACAATCTGCAAAGATACTAAATAATTTCAATTATTTCCCCATCGACACAAAAAGAAATAGGAATAATATCTCCGTCTACCCCCAACACCACACACCACGAGAGGCCGCTAAAGAGAAAACTCTTCGAGATGGAGCCAAAATTAGGGATGCTACGCCACTTTTCGCAACAGATATTTGGTAGACTCGAAAAGAATGACTACCTTCGCAGCCCAAAAGAATGTAAAGGAGGTAAAGACACCAGACAAAGCATCACTGAAGCAAACCCAGGAATAGTGTGCGATAGCACGCAAAAGAACAGAAAAAGAAGTAATAACAAAATATAAAACTAAAAACAAAATGATCGTAGTACCCGTAAAAGAGGGCGAAAACATTGAAAAGGCCCTTAAGAAATTTAAGAGAAAATTTGAGAAGACTGGTGTAGTTAAGGAACTCCGTCGTCGTCAGCAGTTCAACAAGCCCTCTGCAGTAAAGCGCCTCAAGATGGAGCGTGCCGTATATGTGCAGAGCTTGCGTCAGAACGAGGAGTAAGAAACTCCACACCGCACTTCTCATAACATAAGTGCATAAGGCAGAGAGAGAGGCCTCTCCTCTGCCGACATCGGAAAGTAGCGCAGTTGGTAGCGCACTACGTTCGGGACGTAGGGGTCGGGCGTTCGAGTCGCCTCTTTCCGACACAAGGCGACAAATGATGAAAATCGTTTGTCGCTTTTGTTTTTTTATTTGTTTTGCGTACATTTGCACAAATCTAAACAACAAGATACCATGTACGACATTGCTATCATCGGCGGAGGCCCCGGCGGATATGTCGCCGCAGAGAAAGCCGGCAAGAAGGGCCTGAAAGCTATCCTATTCGAGAAGAAAGACCTCGGAGGCGTGTGCCTCAACGAGGGATGCATACCCACCAAGACATTGCTATATAGCGCCAAGTTGTATGACCAGGCACGCAAGAGCGAGAAGTATGGCCTGCGCGTGGAGGGTGCCGAACTCGACTACAAGAAGATGACCGACCGCAAGACGAAGGTGATGCGCAAGCTCGTGGCGGGCATAGGACTACGCATGAAGAGCGCCAATGTAGAGGTCGTTAAAGCCGAGGCGACCATCGAGGGACGCACAGCAGAGGGAGCCATACGCATCAAGGCTGGCGAAGAGGGCTACGAGACCAAGAATGTGCTCATCTGCACAGGCTCGCACACCTTCCTCCCCCCCATCGCCGGACTTGATATGGAGAGCAATGAGGCCATCGTCACCAGCCGCGAGCTATTGGCACTCAAGGAGCCGCCCAAGAGCCTCATCGTCGTAGGAGGTGGAGTCATAGGCATGGAGTTTGCCTCACTCTACAATAGCCTCGGCGCCGAGGTGCATGTGGTGGAGATGATGCCCGAGATACTGGGCGCTATGGATGCGGAGATCAGCGCCATGCTGCGTGCACAATACACAAAGAAGGGGGTACACTTTCACCTCTCGTGCCGCGTGACAAGCATCGAGGGGCAGAGCATCACCTTTACCGATAGCGAGGGGACAGAGCACGCCATTGACGCCGAGAAGATACTCATCAGCGTAGGACGCCGCCCCAACACACAGGGATTCGGATTGGAAAACTTGAACATAGAGTTGGAGCGCGGAGGCATCAAGGTGGACAACCTGATGCGCACGAGCGCCGAAGGGGTATACGCCGCGGGCGATGTCACGGGATACTCAATGCTCGCCCACACGGCAAGCCGTGAGGCGGAGGTGGTGATAAACAACCTTTGCGGACATGAGGACATCATGGCATACAACGCCATACCAGGCATCGTATACACCAACCCCGAAGTGGCAGGCGTAGGACTCACCGAGGCACAAGCCCAGCAGCAGGGCATCGAGTATGATTGCCTGAAGTTGCCCATGGCATACTCAGGGCGTTTCGTCGCCGAGAACGAGGGCGGAGAGGGCCTGTGCAAGGTCATCGCAAGCAAGGCGACAAGACAGGTGTTAGGGGTGCACATGATAGGCAACCCTTGCAGCGAGATCATCGGCAGCGCCTGCATTGCCATAGAGCAAGGTATGACCGTAGAGAGACTTGAACGCGTGGTACTGCCCCACCCCACCGTGACAGAAATCATAAAGGAGTGCCTGGCGTGAAAATAATCTGTTAAAAATTACTCCATGTAAGAAAAAATCTGTTACTTTGCATCTTGATAGAAATTAATCAACACATATATATAAGATATGAATGAGGTAAAAGTACAGCCGGCAAGCGGCAAACTCGGTGTAATGTGCGTAGGACTCGGAGCTGTAACGACCACCATGATTGTAGGTTCGCTCATGGCGCGTAAGGGATTGTCAAAGCCTATCGGTTCATTTGCTTGTGACGGCATCATGCGCCTGGGCAAGGGACGTGACAAGATGTATAAGGAGGTGAAAGACATTGTACCCGTAGCCGAGTTGAACGATATTGCATTCGGTGCATGGGACATCTATGAGGATGATGCCTACGAAGCTTCTATCAAGGCCGATGTACTGAAACAGCGTGACATTGACCCCGTAGCCGAGGAGCTGCATGCTATCAAGCCCATCAAGGCACTCTTCGAGAAGGAGTATGCCACCAACATCGATGGTCCCAATGTGAAGGAGGGTACCCTGCTGGAGCGCACCAATGCGCTACGCGAAGATATCCGCAAGTTTAAGGCCGAGAACAACTGCGACCGCGTAGTGGTGATCTGGATTGCCAGCACCGAGAAGTATGTGGCACGCAATGCTGCAGCACACGACACACTGGCAGGCTTTGAGGCCGCCCTCGAGCGTGGCGACACGACCGTCATCGCGCCTTCGATGTGCTATGCCTATGCCGCCATGCGTGAGGGCTGCCCCTTCGTGATGGGTGCACCCAACCTCTGCGTAGACATGCCCGCCATGTGGCAACTCGCCGAGGAGTGCCAGGTGCCTATCACCGGTAAGGACTTCAAGAGCGGACAAACCATGATGAAGACCGTATTGGCACCCGCCTTCTTTACCCGCCAGCTGGGTGTGAACGGATGGTTCTCGACCAATATCTTGGGCAACCGCGATGGCATCGTGCTGGACAACCCCGAAAACTTTGAGACCAAGCGCCGCAGTAAGATGAGCGCCGTGGAGAATATCCTCGATGCCGAGGTATACCCCGAACTCTATAGTGACATCTACCACAAAGTACGTATCAACTACTATCCCCCTCGTGGCGACGAGAAGGAGGCTTGGGACAACATCGACCTCTTCGGCTGGATGGGATATCCCATGACCATCAAGGTGAACTTCCTCTGCCGCGACTCTATCCTCGCAGCCCCCTTGGCACTCGACCTCGTACTCTTCTCTGATATCGCCCTACGTGCAGGTCTATCAGGCATACAGGAGTGGATGTCGTTCTACTGCAAGGCTCCCATGCACAAAGATGGCGAAGAACCCGTACACGACCTCTTCAAGCAGTTTGCCATGCTCAAGAACAAGGTGCGCGAACTCGCAGGCTACGAGCCCGACCAAGAGTTAGACTAACAGCACAGTTCTACATATTCACAGAGAGGCGCTAGGGCGCCTCTCTTATTTTATCCCTACACATCATCAAAAAGTATATCGTATCTGCAGTTGCATCTCTTCCCGATGGCTCGCCTCAATCAGTGTGGCTCCACTACCTATGGCAGAGCGGTCGAGGTAACGGGTAGTACTCCATTTGGCCGTAGCACTCAAGCGGGGTGCCTCCTTATGGCTATACTGCGCCATGAGATAGCCACTCCATCCCCTGCCAGCATACATGTGGTAGTTGTAAGCATAGAGTGCCCCGCGCTCATATCCATAGATGCGGCTGGCATAGTCAGTATTGAAGAATGTCGCGCCACTGCTGATGCGCCAGGCATGTCGCGCCATCCGTGGACTATAGGTAGCCTGTACTGTTGCCGCATGTCCAGCCGATACCTTCTCACCCTGCACCACGCACCCCTCGGCAGTGACCTGTCCACTGAACTGAGTGGTGAGTGTGCCTTCCCAGCGCAGCCGCAGGCGATGGGTATGCTCATTGAGCAGGGTTCCCTGCAGCAGGGTGTACCCCTCGGCCACATCGCGCTGTTTCATGCGGTAGCGATAGCGCAATTGCACCTGATGGTCGTCGGTGATGACATACCGTGCCGCCACCTGCCCATCCACGCCACATGAGGGAGCCGACACGCGGTAGCGCAGATAGGGGAAGCGATATACATCGGCGTAGGCCGTGATCTCGGCACGCTGGTGAGGCTGCCACTCGGCACCTACATAGAGGCCCTGTTCGTTGCGCACCTCCGACGAGGTAGCCAGGCTCTTCGCCTCCAATCCCCAGTAGTCGTGGGCATAGTGGCGCTG
>JAZKZX010000048.1:0-34074 GCA_045612925.1 Bacteroidaceae bacterium
GCCAAACATTACATTCGACAAGCAACTATTTCCGGACTGATATATGGTGACAATAAATTTTATTAACTAACTTTGCGGACGCATCTGAAGGTTACAAACTGAAGTCTACTGCTCTAGACACACTAAAGGAAACACTACCACCTAAAAACATGCCAGGTGGCAAAAATGTAATTGCATAGGACGATTTTTATCCATAATCGGAGGCTAGGCGATGGATTGGATGGAGTCGAGGAGTTTAGGAGTTTACGCTTCGCTATGGAGTGAAGACGATAGTCTGTCAGCGGCTTTATCTGGGGAGTCGAGGAGTTCAGGAGTTCCCGCTTCGCTCTGGAGTGAAGACGATAGTCTGTTCGCGGCTTTATCTGGGGAGTCGAGGAGTTCAGGAGTTTCCGCTTCGCTCTGGAGTGAAGACGATAGTCTGTTCGCGGAAGGAACATTTGTCTTTACTCCTTCACTCCCATACTCCTTTACTCCCGAAAACTCTCCTTCACTCCTATACTCCTTTACTCCCCCAAAAAGGCTCTCCTCTACCCCTCAAAAAGCAGCGGCAAGCCGCTAAAGCTCACTACTCAAAAGCTCAGCGAGATGCCGGCATTCACGGATACGCCCTCACCGAGGACATATTCGGGAGTGGCATAGAAGCCGAGGCCCGAGGCAGTGGTGTATCCTATGCGTGCACCGAGTGTCAGTCCCCAGCGGCTGCTACCGACAAACTGCATGATCTTGCCATTGAGGTGGCTATAGTCCTTGTTGGCCAACACCCTGTCGTGGCTGCTCACACCATCCCATGCGGGGAGCTCGTTGAGCACATACTCCTTGCCTGCGAGTGCCGAGGGACCAAAGAGCAGTCCCACCTGCGGTGTCACCTGGAAGCGCTTGCCTATGGTATACCCCACCTTGGCACTGAAGCGCATGAGCTGCACGGCATGTTCCTCTTCCTGGCTGCCTGCCACATCGTTCATACAGGTGGTGTAGCTACCTATTGCCCCTGCGTTGGCACCCAGGGTGAGCGTGATGCCCTTGAGCATGAAGCCCGCCTCTGCGCCATAGCGCAATCCGTAGGGTGAGTAGCCGGCACCGGCAGCGATGAGGAGATGTCGCTCCTTATCCTCCTCCTGCCCTTCTGCTTTGGGTTTCTCGGGCTTGGTGTTTTCGGCCTTGGGCTTCTCGGGTTTCTTCTTGTCGGTGGCGGGTGCCTTGGGTTGTCCCTTACCCGTGGTAGCAGATGCCTGCTGGGCTCCTCCGCCACGGGTGGTCAAGGTGGCCGACAGGTGATTTTCCTCGTTCTCTCTCACCACCACAGTTCTCTCTACGGGGGTGTACCCCTCCTTCTTGAACACTACGCGGTGGGTACCCACGAGTACATCGGTCTTCATCATGGGGGTCTCGCCCACCTCGGCCCCATCGATGAGCACCGTGGCACGCAAGGGAGTAGACTCCAGTTCGAGCGAAGCATATATCGGTGTGGGCGACTTGAGCTGCACGGTCTTCTCTCCCGTGCCTGTCACATGCACGATCTCCGATGCTGTGCGGTGCGAGGGCTTGCGCACCTCTACGGTGTAGTCGCCCGTCTCGAGCGGACCACTCCAGGTGCCCGTACCCTTCTTCTCACCATCGACCCATATCTCGCCATCGGCATCGGCCACGAGGGTCACGGAGGCAAAGTTGGGGATGAGCGTCACTTGCTGTGTAGTGGTCTCGTTGTCGGCCACCATCACCTGCGACTCGTACGACTTGTACATGCTCTTGGCCACTCTCACCTTGTAGGTACCGCTCTTGAGTTCGTCGCTCGTGTAGGGTAGCTGTCCCACGCGTTCATTATTGATATATACATAGGCTCCGTGGTAGGCATCGTCGGTGGCATCGAGCTTCAGCCAGCCGAAGTTGGGGCGCAGCGTCACATTCACCTCGGCCTTGCCAGCTGCCGTCACCGTCACCTTGCCTGCTGTGGTGTGGTAGTTGGCACACGACACGCGGTAGTCGTATGTGCCGTAGGGCACATTCTTGGCGGCACAGCCCGACTCGTCGACGGTGAGCAGTTCGTCGCCCAGCTCTACCGAGGCATTGGCAGGGCTCACATTGAAGAGCACATACTGCTTGGTCACGGCATGCGTCACCACCGTCTCTACCCTACCCGTGGTAAGCACCATCTCGTAGGTGCGGGCCTTCTCGATGGGTATGGGGAAGAAGTAGTCGCGTAGTACGCCCAGCTGCTGGTGGCGCACGGTAATCTTCTTGATGCCATGGGGCACATACACCCACACCTCGCCTACCTCCTGACGGGTCTTCACGATGCCCACCATGCCACCTTCAAAGACGAGCCCCTGCTCCGAGGTCACCACCTTGATAAGTGCAGCCACCTCACCATTGAAGTCCTTCTCCGAGGTACCATAGGTATTGGCCGTAAGGTCATTGGGCAGCATCTTAAACGAAGCCACGCTGATATTCTGGGCCGAGAGCGTCGTAGCCACAAACACCCATAGCATGAGCAGCGCCCTGCGCAGCGTATATATCATATCTTTATCTTTTGTATACATATTCACCATTCACAAACAATCTAATTCTATATCAATAATCAAATCAGCAAATCATCGGATACGCAACACAAGGTTGCTTTAATATTCTGAGACGGGGCGCACCGCTAGACCGGAACAACGGCCATAATAGTCACAGTTGTAACTATATGAAAAGAAACGAAGATAATACGCATATTCGATTTCGCTACAAGATGTAGCAGACCAATATCTACCGGTAGAGCCAGAGTCTCCAGAGAACCAAAGACCTTCCTTCCAACCAGCGGCAGGAAGGAAGATAGAGTTGCCATTGGTGCGACTCTTTACATTATAGCCATTGACACCATTCATTGTAATCCACTCCCAATCACATTCTATACGGAGTTCATCTTGCTCAGCCTTAGTCGGCATGCGCCAATCGCTGCCCCAGTTCACTGTAGCAGCATCGTAAGCTGCTGTCAAGTTTCCATTAGCATCAATGATGCCGCGAGACTCCAACTCGGAGATGGACAAGCCGTAGGTGACACTATTGCTTGAGTTATAATCAGTCTTTGTCGTCGTCTCACCCCAAGCAAAATAGTCGCCATACTCCTCGGAAGAGGTGGCACCCACATTATAGGAGGCCCACTTCACTGACAAGCCAAGGTCAACCGCTTCATGGGAAGATACATCCCCAATACTCTCTTGCTCTGTGGTAAACGAGCGCACCTCACCATATTTATATTCACCATTCACAATGGCATAGGCACGATAATAATAGGTAGTATTAGCATTCAGTCCTGTTTTACTTATGGAATAGTTACTATTGGAAAAGTTTGCCAGCAAATCTCCGTTTGTAGATGACAAGTCGGATGATGTGCCATAGATAATACCACAATTAATCATCTCAGAAGTATTACTCACCACACCACTGAGCGTAGCACCATCGGTGGTGATATCCGACGCTTCGCCCGTCTCAATGGTTACCATTTGCGCTGGAGCCTCGGAGTATACAGGGCGCACTGTGAAGCCGCTACAACGATCGATTCCACTACTACAACTAAAAAAGCCATCACCGAAGGCGAGATAGTACGCATTGCCGCTATCGTCGTCTAACGGAGCTGTCAAATAGTAGCCGGCCTCGCCCGCAGCTCCAAGCGACAGATAATAACGATAGCCAGCATAAGGAAGGTAGATAGAGTTACCATTAGAACCTGTTACCTTAAAACATTTAACTCCGTTTTGAGTAACCTTTTTCCAAGTACAACCATTGATGAGTTCCTTCATTTCATCCAAAGTAGGCATACGCCAGCTACCACCCCAATTCGCAGTAGCGGCATCGTACGCTGCGGTCAAGTTTCCATCGGAGTCAATGATACCGCGAGATTCTAATTCTGAATTGGAGAGGCCGTAGATGACGCTATTTTCGGAATCATAGATTGACTTTGTCGTCGTCTCACCCCAAGCGAAATAGTTACCATACTCTTCTGGAGAAGAGGCACCCACATTCCATGAAGCCCACTTGACAGAGAGACCAAGGTCTACGGCCTCACCAACGGTACCTATTTGTTCCTCTTGCTGTGTCGTAAACGAGCGCACCTCACCATACCTTTCCTCGCCACCGATGATGGCATAGGCACAATAGTAATAGGTGGTATTGGGTTGTAAGTAGGATACGCTTATCGAATAGGTGCCATCAGAAGAAGTGCCTTTTCTATTGTTGTTCAAGGATGACATATCAGACGATGTGCCATAGATGATGCCACAGCTGATTGCTTGAGTGGCATTACTTACCACACCACTGAGTGTAGCGCTATTGGTGGTAATGTCTGTGACTTCGCCCGTTGCTATGGTAGGTTCTTGCAGTGTAGTAAACGAGCGCACTTCGCCATACTGCTCCGTTCCACCGATGATGGCGTAGGCACAATAGTAATAGGTAGTATTGGGCTGTAGGTCAGAGATATTAATGGAATAAGTACCATTAGAAGATGTTTCTCCACGACCGCTGTTCAAAGACATGTCTGACGAAGTGCCATAGATAATGCCGCAGCTGATAGCCTCGTCAGCTCCTGTCACCACGCCACTGAGCGTAGCACCATCGGCAGTAATGTCTGTAACTTCGCCCGTAGAGATAGTAACACTTGATTGAGGTGTACCATAGACTGGGCGCACCGCTTGACCGTTGAGACGAATGTTGTAGCGCCAGTCAATATTGTCCGAATAGGAGTAGAGGTAGTACGCACCGTCGCTACCGCTGAGCGGCGTAGCAGACCAATAGTAGCCGTAAGAGCCCACATTGAAGAGCGAAGTGCCGTAGCTATAGCCTGCAGCAGGAAGGAAGATGAAGTTGCCATTGGTGCCAGTAACCTTGTAGCCATATTCACCACTCATCGTGGTCCATTCCCAAATACATTTGTAACGCAGTTCCTTCATCTCATCCAAAGTAGGCATACGCCAGTCTTCACCCCAGTTTGCCGTTGCGGCATCGTAGGCTGCGGTCAAGTTACCATCAGAGTCGATGATACCACGAGACTCCAACTCCTCAATTGACAAGCCATAGGTAACGCTATTGCTTGAGCTATAATCAGTCTTTGTCACCGTCTCGCCCCAAGCGAAGTAGCCTCCATACTCTTCAGGAGAATCGGCACCCACATTCCATGATGCCCACTTGACTGAGAGACCAAGATCTATAGCCTCACCCACAGAACCTGCATTGTCTTCTTCTTGGTTAGTCGTAAACGAGCGTACCTCACCATATTGTTCCGCTCCACCGATGATGGCGTAGGCACAATAGTAGTAGGTAGTACCAGGCTGCAGGTCAGAGACACTAATAGAATAAGCACCATTAGAGGATGTTTCTCCACGACCGCTGTTCAACGACATGTCTGACGAAGTACCATAGATAATGCCGCAACTGATAGCCTCGTTAGCACCTGTCACCACACCACTGAGCGTAGCTCCATCGGTAGTAATGTCAGACACCTGACCTGTGGCAATGGTTACCACCTGCAAGGGGATATCGGAGTTTACGAGGCGGAAACCGTTGCTATCCCATTTGCCTCCAGAGGTCGTTTCATTATGACGATAGGTGATACGACTGAACGATTCATCTTGGGCCCAGCTACCACCGCGAGCGGTGCGAAGAGTGCCCGAAGAAGGGCCTGTAGGATTGGTCTGATGAGCCGATGTATAATCGCCATACCAGTCGGCACACCACTCCCACACATTGCCGCTCATATCATAAATACCGAGTTCATTAGGAGTTAGAGATTTCACCGGATGAGTGGTATGCCCATCATTAGGAAGACACCACGCCACATCGCTCGAGGTATTGCTGCCACTATACTTATATCCCTGGCTGGCATTGCCGCCGCGAGCAGCAAATTCCCACTCTGCCTCAGTAGGCAAGCGGAAGTTCTCACCTGTCAAGTCGTTAAGTTTGCTGATGAATTCCTGACAGTCGTTCCAACTGACTTTCTCTACCGGGCGTTGTAAATCACCGTTAAAGAACGAAGGATTGCTGCCCATCACCGCCAGCCATAATGCTTGAGTCACCTCGGTCTCACCGATAGCATAGCTACTCAAGGTCACCTTATGGGCAGGCTTTTCATTCATATTGGCATCGCTGTCACTATCGGGTGCACCCATCATGAAGGTGCCGCCCTCGACACCAATCATATTGAACGACACACCATTGACAGTGATAGTTCCGTAAGAGCCGACGGGTACATCGACGACGTCATCTTGCTTCGTAGTAAACGAGCGTACCTCACCATAGATCCACTCGCCATTGACATCGACAAAGGCCTTATAGTAATAGGTGGTTCCCGAGGGAAGCCCAGTGAGGGTGCGTGTGAAGTCGCCCATAGAGGTGGTCGACATTGAGCCACCGCCTGTAGAGAAGTCGGGGTCGGTACTAAAGTGGAAACCACAGGTGAGAATCTCGCTGGCTCCAACGATCGTACCGCTGAGCGTGGCGCCACCGGTGGTGATGGCGGTAGCATCACCCGTAATGACGGTAACAACATCGCCCTGAACGGTGGTGAAGCTCTTGACATCGCCATATCTGTAAGCACCACTGACCACCACATAGGCACGATAGTAGTAGGTAGTGCCTGGCTGCAGGCCTGTAGCATTGAGGGTGGCGCTACCCATTGTCGTGGCCGATAGCTTGGTGCCATTGCTCGAACTCAAATCATTGGTGGTGCCGTAGAGGATACCACAAGTCATCGACTTATCGGCCCCTTCTACCGTAAGCTTCATGGTGGCGCTGCGCTCGGTGATGTTGGACACGAAGCCTGTAGTGACAGTTACATTACTATCAGTCTTGAACGAGAGTACCGTGCCGTACGAATACACACCATTCGTCACGGCATAGGCACGGTAGTAGTAGGTGGTATTGGCCTTCAGCTCGGTGAGCGACACGGTGAAGTTGCCATTGGCGGTGGTAGAGATGCGCGAACCTTCAGTATCGGTGAGCGACGATGTGGTGCCATAGATAATACCGCAAGTGACACTCTTGCCAGCACCCGTCACCTTACCCGTGATGATGGCACTATTGTGGGTAATAGAAGAGGCCGTATTGGTGGTGACGGTAAGCGCATATCCTGTCGTAAATGAGAGTATTTTGCCATATCGGTATTCTCCATCGATGATCACATAGGCACGGTAGTAGTAGGTGATATTGCTATTCAGGTTGGAGATGCTCGCCGTGAAGTCACCATTGGCTGTAGTAGAGACATCCTTCCCCTCCTCAGCGGTAAGTTCTGATGAAGTACCATAAATAAAGCCACAAGGAAGCTGAGAATTAGAACTGTTTATCCATCCCTTAAGAGTAGCACTGGTGGCTGTAACATCGGAAGCAGAGAGTGTAGTGATAGTGATACCTGTCTTGAACGAACGCACCTCGCCATATTTGTACTCATCACCAATGATGGCAAAGGCACAATAATAATAGGTGGTATTGGCATTCAAGTTTGTCAGATCCTTATAATAATCATCAACAGAGCTGGTGGTAAGCTTGGTCCAGCTATTGACATCCAGTGTTTCGGAAGTTCCATAGAAGAATCCACAAGTAGTTCTTCCAGTAGATCCCTCTAACACGCCATTCAGTCTGGCACTGGTGGGGGTAACATCAGTGGCCTCGCCTGTGACCACAGCAAGCGTGGTCTTGAAAGAGCGCACCTCACCATACCGATACTCATCATCGATAACGGCATAAGCACGGTAGTAGTAGGTGGTGGCAGGCTTTAGATCGGCAAGCACAAGACTATACTCGCCCTTCGAAGTGGTAGACCGTATGTTGCAGTCGGTGGCAGACTGTACATTATCTTCGGAAGTGCTAAACATCACTCCACAAGATAGTGTTTCATCAGAACTGTCGACTACTCCACCGACAGTAGCGTTGGCATGGGTAACCTCGGTGGCCTCGCTGGTAACCACGGCAAAGTCGGTCTTGAACGAGAGCACCTTGCCATACTTGTGCATCCCTGCATCGACGGCATAGGCACGGTAGTAATAGGTGGTATTAGCCTTGAGGTCGCCTACCGACACGGCATACTCGCCATGACCAATGGTAGGCTTCGTGGTTCCCTTCTCAGCTGACAAGGCGTCGGACAAGCCGTAGATGACACCGCAGTCGATGCTATCATTGTCGATAAGACTCACCACAGCACGGAGCGTGGCTTCATTGACCGAGATGTCGGTGGCAGTGTCAGTGACAACGATCCTTACTCTACAAGGCAATTCGATGGCCTCGGGAATGCAGCCCACCAAGGCTACACACATCACAAAAATGAACAATACTACCCCATGGCAGTACCGATATACATGTTTCATTATTCAATGGATTTCGTATGAAAATGCAAAGTTACTGATTATATTCCATATACGCATCATCTATAGCGAATTATTTTGCTGATAATAAAGTCATACCAGATGGGTTCGGAGAAAATTCAAAGTAAACTTTGCTTTTCGCTCGTTTCTTCGTAAATTGCCTTCAGCGAATTACTCGGCACTCGCTGAGAAAATTCAAAGTAAACTTTGCTTTTCGCTCGTTTCTTCGTAATTTTGCAACATATATAAAAGAGAAATGATGATGCAACTGGATAATGTAATATACGATGTACAGTCGGAACGGGCTGCGGAGTTTATCCATGATGGAGAGATACGCGCCACATTGGAGTATGCCCGAGAACACCGCGACGACAGGGACTTGATAAAGGCTATATTGGACAAAGCCGAACAGGGAAAGGGTATCACACACCGCGAAGCAGCAGTGCTCATAGAGGTGAAAGACAAGGAATTGGAGGAGCGCATGTATGCCATCGCCCGACAACTCAAGGAACGTATCTATGGCAACCGTATCGTGATGTTTGCCCCACTGTACCTGTCGAACTATTGTGTGAATGGCTGCGTATACTGTCCCTACCATGCCAAGAACAAGCATATACCGCGACGCCGACTGACCCAGGAGGAGATACGCCGCGAGGTGATAGCCCTACAAGACATGGGACACAAGCGACTCGCACTGGAGACGGGCGAACACCCGAAGGAGAGCCCTATCGAATATGTATTGGAATCGATCAAGACCATCTACTCCATACGCCACAAGAACGGAGCTATACGCCGCGTGAATGTGAACATCGCTGCCACTACGGTAGAGAACTACCGCCTACTAAAGGAGGCGGGCATAGGTACCTACATCCTCTTTGAGGAGACCTATGACCGAGACACCTACGAGCGACTGCACCCCACAGGGCCGAAGAGCGACTGGGCATACCACACCGAGGCGATGGACCGCGCCATGCTTGGCGGCATTGACGATGTGGGCATAGGTGCGCTGTTCGGACTTACCAACTACCGTTACGATGTGGTAGGACTGCTCATGCATGCCGAGCACCTCGAGGCACGATTCGGCGTAGGACCTCACACCATCAGTGTACCACGCATACGCCCTGCCGACGACATCGACCCGAAGGACTTCCCCGATGCCGTGACTGACGATGTGTTCCGCCGCATCGTGGCTGTGCTACGCTTGGCAGTACCCTACACGGGTATGATCGTGTCGACCCGCGAGTCGAAACGCTCGCGTGAGATGGTGCTCGATGTGGGTGTGTCGCAACTCAGCGGTGGCTCGAAGACCAGCGTGGGAGGCTATGCCGAGGGCATCGAGGATGCCGAGGAGTCGGCACAGTTTGAGATCTCGGACCACCGCACACTGGACGAGATCGTGGGTTGGCTGCTCGAATTGGGCTATATCCCGAGCTTCTGTACGGCATGCTACCGCGAGGGACGCACGGGAGACAGATTCATGGCATTGGCCAAGAGCGGACAGATAGGCAACTGCTGTGCACCCAACGCACTGATGACGCTGGCCGAGTACCTCGAAGACTATGCTTCGCCCGAGGTAAAGGCTGTCGGCAAGCAGATGATAGAGCGTCTGGCACAGGAGATACCGTCAAGCAAGATACGCGAGATTACCCACCGCCGCCTGCAAGAGATCGTAGAGGGAAAGAGAGATTTTAGATTTTAAGGAAGCCTCTCCCCTCGCCCTCCCCCGAAGGGAGGGAGCTACAGGCATCGCGGAGCCAACCCTAAACACTAAACGCTAAACAAGAATGGAACGCACACATATCGCTATACTGGGTCGATGTAACGCGGGTAAGTCGACCCTCGTAAACCGCATTGCAGGACAGGATGTATCTATCGTTTCGGATACACGAGGCACCACTACTGACCCTGTGCAGAAGGCCATAGAGATCAACGGACTGGGGGCTGCCATACTCATCGACACACCAGGTATCGACGACGACACCCTATTGGGCAATGAGCGTGTGGCACGCATCGGCAAGGTGCTGAACAAGACGGACATAGCCATAGTGCTATGTACCAGCGAACAATGTGATGCCGAGATACAACTCATAGAGGAGTGCCGCGTGAGGGAAATACCTGTCGTGGTAGCTTTGGCACATATCGACAACAACCCCGACTCCCCTACCCTAAGAGAGATGCTAAGCACAAAACTGGGACGCGAGATCATCGCCATCAGCGCTCTCACAGGAGAGGGTATAGAGGAACTGATACAACGCATCGTAGCACTGCGCCCTGCCGAGGAGCGACTCATCACTGAGGGTTTCTGCAAGGAGGGCGACCGCGTACTCCTGGTGATGCCACAGGACCAATCGGCGCCCAAGGGACGACTCATACAGCCGCAGGTGCAGACCCTACGCGAACTGCTCGACCGTGGCTGCACGCCCATCTGCTGTACTCCCGACCGCATGGCCGAGGCATTGGCAGCACTCGTGACACCACCCGAGCTCATCATCACCGACTCGCAAGCCTTTGAGGAGGTATACAAGCTGAAGCCAGAGGCATCGGTGCTCACCTCATTCTCGATACTATTTGCCCGCTACAAAGGCGACATACAGCTCTTCGTAGAAGGAGCAAAGGCGTTGACGGGCATCACCGCAACATCGCGCATACTCATTGCCGAAGCCTGCACACATACTCCACAGCACGAGGATATAGGGCGTGTAAAACTACCCCGACTACTGCGCAAACGCTTCGGCGAGGAACTGCAGATCGATATCGTGAGCGGTGCCGACTACCCTGAAGACCTGACACCCTACCAGCTGGTGATACACTGCGGAGCCTGCATGTTTAACCGCAAGCATGTACTGAGCCGCATCGAGCGTGCCCGACTACAAGGCGTACCCATCACCAACTATGGGGTCGTACTGGCTGCACTCACCGGCATACTACCCCGAGTGAAAACAATGTAATTATGTATCGGAACATAGAAGTAGAGAAATTTAGAAGTCGAGGAGTATAGGAGTGTAGACAATAGCTCATAACTCATCGCTCACAACTCATAACCCATAGTCCACAACTAAAAACAAAATATTATGACCACACTTATTCACCAAGCCACTATCGTCAACGAAGGCGAACAGTATATAGGTAGCGTACTCATAGAAGACAATCGCATAGCCGCTATCATCCGTGGCACCAATACCGAAGGTATCACTGCCGAGCACATCATCGATGCCCGCGGACAATACCTCATACCGGGATGTATCGACGACCATGTGCACTTCCGCGACCCCGGACTGACACACAAGGCCGACATGCACACCGAGAGCCGCGCGGCTGCACGAGGAGGTATCACCTCGGTAATGGACATGCCCAACTGTAGCCCACAGACCACAACGATAGAGGCACTGGAGGCAAAGTTTGCCGACGCCAAGGAGAAATGTCTCGTAAACCACTCATTCTACCTCGGTGCCACGACAAACAACATCGAGGAGGTGCGCCGCGTAGACCCCACGAGGGTGTGTGGCGTAAAACTCTTCATGGGAAGCAGCACAGGAGGCATGCTCGTTGACCAAGACGAACGCATCGAGGCTATCTTCAAGGAGTCGCCCAACATCATAGCCCTGCATTGCGAGGACCAAAGCATCATATCGGCCAACACCGCCAAATATAAGAAGGAGACAGCAAGCGATGACCCCGATGTGAGCTATCACCCTCTGATACGCAGCGAAGAGGCGTGCTACCAATCTACCGCCAAGGCTGTAGAACTGGCCAAGAAGACAGGTGCCAAGATACACATCATGCACATCAGCACAGCGCGAGAGCTGGAACTATTACAGCAAGGTGACCTCAAGGAGAAGCATATCACCGCTGAGGTGTGTCTGCCCCATCTGTACTACACCGATGCCGACTATGCCACCTATGGCACACGCATCAAGTGTAACCCTGCCGTGAAGACTGCTGCCGACCGCGACGCCTTGCGCCAAGCGCTACGCAGCGGACTCATCGATGTCATCGGTACCGACCATGCACCACACCTCCCTGCCGACAAGGTGGGCGGATCACTGAAGGCTGCATCGGGCATACCAACCATACAGTATGTACTCCCCGCCATGCTCGAACTGGCAGACGAAGGCGTCATCACCCTCACCGAAGTAGTAGAGAAGATGGCTCACAACCCAGCTACATTATATAAGGTAAAAGAGCGCGGATTTATCCGCGAAGGCTATCGTGCCGACCTCGTGCTCGTGAAGCCCGATGCGCCACACACCGTCAAGGCCGAAGAGATAGAGAGCAAGTGTGCCTGGAGCCCCTTCGAAGGACATACCTTCAGATGGGACATCACGCATACCTGGGTCAATGGACACGCCGTATATGCTAACGGTGAGTTTGATGAGAGCGTGAAGGGAGAGCGAATGATGTTTGATTGATGATGACTTGCAAAACCACAATCCTTCACTACAGCGTTCGTGAGGTAGCCCCCTACATCAACTGGATATACTACTTCCATGCTTGGGGTATGGAGCCACGATTTGCGGCAGTGGCCCACATACACGACTGCCCGGCATGCCGTGCTGCGTGGATAGCCTCGTTTGCCCCAGAGGAGCAGCCCAAGGCACGCGAAGCCATGAAGCTCTACGACGAGGCTACCCGACAACTGCAGCAGTGGACCAATGAGCCTATGTGCCATGCCCTATTTCTCCTTGCTCCCGCCTACAGCAAAGGCGATGATATCATCGTGAATAATGAGGTGCGCCTCCCCTTCCTACGCCAACAACATATAAGCAAGGGAGGATACGCCATGTGCCTAAGTGACTTCATCTCTCCCACCCCGCCCTTGCCGGAGAGGCATACTGCCGACATCGCCCATACGATAGGAGTCTTTGCAACCACGGTATCGGGACCTTCGGAGCAGCCTTCAACAGGCAACACCGAATGCATCCCCTCGGTGCAACTCTCGACCTTGACAGACCGCCTCGCCGAAGCTACTGCCGAGAAGCTACACGAGGAGGTGCGCAAGCACTATTGGGGCTATGCCCAGGAAGAGCAGCTAAGTATGAAGGAACTGCACGACGAGAAGTTCCAAGGCATACGCCCAGCCGTAGGATACCCCAGCATGCCCGACCAGTCGGTAAACTTCCTCATCGACCAACTGCTATGCCTTGCCGATATCGGCATCAGCCTCTCGGGGAACGGGGCTATGTACCCTCACTGCTCGGTATCGGGACTCATGCTTGCCCACCCACAGGCACACTACTTTGCTATCGGTGAGATTGGCGAGGATCAGTTGGCCGACTATGCCCAGCGTAGAGGAATAGAGATAGACACCATAAAGAAATACCTGGCCAAGAATATATAGACACTATAGAAAGACAAAACATTACTTGTGTGTTATATACAAATATGTTACCTTTGTGGCGTAATGTTTAACTAAAAACCTAAAAGATTATGAAGAAATTGATTTTCGGAATGATGCTTATGCTTGCCCCCATGTGCGCAGCATTCGCACAAGATGTTGTAGGAAAGTGGAAGCTCGAGGATGGCTCGGCTATCGTAGAGGTATACAAGCAGGGCGATGCCTTCAATGGCAAGATCGTATGGCTGCAACACCCCACTGAGGCTGATGGCTCACCTGCTGTAGATAACAACAACCCCGATGCTAAGTTGCGTACACGCAAGCTCATCGGTCTCAACATGCTCAGCGGCCTCAAGGCTACTGGCGATGAGTATACCGGTGGCACCATCTATGATCCGGGCAATGGCAAGACCTATAACTGCTCGATGAAGGTCGAGGGCGATGTACTCAAGGTGCGCGGCTCACTCGACAAGCGCGGTCTCTTGGGCCGCACCATGGACTGGTTCCGCGTGAAAGAGTAAGGATATCCATACAACGACAACTACCGTTCTGCATGGCAGGGCGGTAGTTTTTTTATCCTCATCATGATGCAACTTTATTTTATTGTTGTACCTTTGTGTTTGAGATTTTATTATTACCATACGATATGAAAAAGATTGCAAAGATTATCGGTATAGCATTAGTGTGCCTGGTGGCTGCTATGGCCATCGTGCCTATGGCATTCAAAGGCAAAATCAAGGAGGTGGTCATCAACGAAGGCAACAAGCTTATCAATGCTGAGTTTGGATTTGACGACCTGAGCATCAACCTCTTCAGAGAGTTTCCACAGGCGTCGGTGGGCATCGAAGGATTTTGGCTACGCGGCAAAGAGGTGTTTGACAATGATACGCTGGCCTATGTGGGCGATGTAGAGGTGGCCGTAAACCTAAAGTCTATCTTTGGGAACAGCGGCTTCGACATTACCAAGGTACTGGTAAAAGACACTTACCTGAAGGCTATCGTATTGGAGGATGGCCGAGACAACTGGGACATCATGTACCCAAGTGAGGATATTGAGGAGCCCGAAGATACCACAACAAGTGCTTTCCGCATACTGCTGCAGAAGGTAGAAGTGAACAATCTGAACATCATCTACGACGACCGACAAGGAGACATGTATGCCGATATAGCCAAGCTCGACATACTCTGCTCGGGCGATATGGCTGCCGACAATGCCTTGCTCAAACTACAGGCTGCCATCGATGCACTCACCTTCAAGATGGGAGGAATACCCCTGCTCAACAGAGCACGCATCGGTGTCCACCTTGATGTAGATGCCGACTTTGTCAACGGCAAGTACACCCTCAAAGAGAACAGCTTGTCGCTCAATGCTATACAGGCTACCATAGACGGTTGGGCAGCCATGCCTGACAATGCTCCGATGAGTATGGACTTGCGCTTGGGCACCTCGGCAATCAGCTTCAAGGAGATCCTTTCGCTCATCCCCGCTATCTATGCCAAGGACTTTGAAGACTTGAAGGCCGAGGGCACGGTGAGCCTGCACGCCTACGCCAAGGGCGAACTCACTGAAACCACCCTGCCCGAGTTTGAAGCCGCACTGAAGGTGAGCGACGGTAACTTCCGCTACCCTGCCCTACCTGCCGGCATCGACGACATACAGATAGCAGCAAAGGTAACCAATCCTGGTGGAGATATCGACTTGACGGAGGTTAATGTGGAACGCTTCAGCCTTAACATGCTGAACAATCCCTTTGCCATGACAGCACAGGTGAAGACCCCCATCAGCGATCCCGACTTCACGGCTACCGCAAAGGGAACGCTCGACCTGGGCAAGATAAAGGAGGTATACCCCTTGGAGGATATCACCCTCGATGGTGTGCTCAAGGCAGACATGAGCCTTGGAGGACGACTCTCATACATCGAGAAGGAGCAGTATGAGAGCTTCATGGCCAATGGCACTCTCAAGCTACAAGATATGCAAGTGAACATGGAGGGAATACCCGATGTGGCTATCGAGCAATCGACCTTTGCATTTACCCCACGCTACCTCAACTTGAGCGAGACAAAGGTGCTCGTCGGAGAGAACGACATCACCGCAGACTGTAGATTTGAGAACTATTTAGCATTCGTATTCAAGGACGAAACCATCAAGGGACAACTCAACCTGAAGAGCCAGCACATGAACTTGAATGACTTTATGACCTCGAGCGAAACTGAAGACGAAACTGTAGACGAAGAGACCGAGGCTCCCGAAAACGAAAGCGAAGAGGGTATGGGCGTACTCATAGTACCCAAGAACATCGACTTCAACATGAATGTAGACATGAAGGAGATCCTCTTCGGCAACATCACCCTCAACGACATCAATGGTAAGCTCATCGTAAAGGATGGCACTGCTGACATGAACAACCTCTCCATGCAGACAATGGGAGGAACGGCAGTGATGAGCGGAAGCTACTCTACCGCCAAGGACGAAACGGCTCCCGAGCTGAAGGCATCGTTTGCACTCAATGGACTCTCCTTTGCACAAACATTCAAAGAGTTGGACCTGGTGCGACAAATGGCTCCTATCTTTGAGAAACTCAACGGTAACTTCTCGGGTAAAATTGCTATAGACACCGAGCTCGACAACACCATGTCGCCCAAACTGGAGACGCTCACCGCCAACGGAAGTCTCAATACACGCGACCTCAACCTCTCTGGCTTGAAAATCATCAGCCTTATAGCTGATGCCACAGGACATAAGGAGATGAACAACCTCAGTGCCAAGGACCTCAATGTAGACTTTACCATCGAGGATGGTCGAGTAAGCACCAAGCCCTTCGACCTGAAGATGGGTAATACGGTATTGAGCCTAAACGGAACAACAGGACTTGACAAGAGCATTGACTATACCGGTACGCTGAAGCTTCCTGAAGGAGGCAATATCAGCGCCATAGGACTCAAGATCGGAGGTACATTCGTGGCGCCTAAAATTAGTATAGATACCAAGAGTATAGCCCAGCAAGCGACAAAAGCTGTCACTGAAGCTGCTACCAAGAAAGCTGTAGAGGCGGTGAACGAAAAACTTGGTATAGATCTCACCAATGCAGAGAAGCAGAAAGAGGATTTGGTAAAAGTAGCCAAACAGGCAGCCCAAAAGCTTATCGAAGAGGCCGAAGAGCAGAAAGCCAACTTGGTAAGTAAGGCCGGAAATAATGCGCTCAAGAAACTTGCTGCCGAGAAGGCAGGCGATGTGCTCGTAGCTGAAGCCAAGGAGCAGGGCGACAAACTGATTGCAGAAGCCGAGAAGAAGGGCGATGAGATAATAGCAAAAGCTCGCCAAGCGGAGTAGAAGCCTGCAGGCATACACATAAAACATCGAGAGGGCATGTCATCAGACACGCCCTCTCTCTTTATATAATATATCCTATAGTCACCGACACATCAGGTTACCTCTTCATGCCATTGACATAGCTGATTGTTTTGATATATTTGCCATGAGCGTCATACTCCTTGAAAGGTCCATTGCAGAGATCTTCTGTGAAGGTGCCCTCCATATAGGTGCCATTAGGCTGTATGAGCTTGCCATAGCCATCTTTGAGTCCATCCTTGTACTCACCCTCATATACAGTGCCATCGGCCAATGTCATGCGGCCCTTACCATGAGGGAGGTCCTCAACCCACTCACCTTCGTACACATCACCATTGGGCCAGTGACAGACGCCTTGACCATGCCGTTTATTTTGCATCCACTCGCCCTCATAGACCTCACCATTAGGCATCTCGTACCGACCGTGTCCCTCAATCTCACCATTCTGGTATTCACCTGTATATACACTACCATCCTCACGAGTATAGGTACCATAGCCCGAACGCACGCCACCGACATACTCACCTACATATACATCACCATCGGCAAATCGGTACTCTCCCTTGCCATGCTGTACATTGTTGTGCCATTGGCCTGTATATTCATCGCCATTAGCATAGTAGAAGGTGCCACCACCATCACGCACATCGTCCTTCCAATGTCCATCATAGCTGGCGCCATCTTGCCAGAACATGCGTCCCCTACCCTGCTTGTGGTCGCCATGCCACTCGCCACTATAGTTAGAGCCATCGCTGCCCCAAATGTACACTCCCGTACCTTGACGCAAACCCTTCTCCCATAGCCCCGTATAGGTATCGCCATTCATATAATACATCACACCAAATCCCTGTACCTCATCCATCACATAATCGCCTTCGAAGCGATTGCCATCAATGTAATGATAAGTGCCACGCCCATTGCGCTGATCCTTTTGCCATGCACCCTCGTACTTCTCGCCATTGGTGTAGGTCATCGTGCCCTGTCCATGACGACGCCCATGCTCAAACCATCCCTGATAGACCGAGCCATCGGTATAAGTAAGCTTGCCACGGCCATGAGGACGCATCAGCATCATGTCGCCCTTATACTGCGAGCCATCTTTGAGTGTCTTAGTGCGTTGGCGTATGAATACCTTTTCTACTACATTGGTCTGTGCAAACATAGTCGTAGGCGCCATCCCCAATGCTCCCACAAGTAGCAAATATATCGTCTTTTCCTTCAAATTCATACCCATTTCCTTATTTTCGACAAAGGTACGAATAAGCGAGCGAAATATATCAAGCATTGCTTGAATATTTTTCTCAGCGAGCGAAAGTACCTAAACGGTTTATCGTAAAGGTACGAATAAGCGAGCGAATAAGCAATTAGGCAACGAGTAAAACTTGTTTTAAAGAGTTGACTAATGCTTATTCTCTGCGAGCGAAAGTACCTAAACGACTTGTCGTAAAGGTACGAATAAGCGAGCGAAATACAAAGTTCACTTTGATGTTTCTCAGCGAGCGGAAGTACCTAAACGACTATGTCGTAAAGGTACGGAGAAAGAAGCGAAAAGTCTATAAGGATTAAAAAAAATCCCTGTGTAGACGAAAAGAAAAGCCTATGTAGACGAGTAAAAAAGCCTGTGTAGACGAACAAAAAAGCCTGTGTAGACGAGAAACAATCCCTTCAACCGTTTTTTTCATTCATTTATACAACCAATACATGAAGTTGTAGCAGAACCGACAACTGTCAAACTGCAATATATAAAAAAACACATCACCCAGACTCTAAAATCGAGGTGATGTGATGTATGTTGCGAATGCACAATGGTTATCCGCAGTGGAAGTAGCGATGTACGAGTTTGAGCATCTCTTCCTGATTGCCGTTGATGTCGGCACGGAGGGTGCGGTCGCCATAAGAGCGGAGGCGCTTGATGATGCCGTCGATCATGGCGGGGCTGAATACATTGTGCTTCTCGAACACCTCGCGCTGCTGTTCCAAGCAATCGGCCGAAGCCTCACAGCTATCGGGCAAACAAGCGAGCGAGTTGAGTTTGTCGGCATTCTCCTTTTGGTGAATATTGACATTCACATAGGTCTGCTCTGCAATCTGTAAAGCATTGTCGAGCTCGAAACCATAACGACAAGCTACTGCGAGACCAGCAATAAGCTGGTAGATATCGGCAGAGCCATCGGGTGAGCGCATCTCGACGGTCTGCTTCTGGGTGGTATCGTAGTTGCTCACAGCCTCGAGAGGATTGGCAATCTGACACATATCGCTCTTGGCAGCCCATCCGAGAGGTACACGCACGAGGACTGAACGGTTGCGGTCGCCCCAACAGATGTTGGTGGGTGCCTCCTGATGCGGCACGAGACGGAAGTATGAGGTAGGATTAGTGTTGCCAAACGCGGTGATAGAGGGAGCGAGCTGCATCATACCAGCAATGGCCTTGCGTGCGGTAGCTGAGAGCACACCTCCATCGAGCATCTGATTCTGACCATCCTTCACGATGCGCATGTGCACATGGAGACCAGAACCGGCCTTTCCTGCAGTTATCTTGGGTGCAAAGGTGATGTCATAACCATGCTTGAAGGCGAGGTTACGGATAATCCACTTGGCAATCATGAGTTGGTCGGCAGCATCGCAGGCATTGACAGGGAGGAACTCAATCTCGTTCTGCTCGTAGATCATGCCATCGATGGTAAAGTTGCCCACCTCAGAGTGGCCATACTTGATTTGTCCGCCAGCTTGAGCAATATAAGCCATACACTGGGTGCGGAACTCGTTAAATTTGGCATAGGGCGCCGACTCATGATATCCCTTCTGGTCGGTAGCGGCGAACATGCCACAGTCGGGGGCTATGACATAGTATTCCAACTCGCCCATCGCCTGGAACTCCATACCTGTCACCTCATTGAAGGCACGGCATGCCTTACGCAGAGTATTCTCGGGCGAACTCTCGAGAGGCTCACCATCTTTGTTGAAGTATGAGCACAACATTGATAGTGTGGGCAACTCGGCAAAGGGATCAACAAATGCGGTGCTGAAACGGGGTAACACATAGAGGTCGCTACTACCTGCCTCGATGAAGGGGAAGAGACTGCTACCATCGACACGCTCGCCACAAGTGAGGATAGCATCGAGGTAGGCCTCGTTGTTGATGACAAAGTTAAGAGTCTTCAGACGGCCATCGCCAGCAGGGTACATGAAGTTGACCATGCGGATGCCGGTCTCCTTGATGTAGCGCACGATATCAGCTTTTGTAAACTCCTTGCAAGGTTTCTGCAAGTGAGCTACAATCTTGTTCGGATTCAATGATAATTCTTTATTCATAATAGTTAATGAGACCTTCCCTAACCCCTCCCAAGGAGGGAGACTCCAGTCCTCGCGAGAGCTTAAAGGAAGACTTTATTAAATGGTTGATAATTTGCGTCCGCGTCACCCCTCTATTTGGGGAGGGGCAATGGGGCTTTACTTTACTCCCTTCTTCAGCACATAGCAGATGAGGTCGTAGAACTTCTGCACAGTGGGGATGAGCACGCGCTCGTCGGGTGAGTGGGGCGACATCAGTGTGGGACCGAATGAAATCATATCCATGCCCTCATTGACAGCACCGATGATACCGCACTCGAGACCTGCGTGGATAACCTTCACCTCAGGTTCCTTGCCGAAGAGTTCTTTATAGGTCTCCTTCATGGCTGCAAGCACACCGGAGTTTACATTGGGCTGCCAGCCGCTATAACTACCGCTAAACTCTACACGCATACCCGCCATAGAGAAGCAGCTCTCGAGTGAGATAGCCTGATACATCTTCATGCTCTCTGATGAGCTACGCACGAGAAGGCTAAACTGCGCCTTGCCCTCGCCAATCTCGATGATAGAGAGGTTGCTCGATGTTTCTACAGTATCGGGGATAGTGGGTATATAGCGCATCACGCCATTCTGACAGGCGAGGATAGCGTCGATGAGGTTGTCGCGAATCTCTTCGGGTGTCTCACTCTCGGGGAGCTCTACCTCCTCTACGGTGAGGGTGATACCGCTCTCGATTGTGGCAAACTCATCATTGAAGAGAGCCTCACAGCGTGCAGCCAAGTCCTTGACATCCTCCACAGCATCTTCGGGGAGTGTGAGCACCACGAAGGCATCGCGAGGGATAGCATTGCGCATGTTACCACCCTTCCATTGAGCCAATTGAGCGTCGCACTCGAGCACAGCCTCGCGCACGAAACGGCCCATGAGCTTGTTGGCATTGCCACGGCCCTCGCAGATTTCGAGACCTGAATGTCCGCCGCGCAAACCCTTCAAGGTCACGCGCACAGCCTTGTAGTCATCTTCGGGCTCAATCTCCATGTACTGCAATGTAGCAGTTACATCGATACCACCAGCACAACCGATATAGAGTTCGCCTTCAGCCTCAGAGTCGAGGTTGAGCAATACCTTACCCTCTACAGTACCAGGCTTCAAGCCGAACGCACCAAACATACCCGTCTCCTCATCAGCGGTGATGAGTCCTTCGATAGGGCCATGCTCCAGTGTATTATCCTCCATGATAGCCATGATAGCCGCTACGCCCAGTCCATTGTCAGCACCGAGTGTAGTGCCGCGTGTGCGCACCCAATCACCATCGACATAGCATTCGATGGGGTCTTTTTCAAAGTCGTGTGTGCTCTCGGCAGTCTTCTGCGGCACCATATCCATATGCGCCTGTAGCACGATGCCCTTGCGATCCTCAAGTCCCGGTGTAGCAGGCTTGCGCATGATGATATTACCCGCATCGTCCATGAAAGTTTCAACACCAATCTTCTTACCGAAGTCGAGCAAGAAGTTTTGTACTGGCTCGAGGTAACCCGACGGACGGGGCACTTGTGTCAACTCATAAAAATGTTTCCACACGCTCTGGGGAGCTAATTCAGCGATTGTACTCATATTGTTTCTTAGTTAAAAAATGAAGAATTAAGAGTTAAGAGTTTTAATTCTATAATCTTGTCAATATATAAATTTCAGTTTTTATTTTTCAATTTGCGATATCTCACCTGCAGTGCCACCCAACCATACACACCGAGCATCACCACACCAAGTGTCTGGAAGGTGTGCACGATGAGTGCGAATGACGATGCATCCACCTCTGATACCCCGTAGAGTGTCATCATCGAGATGACCACAAAATGCCACGGTCCTGCGCCATTGGGAGTAGGTATAACGATAGCAAGACTGATAGCGGCAAATATCACCAATGCCTGCACCACGCTGAGTTCGGCAGTGAAGGGGAAGCAGAAGAATGCAAGATAGAATTCGAGGAAATATCCCACCCATATACCTATCGTATACAGTAAGAACAATCCTTTTCGGTGCATGGTTTTGAGCGAGAGCAGTCCATCCACAAATCCGCGTATCGTGTGTTTTATCTTACCATAGAAGGCCGAGTTTCTCAATCCTATCCACAACGCTGCGCACACACCCACCACAGTTCCTATGGTTATGTATGTCTTGGGCGAAGTGAAGATGCCTGTTATCGACTCCTCATTGGTACCTGTCTGTGCAAACAATGAAGCAAATACATCGAGTTGTGTCAGCAACATAACGCATACAAACACAGCCACCACCAACATATCGATCAGTCGTTCGGCTACAAGCGTACCCAACGCCTTACTGAAGGGCACATCGTCGTATCTATTCAACACTGCACAACGCGACACCTCGCCCACTCTCGGTATTACAACATTGGCTCCATACGCCACAAAGATGGAGTCTATGCTATCTCCTACCTTGGGATGATAACCGAGAGGCTCCAATGTGATAAGCCAGCGTAAACCACGCAACACATGGCTTAGGGTGATAGGGATGAGCGACGCAAACAGCCAAAAGATATTCATCTCATGCAAGAATATATGCTTGGCTTCAGCAAAATCAAAGTCGCGATACATCCAATATAGCAATGCTGCAGCAATGAGCAGCGGCAACAGTATCTTAGAGGTCTTTTTCAGTATTCTCACCACACTATCCAATATTAATCTTGCCGTGCAAAAATAGCATATAATTTCGTACCAAGCAAGCGAATAGCGAGAATTTTGCACCCACACGAGTACAAGCCTATAACATCACAAACTCGATTTACACCATGCCATGAGCCTCAACAAAAAAAAGTAGAGCACCCTTTTCAGGATGCTCTACCTCTTTGGGGATATTCGTAGAAAGGGTGATTACTCCTCTACGGTAACCGTCATCACTACATCTTCTTTAGGACGATCGGCACTACCCGTAGCTACACCTTGAATCTTCTCTACCACATCGAGTCCCTCGACCACCTCACCGAACACTGTGTACTGATTGTCCAGGAAAGGGGTACCACCTATAGTAGTGTAGTCCTTGGTTTGCTCGGGAGTGAAGGTAAATCCAGGAGTAGACTTTAGAATCTTATCGGTCTCGGCAGCGAGTTGTTGCTGCAAAGCCATGAGTCCCTTCTGATCGCCACGCTGATACATTGCCTGTATGCTATCACGATGTTGTGCAGCAAGACCATTGAAAATCTGCTGGCCACGCTGACCATCGAGCTGCATAGCCATCTGCTTCAATTCGGCTTCGCTATACTGCTTACCCCATACGATATAGAACTGCGAACCTGATGAACGACGCTCAGGATTTACCTGGTCGCCTTGACGGGCAGCGCTAAGTACACCACGCTTGTGATAATATTGGGGATATACAAACTCGGCCGGAAGTGTATACTCTGGACCACCAGCACCAAGGTGCTTACCTGCAGGCGCTCCCTTTGAATCGGGGTCACCTCCCTGAATCATAAAGTCCTTGATGACACGATGAAAGAGTGTTCCATCATAATAGCCTTCGCGTGCCAGTTTGAGGAAGTTGTCGCGATGCTCGGGAGTCTCGTCATAGAGGCGTACTACGATGTCACCGTAGTTGGTACCGATGCGTACCTGAGGAGTAGTTGATTGCATAGTTTCTTTATTTGTTTGGTTTGTTTGATTCTTTGATGAACCGAAAGTGCAGCCCGTGCACACGATAGTCAGCACGAGAGATAGCACATACAGTCCAGTTATTTTATGTTTTTGCATAAGATTCTTCTTTTTTCGAGGAACGAAGGTATAAAGAATTGTTGAATCATGCAAATATTTCAATTCGTAAAGATCAAGCCTTCGGCACCAGCATCAACCACAATCTCGCGTGCACGGTCAATCTCCATACCCAGTATCTTGGTAGAGAGCACATTGAGCAAGAGATTCTGTATAGCACGCTTCACGGGACGAGCACCAAACTCCGGATCGTAGCCTGCATCGGCAATATAATCGACAGCCTTCTCGGTAAGACGCAAGCGGATGTCATTAGCAGCCAACATGCGGCAGACATTATCGATTTGCAAACGCACCACTTGAGCTATCTCCTCACGATTCAAGGGGAGGAACATGATGGTTTCGTCAATACGGTTGAGGAATTCGGGTTTGATGGTCTGCTTGAGCATCTCCATCACATTGCGACACACCTCTTCATGTTTTGCCGCATCAGCAATGCCCGACATCTGTTCGCGGATATATGCACTGCCAAGGTTTGAAGTCATGATGATGATGGTGTTCTTGAAGTTCACCGTACGCCCCTTGTTATCGGTGAGGCGTCCATCGTCAAGCACCTGCAAGAGGATATTGAACACATCGGGGTGAGCCTTCTCGATCTCGTCGAAGAGCACTACCGAGTAGGGCTTGCGTCGTACAGCCTCAGTGAGCTGTCCGCCCTCATCGTAGCCGATGTAGCCCGGAGGCGCTCCGATGAGTCGGGTGACGGAGAACTTCTCTTGATATTCGCTCATATCAATGCGCGTCATCAGGCGCTCGTCATTGAAGAGATAGTCGGCAAGGGCACGCGCCAGCTCTGTCTTACCCACACCTGTGGTACCGAGGAAGATAAACGAGCCTATGGGACGCTTGGGATCTTGCATGCCTGCACGGCTGCGACGCACAGCATTGGCTACGGCGGCTATGGCCTCATCCTGTCCGATGACACGACGGTGCAGTTCCTCCTCAAGATGAAGCAACTTATGACGCTCACTTTCAAGCATCTTACTTACAGGAATACCCGTCCAACGGCTCACCACATCGGCAATATCGTCAGCAGTGACCTCCTCCTTGATAAGTGCACCACTACCCTGCTTGCTATGAAGTTGCTGTTCAGTAGCAGCAATCTGTGCTTCCACCTCCTTGAGACGGCCATAGCGTATCTCTGCTACGCGGCCATAGTTGCCCTCACGTTCGGCGCGGTCGGCCTCCACCTTGAGTTGTTCTACGAGTTGTTTTTTCTGTTGTATCTCGTCGATAAGCCGCTTCTCGGCTTGCCACTTCTCGGACAACTCATGCTCTTGAGCACGGAGGACATCTATCTCCTCTGTGAGCTGAGTCAACTTGGCTTCGTCTTTCTCGCGCTTGATAGCCTCGCGTTCAATCTCCAGCTGCTTCAGGTGGCGAGTAATTTCATCAAGCTCTTCAGGCACCGAGTCGCGCTCCATACGCAGCTTGGCAGCTGCCTCGTCCATAAGATCGATAGCCTTATCCGGGAGAAAGCGCTCGGTGATGTATCGGCTCGACAGTTCCACAGCAGCCACGATAGCCTCATCCTTGATGCGCACCTTGTGATGACTCTCGTAGCGTTCCTTGATACCACGAAGGATAGAGATGCTGCTCGCCTCATCAGGTTCATCCACGACGACTGTTTGGAATCGACGCTCTAAGGCCTTATCCTTCTCAAAGTATTTCTGATATTCATCAAGTGTGGTAGCACCTATCGAGCGCAATTCGCCACGCGCAAGGGCTGGCTTGAGGATATTGGCAGCATCCATAGCTCCCGAGCCATCAGCACCAGCACCCACGAGGGTGTGTATCTCGTCAATAAAGAGTATGCACTCGCCAGCAGATTGGATGACATCGTTGACCACGCCCTTGAGACGCTCCTCAAACTCGCCCTTATACTTGGCACCTGCTACGAGAGCACCCATATCGAGCGAATACACCTGCTTACGCTTGAGGTTTTCAGGCACATCGCCACGAAGTATACGATGGGCAAGACCTTCCACAATGGCAGTCTTACCCGTACCTGGCTCACCTATTAATATAGGATTGTTCTTGGTGCGACGACTGAGAATTTGCAATATGCGACGTATCTCTTCATCGCGTCCTATCACTGGGTCAAGCTTGCCACTTTTAGCAGCTTCATTGAGATTGATGGCAAAACGGTTCAAGAAGCTATTCTTCTCGTTCTGATTGTTCATAAAATTACTATTCATGGTGTTGTCGTTTAAAGATTAGAATTAAGAGTTTTTTTATTTTTGTTTTCAACTGACCATCAGCAAAACACAATCCAAAGCCGCAACAACCGACAAAGAGTGACATTTTGTCCGAAAAACATGCAAATAGGCGTAAAAGTTTTGACAATAAGTAAATAACGTGAGCTCTACATCGGAACTCACATTATTCTATAACTTTCTATAAAAAAACATTTACCTTCTATGAACCAACGTCCATCTTCGGCGTTAGTATATCAGAGCAACAGCAAAAAGCTGCTACCTTACATAATAACTTTTTCTTAATCATTCAATCAGTATGGACTGTTCCTCTCTGTGATAGAGGGGAACAGTTTGGTTTTACCTCAACTCAAACTCTTACGACGGCTCATGATGACATAGATGATGACAGGAGCACCGATGATGGGTGTAATGGCATTGAGCGGCAGTAATCCCTTATCACCTGGCATCATGCTGATTAGATTACAAAGCAATGCAATAAGTGCTCCCATCAGCAGGGTGGCTGGCATGAGGGTTCGATGGTTGCCTGTGCCAAGCATGAGCCTTGCCATATGGGGCACAGCAAGACCGATAAAGTTGATAGGACCGCAATAGGCTGTGGTGACAGCTACAAGTACGCCTGTAGAGAGCAACAAGAGTATGCGCACACGACGAGTGTTGATGCCTAAGTTACTAGCATAACGATCACCGAGAAGGAGGGCATTGAGAGGTTTGACGAGGCTAATGGCTATAACAAGCCCCACAATAACGAAAATACAGAACAAAGGCAATTGGGTACGCGACACTCCACCAAAGTTACCCATACCCCACCTCATGTAAGATTGTACACCTTCGGCGGTGGAAAAGAAATTGAGCAATGACACTGCCGACGACACCACATACCCCACCATCATACCTATGATGAGCAACATGGAGTGACTGCGTACACGAGTGGCAAAAAAAAGAATCAGCATGGTAACGACCAAAGCTCCGGCAAAGGCTGCTGCTACCAATGCTAACGAACCACTAAAGAGGAGATTTCCCGTAGGCATGACACCCCCAAAGAGTAAAAGAACGATGGCAGCTCCCAATCCTGCCCCTGCATTGATGCCCAGAATATCAGGACCGGCCAGAGGGTTGTTGAATGCCGTCTGTAGCATTAAGCCCGATGCAGCCAAGGCCGCTCCCGTTAGCATTGCCGTCAGTGCTTGCGGAAGGCGTGACTCCCAAATGATATAGTTCCACGAAGGATATGTACCTTCGCCACCAGACAGTATAGAAAGCACCTCTCTGGCAGGAATCTTTACCGAGCCACACAAGAGACTGGCAATAAAAAGAAGGATAATGCAAAGGATGCACAAAATAATGGGAAAACGGGATTTTTTGGTTTTCATCATACAGGGATAGGGAAATTACATGTGATGGAAATAACGCAAGGTGTCACTGATCTGCAGCTCGGGATGTAGCATATGGATATAGTCACGCAAGAGCCGTTCGGGATGGAAGGGAGTCTCCTCATAGAAGGTGAGCTCGGCCGTGTTGCATCCATATACACTACCCTGCTTATAGGCCTTGAAGAGCATGTATGGCTGATACACCTTACCCAAATCGGGCAGAGTCATGCGCATGCGACTATTATTGTATCGTATGATCCACACATCGGCCTGCTCACCACGGGCAAGCACACTCTCGAAGGAGAGAGGAACGGAGCCACTCTTGGTGTTGTCGCTAAAGATATACGATCCACCGGCATCGCATACAAGCTGTGCCATCGTGCTGCGCCCACCAGGCACATACCATGCCGAACCTCCTCGGGTATCGAAGAGCACCGAGGGATGATGGGCGATGCTATCAGTAAGCGACTTCAGTGTTTTATACTCGTTTTCAATGACACTAAAGAGCGAGTCGGCCTCACGAGCCTTGCCAAAAAGACGACCATAGAGACGCATCCATTCGGCACGCCCTAAAGCCGAAGTTTCCATATAGTCGGCACACTGCACGATGGGTATGCCTATAGCCTCGAGATGTCCGTAGGTAGAGGCATTTTCGTAGGGTGAGAGTAGGATGATGTCGGGGTTAAGACTGACTATACGCTCACGGTCAGGGGTCATGGCACTCCCCATATCGATGATGCGACCATCACTAATAGCTTGACGCAAATGAGCATTGGCTACATATTCAGCCTCGCAGATACCAGCAATAGCATCTATGCACCCCAGTTCTTCGATGAGACTGCTATGAGTAGCAGTGAAGAAGAGAGCATTGCTATAGCCTCTGGTATGGTTATCAAACACAAATATCTGTAACAACTTTCCCCTATTCCAAGGACTATGTATCAGCACTTCGGTGTGTTTATCATGTTCGATAATGGTCAGGTACTCGGCATAGTTTAGCTCAAGGGTGTCGCCAGTCATAGGCACACCACGTTGTTCACCTCCTCTACATGAGGCAAGGAGCACGATGAGAAATAGCGCAACCATTCGAATGGAAATATCGTATAGAAGTTTCATATTAAAGCTTAATGGTAAATGATAATCTAAACTGGCGTCCCGGCATAGGATAATATTGTATCACCTCATACTGGGCATTGGTAAAGTTGATAACCTCTGCTTGTGCTATAAGGTCTACACTTCGTAATGCAAAGTCGTGCGATAAGGTGAGTGTATGCTCGGCATAAGGAGCTATGCGATAGCGAGCAGAATGCTCTGACATGCTGTAGCGTTCGCTCGAAGCCACCATAGAGTAGCCCATACGGCCCCATGGTGTAGATAGCATGACACGGGCACTCCCGCTATGCAATGGCGTATAAGGCAATTGCACACGATATCCCTTGGTCATGGGATCAGTAACATCAATAGCATGCTGCAACATATAGCTGACTCCGACATGAAGAGCAATATCCTTGGTCACACGACACTGTGTTGTGAGCGTAGCATCAAGTCCCGTGATATGCACATGCCCATAATTGGCCATTTTCCACACATAGGTGGTAGGGAAAGCCACTATCTTGTCCGTCACATCATTAAAGTACCCATCTGCTGTGAATTCCAGTTCTTCAATGCATCCTATTTGAGGAGCTTGCCAAGTGATGCCGACATTGTATTCATGAGCACGCTCGGGACGCAAGTCCTTATTGCCACTGCGAAAATAGTATAAGTCATTGAAAGTGGGCATACGGAAGGTTTCCTTATACATCAAGCGCACGAACAATGGAGTTACATCAAAGGGACGCATCGATACACTCAACGTGGGAGTAAGTTCACGAGCCGAGAGTCCAAGTGTGCCATTGGCAATCTCATCGGTCATCGTTCCGATAAGCATTCCTCGTACACGAATCCACTCTACCCTATACTCCGTTTGCAATGCCGTAAGTGATGTGTAGCGTATAGGGAACGGACATGAGGGGAGGTTGCTGTCCAAGGTGTTGACAAAAGCATCTTGTGCCAACGATATCGCCCACGCCGCAGAGGGCTGATAGCGTAAAATAGCAGCTGCATAATACTCACGTTGTAAGTTTTCGTCCATTTGTTCGCCACCAGCATACTTGACATTGGTATCCGTATAGCGATTCCATCCATAGGTATACTTGGCCATCGTACGCAACTGCCACTGATATCCCCACCATTTAGTGTATCGTGCCTGCATAAACGCATTGCGATCGGCAAGTCGCTCCGTGCTATTGCTATTGTATAAGATGACAGCACCAGGCAATCCGCGCTCCGAGTCATAGTAATAAGCCTTGGCATCGATTTGGCTGCCATCGTCAAACTCATGATGCAGATTACACTCACTTGACAACTGCGCTATATCAGTGTTGGTACGATATTCTGTTGTTTTCTTTGTGCCATTGACCAAGGTATAAGGATAGCGCCCATGTGCCGAAGAGAAATCAACTCCAATGTTCGTCCATGTATGTTTACCCACCTTCTGGGCATATAATACCGAGGGATTGTAAAACCCGAATGACCCCGCCTTAAAACCAGCCTCAACATGATGCTGTTTACCTTCCCATAGAGGGGCAACACTATTCATGCCGACAATGCTCCCTGATACCAAAGCTCGTGCTGTAGTCATCAGTTCATCGCTTTGTCCCACATGAAGGGATATGCTCCCTAAATTGTTCGACGAAAAACGTCCGAGATCAATCTGTCCAGCCTGGCAATTCCCCATCACCACCCCATCGTAGCTCACTGCCGTATGCATAGCACCCAGTCCACGCACCGACACAGTTTTCAATCCGCCTATACCGCCATAATCCTTCACTTGGGTACCGGTAAAATGACGCACCACATCAGCTACATTTTGCGTAGCCAGCATCTTCATTGTCTCACGATTCATCATTTGTGTTGGCGATGTTGCCGACACCTTACGCGACAAGCGAGAAGCCCGCACCTCAACCTCAGCGATATCTTGTACCGACATCAGCGTAGTATCCTGCAGCTCCTCGGCAAGAGCCGTGAGACCAATAAACGAAGTAATTAATACTGCAATAGCAGTTCTTCTTGTTTTATTCACTTGATAAGTCCATGAATAAACCCACATTCGCCAAGCCTCTTTCCTCGAGAGTACAAGGCGCATAAACACACTCTCAATGGTCTTGCAGGTCTTCTGACTTACTCAGCCCGTCGGGCCTTCCCAATGAACTAAATATTCATCAGTGGCAAAGAATCGACGTGCCTTCTCTGAGCACACAGCAGCGGGACTGTTCGGGATTCTCACCCGATTCCCTTTTAATCCTTTCATCTCGAATAGAGACTATGGAACAAAACCGATGCAAATGTACGACAACTAATTGAAATGGCCAATTTATTTGTGCATTACCCACATGTATATCCTTAAAAAGAGAAAAGAGATGTTAAGATATCCCCCACCCCATGCACAAGTTTAGAAGAAAAAATGTACTTTTGTATTTTGATTGGCATAGTCACACTATTACCATGCATAATATAAATAGGAGTTAGCGTCATGAACGAAACAAAATATACCGCATTCTTCACTCCCGAAGAGATTGAGTTGAAAGGTACACTTGAAGCACAGTTGCGCGAATTGTCAGGCGACGCCCTACGCGAAGATGACTTTTCGCGTATCGAATCGTTATTGGCTGAAGCCATCGAGGCAGAGCGGATAGGGCGCGACACCTTTGGGCTAAACCCCATCATCAACAATCTTCAGACAGCCATCATCGTGGTTGACGAGATGGGTATGCGCCGTGCAGCTATCGTAAGTATCTTGCTGCACGATGTGGTGAAGTGTGGATTTGTCACTACCGAAGACATTGCCACACAGTTTGGCAGCGATATTGCGGGCATATTGCGTGGCCTTGTGCGTACGGCAAGCCTTTATGAAAAGAACCCCACCATCGAGTCAGAGAACTTCCGCAACCTGCTGCTCTCCTTTGCCGAAGACATGCGCGTGATCCTCATCATGATTGCCGAGCGCGTCAACACCATGCGTCAGATCAAGGATGCTGCCAATGACGAGGCACGCCTCAAGGTTGCCAATGAGGCAGCCTATCTCTATGCTCCGCTGGCACATAAGTTAGGTCTTTATAAACTGAAGTCCGAACTTGAAGACCTCTCGCTCAAGTACACGCAGCACGATATGTACTACCACATTAAGGAGAAGCTCAATGCCACCAAAGCCGCACGCGACAGGTATATAGCTTCGTTCATCGACCCGATAGAGAAAAAGCTTGCCGCTGCAGGCCTAAAGTGCCATATCAAGGGCCGTACGAAGAGCATACACTCCATCAGTCAGAAGATGAAGAAGCAGAAGACCAACTTCGAGGGCATCTACGACCTCTTTGCCATCCGCATCATCATTGACTCGGAGTATGAGAAGGAGAAGCAGGAGTGCTGGGCGGCCTACTCCATCGTCACCGACATGTACCAGCCCAACCCCAAGCGCCTGCGCGACTGGCTCTCTATCCCCAAGAGCAACGGCTACGAGTCACTCCACACCACGGTGATGGGCCCCGAGGGCAAGTGGGTAGAGGTGCAGATACGCACCGAACGCATGGACGACATTGCCGAGCGCGGCCTTGCCGCCCACTGGCGCTACAAAGGCGTGAAGAGTGAGACTGGCCTCGATGAGTGGCTCACAAGCATCCGCGAAGCCCTCGAACACAGCGATGACGACGGACTCGAGCTGATGGACCAGTTCAAGATGGACCTCTACAAGGACGATGTCTTCGTGTTTACTCCCAAGGGCGACCTCTTCAAACTGCCTCAGGGAGCGACGGTGCTCGACTTTGCTTTCCATATACATACGAATGTAGGCAGTAGGTGCACCGGAGCCAAGGTCAACGGTAAGCATGCCCAGCTACGCTATGTACTGAACAATGGCGACCAGGTGGAGATACTCACCTCCAACACGCAGGCTCCCAACCAGGGATGACTCGACATCGTCACCACCTCGAAGGCTCGCACCAAGATACGCCAAAGCCTCAAGGAAATAGAATCGCGCCAGGCAGCCTTTGCCCGCGAGACCATAGAGCGCAAGTTCAAGAACCGCAAGATAGAGTACGATGAGCCCACGATGATGCGCATCATCCGTCAGATGGGCTACAAGCAGGTGACGGAGTTTTACCAGAAGATTGCCGATGGCTCGCTCGACGTGAACCTGTTTATTGACCGCTACGTGCAAGCCATAGAGCAGGTGACCGAGCCGCACGACGTGACCGTGCGCAGTGCCGAGGGCTATAACCTGCAGCAGAGCGACGACTACAAGCAACACTTCTCGGGCGATGTGCCCGTGATTGACCAGAACCTCAAGGGTATCGACTTCAAGCTGGCCCATTGCTGCAATCCCATCTATGGCGACGAGGTGTTTGGCTTTGTCACCACGGGCGGCGGCATCAAGATACACCGCTGCGACTGCCCCAATGCTCCCGACCTGCACTCCCGCTTCGGCTACCGTGTGGTGAAAGCCCGCTGGGCCGGCAAGAGCAAGGGGTCGCTCTATCCAATCACACTCACTGTTATCGGCCACGATGATATTGGAATAGTCAATAATATTACCTCCATTATATCGAAGGAGGAGAACATACAGCTGCGCAACATCAGCATCAACTCGCACGACGGACTCTTCTCGGGCACACTCACCGTGATGATTGAGGAGAACGCCCGCCTGCAAGCCTTGGTGAAGAAGTTGCGTACGGTGAAGGGAGTGAAGCAGGTGAACAGAAATTAAGTATAAAACCACAGATTACTCAAATTACCCAGATTTATTGTAAAACCTTGGCATAATCTGCCCAATTAAGAAATAAGAACATGAAGAAGTACATTGTAATGGTAGCCATGCTGTTCGCAGCAGTTACAGGTTTTGCCCAAGAAGAGGTAAAGCCTAAGGATAAAGGTGAAATGAAGTTCGAGAAGACCCGCCACAACTTCGGGGTGTTTTCCGTAGATACGGCAGTAGTGACCCACGAGTTCGTATTCACCAATGTAGGTAAGTCACCACTTATCATCCATCAGGCTAATGCATCGTGCGGATGTACCGTACCCGAATATACACTCGAGCCTATCATGCCTGGCGACAAGGGAAAGATTACCGTTACATACAACGGCAAAGGACGCCGTCCCGGTGTGTTTCGCAAAAGCATCACCATACACAACAACGGACGCCAGTCGCCTATACGTATATATATAGAGGGCGAGATGATAGGTAATGAAGAACCCATCAAGCCTGTAGAAATAGTACGCGACAGTACACTCTACATCGGTGATTAAGCGAGGTGTAAAAAGAATAAAATAATGAAAAAAGCAGGCTATCATTTGTGTAATCAAAAGAAATCTGC
>JAZKZX010000049.1:0-5088 GCA_045612925.1 Bacteroidaceae bacterium
ATGAAAACGATAGTCAGAAACTCGCGCTAATGGCAGTGCTCTATGAAATATTGTGGGATGAAGTATGTGGTTGTTGGAATGATGATACAGATATTATTCGTATTGAATATAACGATGAAGTCTTAGTCAACAAACCCACAAATGAGGTGTTTGAAGAGTATAAGTCGTATTTAGAAAAGGTAAAAGGTCATGTGCCTCCCTATGAATGCGAAGATGAGGATTGGGACGATGAGGACTGCGACTAACTAACCGAATTATACAAAACACATAGGAGGCTGCGCCAATGGCGTGGCCTCTTTTTTTTGTTCTGACGAAAAAATCTTCGGGATATAAGATGATGAAAATTAGAGAAGAACGCAATGGCGTGATTTTTTTTTCATGTCATTTTTGAATTTTTTTCACTTTGTTTCTATATTATGCTCGCAACATTAAAAGAGAAATACATCATGGCTAAGGAACTAACATTTACACTCACAGGTGCTATGTATGCATCTGCACCAATTAAATTGGAGCGAAAAAAGATCTATGGATGGAGCAATCTTATTGCTACCAACAAGGAAGGTACAATATGCAACACGGCCTATCTGTTGCCTGACGATGCACTGCTCATTCCATCGGGAGGTTACAAACAGGGCGTAGTGGATGCCAACGGTTGCTGGGTAGAAAAGAGTACGCTCACCCCATGCAATGAGGAAGGCGAAGCACTACCCACCTACCCTTCTTCGTTTGATGAACCCATCGCACTCACACAGACGGTCACCGCCGAAGAGTTTCTCGACAACGAATGGGAATCCGTATATCAGCTTGTGAATGCCGACCTCGCCACTGCCGTGGGCGACAATATCTACAAGTTCAAGTTCAGCTATCGTGGTGGCACCAACCTGAACGACGGCTATCTGATCAACACGCCTGGCGGACTGTTCCTCTTTGCTGGCGAGAAGCAGGAGTTCGCATTCGTAACACTGGCCGACCAAACCATCATCGATGAAATGGACGAAGAGGAAAATGAAGAGATTGATGACCTTGATTTCAGTATGTTCTAAAAATAATATCACACTATGAGAAAGATTAACATTGCCAACGATGCCAGACGTGATGCCGAAGTGGCATTCGGTAATAAAGGGCATAAAGAGACGATTGTGTACAAAACAACAACGGGCAGCACAGGCAGAAACGAACGCCGACTAAAGGCTACCATGCCCACTACCGAAGCCGCTTTGCTGGAGGCCTATGGCGATGCACTGGCAGAGGCACTGGTGACCGGTGATCCCGAAGTGGATATGGAGCGTATAGGACTCAAGCTCGAAGGACTGAAGAAAGTATATATCACCCCGCAACAGAAGGTAGCCTACGGTGTATCGCTCAACGAGCATGTATACCTGCCCGATGGCACAGAGAAGGAGGTGCGCCCCGATAGCACCACAACAGCCAACATCGCTCTCGAAGGTGTGCCCCTGCGCTGGACAGGCAAACTCATACCCAAGGATAAGGCCATGCGCATGTTCATGTTCAAAAGAAGCTATCAAGTGCAACATATCAATGGCCTCACCTTCGACTTCCTCTACGATATGGCCAAGAAGCTCGCCGAAGCTGACGCCTTGATGTTGGTGGGTGGCGGTGCCAAAGGCAACGAACCCCTGGTGATGAGCAATGGAGGCACTCCCTACCGCGCCTTTCTCGAAGGGCGTGTCAATGGCGAAAGCTATGCACTCATATTGAGACTTACCAACCTTGAACTTAAAGAAATCCCCACAAAATAAAAACAACACAACTATGGCAACAATGGAAATTACACAGGAAATGCGCCAAAAGGCAATAGATTACAAAGCAAACATAGCTGGCAAGTTTATGCTTGTCGAGGGTGCAAAAATGAAATCGCGCATCAGCGGTGAAGACTTCTGCGTAACACGCAAGATAGACGGTCACCTGCAATGTGTGTTCTATAGCAACGGTGCGGCCGTGATGCTCAACTCCAGAGGCAAGGAGCGCGCAGGAGACCTGAAGTGCCTCGACGTCTTCGCTGACCTCATGACCAAGGCTGGTATCAAGAGTGCCGTCATAGCCGCTGAGTTGTATCTTCCACGTGAAGGTGCCCGTCCGCGTTGTGGCGATGTGCAAACCGCTCTCGCCGATAGTGCACGCCGCGATATGCTGGCACTGGCTCCCTTCGATGTCATCGAACTTGATGGCCAACCCTTTGTTACGGCCCACTACAAGGAGGTATATGCCAAACTGAAAGAGCTGTTTGCCATGACGATGAACGATGGGGACAACTCGCTATGTCGTCCCGTAGAGATGCGCACCGCCACATCGATAGACGAGCTGCAAGAGATATACCAAGAGTGGGTAGAGGACGAGGGGGCCGAGGGTCTCGTAGTACATAATGAGACCAATATCGTAAGCAAGGTGAAGCCTCGCCACAGTATAGATGCTGTGATTGTAGGCTACTCTACCACCGAGCGAGGCATACGCGATGTACTCATGGCTGTGCGTCACGAAGATGGTGCATACCAGATGTTTGCTCACGGATCCAACGGCATGAGCGATGAGCAGCGTGCCGACCTGGCTGAGCGCCTCTCGGCCAAGCATGTGGAGTCGCAATACATCCTCTCTGACTCGCGCGGCATAGCCTACCAGATGGTAGTACCCGAGGTGGTGTATGAGATATCGGTGCTCGAACTTGTAGCACGCGGTAATGACGACAAGGTAAAGACCAATCCCCTGCTTGTTTACGATCAAGAGAAGGGGTGGCTGATGCAGGGCACCACCTCGGGTGTATCGGCAATGGGCATCACCTTTGACCGCGAGCGCACCGACAAGCTGCCTACTCCCACTGGGGTGCGTCTGTCACAGCTTACCGACATCTGTCCTTTCGAGGAGCAGGAGGGCAAAAGCAACAATTTGCAACCCAGCAGCCTGCTTGATCGCCGTGTGTTCAGAAAAGTATCGGGCGGTAAGGTGATGCTACACAAATTTCTCATATGGAAGACCAACAAGGAAGCATCGGGCCGATATCCTGCATACATATTCTACCATACCGACTATAGCAGTGGACGCAAGGAGATAATTAAGCGTGACATGGCATTCAGTAGCGATGAAGAGCAGATACGCGAAATCCTCGCCACCGAGATTGCCGATAACATCAAGAAGGGATGGGAAGAGGTGCTTTCTGAAAATAACAATGACAATTAATATTATCCTACTATGAATATCATCGAATATTGTAAACAGAAAAGGAACAAGCAGCGTACGAAATGGGACACAAGAACCAAACGGTTTGCCAAAGATCGGACACCGCTGGATAAGATACGCAATGAAGTATACCAAGAAATCCATTATAATCACCAAGATTGCCTGATGCATCTCGTGAAGCATAACCCTATAGTGCAGTGGAGAGAGAGGGAGTTTTCCTTCTCGGAGAATGCCCTACGCGATGCTATGGCTGCCGAAGGGGCCGATCTCACCCTCTTCGAGATGAAAGTGAAGCGCCAACGTCGCAAAGAGGGAGAAAAGATAGATCTCAATAAGCATTGCAATCACTGTTATTCTTATTATCGGAATGACAGTTGGATAAATGAATTCGCCAAACAATGTACCGATGTGGAAACCGTAAAGCTTACCTATGGGCAGGCTACCATGGTTATCAAGCGATACAGTATCCAAGGAGTTCCTTTCTGTTACTATACACTGAATCCTTGCGAGCAGTTGGTCGGGGAATCAATGATTCTGAATGAAACCGATTTTAGTATGCTTAATATAGGAACGTTATTGATGGAAATGGCTGCCGAAATGGAGATACGCCAGGAGGAGCTTGCCTACTATAGCAAAAAGCTGAGACTACGCTTAATGGCATCAACAGTAATGGATGATGTCATCAATTTTACGCTTTGGGACGATACGACGTTGTCGCAGAAGATAGATGAATACATCAGCAATGGCTATAACACTGAAAAAATCATAAACCTTGCTTTGCGACCTTGGAAATCGGCCATCAATAAATATTTCGACCTTGCTTTGCTCCGTATGGCAAATGAGAGTTGTCTTAGATTTCAGAAACTTAGCCACGACAATCCAGCAAAGGAGATTGAGGAATATTTGAAGGAAGCGAACCTGGAGCTATGCGATGTAAATCTATCAGGTGACACTCATTCTATAATAATATCCTATCAAAACTACCAATGCTTTGCACAAATAAGCTCTACCAACAGTATATGCCTGATACCTACAACGTGTTGCTGCTCTGAAACAATCAAGCTCCCCTCAACTACGCCGTTGGAAATCTTTGCTTTGTTCATAAAACAGATGCCAACCATCAACAAACCGGCAAATGCCTATGTCGACAAAGTAAGACAACTGTATATCCAAAAACTGAGAGAACGTGCGAAGTAAGAAGCAATATACTATTATTACCAACCTATAACAATACATGATGAGACAACTAAAGATTTCGAAGAGTATCACCAAGCGTGACGCATCATTGGACAAGTATCTGCAAGAGAATCTGTTAAATGTTCTAAAGTGTACCAACATTTCTTCTTGCCTAAATTATATGCCCGAGACTCAGCCTCGGGTATTTTGTTGGTGGAATTTGAGAAAAAAGTAACCCCGATTTTTGAATTTTTTCCTTTTTGTTGCTATATTAGCCGTGTGAACTGAAATAACAGTATAGAACCTCGAAATGTATAGGCAATTTCAAACATAGACTATGTATATATCATACAATTTGTACACAAGAAATCCTGAAGACATAAAGATAGTGGTACCTTATGCTATAGAGGCAACCAAGGCGCAGAGCCTTAGAGATGCAGGCGTTGAACTGCTTCCTTTTGAAGAGCATGAAGGCAATCTCACCGAAGAGGAGTATTACAGCCTGCGGTTTTACTTGCCAACAGATGATTGCCCATGCCTAACATGGGTTCGTCCAAGATATGCCAAAATGCATGTTTCGGAGTTGATGACAAACATTGTCAAGCAATTTCCACATGTTGAATTTGAGAGTACACTATATAATAGCGAAAACCCTGAAGAAGAGGCGATAGAATTATGGGACGGCAAGGAGTGGATCTATGTTGGATGCAGAATTGATGA
>JAZKZX010000050.1:0-35801 GCA_045612925.1 Bacteroidaceae bacterium
TGCCAAACATTACATTCGACAAGCAACTATTTCCGGACTGATATATGGTGACAATAAATTTTATTAACTAACTTTGCGGACGCATCTGAAGGTTACAAACTGAAGTCTACTGCTCTAGACACACTAAAGGAAACACTACCAATTTTAGGTTACATTCCTACGTATTTAGGCATACAGCAATATCATTAGCAGTCAATAACGGTTTGCCTGTCGCTTATGTGTCTTCGTTATCTGGAACTCTCCCTGAAAATATCCAAAAGTATTATTATAATGGTTATAATAAATCCAACATAGAAAAATTAAAGGAAATCTTAGATAGTACATCTTAACAAAAAAAGCAGCCTAAAAGCTGCTTTAATGTTCGTATATGTCTCCGAAATTAGATTCAATAAATACAACTTGAAAAACATCTCCATCCCTAAAACCAAGGAATGCACGATTATCTCCAGTTGCTCTAAAAGCAAACAAGAAATTAATCTCTTTCGTTATGCTAATTTCTTTCTTAATTGAGTTTCTTGGAATTTTTTCATAGCCAAAAGAGTGACGAGGAGAAGTGTTAATCTCATTCCAATTCAAACTACATAACTGCTTTAGCCTCTTTAAGAACTTGATAAAGAAATCAGATGTCTGGCAATCAGTATAACTCACCTCATGTAAAAGATCAAAACGAAAGGAGATAAGTCCCTGCCTACCAACAACCTTCTCTACTGGTTCTTCTTTTTTAAGCCTCTTTGGTGTTCCCATGTTAGTTCTCTTCAAATTTCTTCTTAAAGAACTCTGTCATTTTTTCATGAGAAATCACATTGCCAATTCCGGTATTTGTCGTTCTCCAAGGCATTTCTCCATGTGTTTTATTCATTAAGCCATAAGCCGAAAAATCTATATATGCTTCAAAAACATCATTAAAAAGAAATTCCTCTTCTTCTGACAGTGTTATAATGTTACTTGTTTCTGGAGCAATACCGCCAGCCCCATGAGATCTAAAATGCTCATATACACTTGGCACAACAGGACCATACATCCACGCCTCAATTTCTTCATCAAAAAGTGGAGAACCAAAAGCTGCAAGATGATACCCTTGTTGATAGTATAGCATCTTCTGCAACTTCATATTTGACATAAGTTCACCTGCGTCATAATCAGTAGACTTAGCCAACAATTTATTTGCAATTTCTAATGCACTATAAGCCATAATAGTATCTATTTTATGTTGCAAAGATACAACAATTATCCCAAGATGAAACACATTATATCGAAAAAATGTTGTTTTAGCATCATATTTATCATTAACATCTCTATTATCAACATCATAATCTTCTCTATTATCAAGATTATCATCAATTCTTTTAGTTAGTTTGAAAAGGGCGAATGATAGTGAAACCACTCGCCCATCTCATATCACTCAGAAGCAAGAAAAGAAACTAAATTTGCCAAGGATTTTTATTAGGATCATAATCCCGCTGAAATGTTGCAATCGCATATTCGGTAACGGGTTTATGCTCATCATCAAGTTTTCGTGGTATTTGTGGATTGATCTTCATTCTTGCAGCATCACGCAACCACAAGATTGATGTCTCATAATCTGTAATACGAGCAGAGCTTACGTTATTTGGAGAAATGAGCTTGTGTAATTCATATACCGCCAAACGTAACATGTGTTTTTTTACATTACCGTTACGTGGGTCATGAACACGAATGTTGTAGCCTTCTTCAAGAGTGTCTGCATTGACATCCATTGTAGGCGCATACACCTTTCCTTTGTAAACCACATATTCAGTTTCCGAGAACTGATATTGATATTCTGGGTCATAATCGCCAATCAAACCCCAATTATCAGACTCGTATGGATTCACGGTCCAATCTGCACCTTCTGTTTTAATCAGGGCATAGAATTTACCCTCCCAGATTACCACATTCCATAACTCATATTCAAAGTTAGCCTGCCATGAATAAGTTAGCACTTCTTCCCAAGCGTTAATGCCAGGAATGCGAATGTCATTGAAGTCTAATCCGTTTGGTTCAAGGCAAACATAATATGTACCATTCAGCAACACAATATCACCAGGTTGGTAATTGCGCAACTGAGAGTATTCGATTACAATACTTTCATCGTGAATGAAGTCGGTGTATTCCTGCCAGTACACAATTGGTGCCGGAGCTTTGTAACCGTTAATTGAGCGCAATGTTTCATAGATTTGACCGTTATGATAGAAATGCGTGCCAACAGGGTAGATTATTTGCTTGTTGTACTCCATCAGATTTTTTCCAACGGCAAATACTTGCTCAATCTCATAGTTATCTATCAAATACTCAATGATAGATGATTCAGCAGCTTCTTCTGCTTGTGCAAGGCGTGCTTCTTTGCCTCGTATCAACTGGAGTAATGCCTCTTCGGTTATTATTCCGATATAGTCATTGTTGTTAAGAAAACGCTTATACATTGGTATCAATAATTAAATGTTCCGTAAATTGGTGTTGCAGTAGTTTCAAGCACTTTCCTCGAACTACGGAATTTCTGCCAGCTTTCATTTATACACAGACATAGCGCATAGTCAAAACAGTCTGACAAGTGACCGTACTTTTCATACTTGACTCCTGACTTTGGATCGGTCACTTTAGATTTGTTTTTCGTGCCATCAGCATTCTTTTTCTGATACACCAAATCTTCTGTAAACTTACGACACCTCATATCAATTAGAATTTCCCAACCATCATACCCTTCAAACAAACTATTGACAAATTCCAATCGAGCAACTTGCGGAGGTTGTTTGTTGAGCAACTTCTTTTGCGCTCTCAATATGGGATTGTTCATATTGCTGAGGATAATTGTATAGTTGTTAACGCCATCTTCAGTTTGTGTAGAACGTGCTAAACCAGCAGGGTCTCCAGTAATTGCACCACGTTGAAAGAGAAGCAGTTATCTGGAAAGATAGCTGCTTTTTTGTTGCCAAATCGGTTAAAATAGACTGTTTTTTACAAGAAACGCCTCATTTGTTTTCTACAATGTTTTAACCAATATGATAACGATAGAAGTCGTTTGTTACAAGTACAAACCGTTGAAAAAATGGAGAGTTACCTCTAAAAATTAGAATCTGCAAAGATAGAAAAACGCGCTACATCAACCTCGGTGTTTCTACCAAAATTGAACATTGGGACTTCTCCAAGAATAGACCAAAGGATATATGTCCTAACAAAGAGCAGATAGATAGTCTTATCATAGGTACAATCAATTCATTAAGAAAAAAGATTATTGAACTAAAAAATGAACAACAGGATTTTACAGCACAATCATTAATTGACAAACTTAACAAGCAAAGTGCAGACAAAAAAACTGTTGACGATATTTTCAACGAACAAATCCAACGCCTAAAGGATGAGAACAGGCGTGGATATATGCTATCTATAAGACAGCTCTATAATTCCCTTATATCTTTTAACAAGCATCTCGATATTTGTTTTTCAGAAATTGATACACATTTTCTTCGCAGATATGAAATATGGCTAAGAAAGAATGGTTTAGCTGATGATACTATCGGAATCAGATTTAGAACATTGCGAGCTGTTTATAATTTTGCTATTGAAGTTGGTGCAGTAAAGCCCGAATATTATCCTTTTAAGTCATATAAGGTAGCTAAACTTCATGAGGAAACCATCAAACGTAGTTTGAGTAAAGATGCCATTGAACGCATTTTGAATTTCAAATCTTCAAACCGCTACATGCGCTTCCCTGTAGACATCTTTGCATTCACATACTATTGTGGTGGAATTAACTTTGTGGATATAGCCAATCTAACTAAAGAAAACATCATTGAAGATAAACTAATCTATAAGCGCCAAAAGACAAGTAAACTCATCAAGATACCATTGCAAAAGCAAGCTCGTGCTATCATTGACAGATACAGCAATAACGAATCGCCCTACCTGTTTCCGATTCTTTCATCGTTTCATAGGACAGAAATACAGAAAGCAAATCGAATACACAAGGTTATCAGCAAAGTAAATGATCGTTTGAAGCAAATAGGCAACGAATTAAACCTACCTATCACCATTACAACGTACGTCGCCAGACATAGTCAAGCAACCGTAATGAAGAAAGCAGGTGTTAGTTAAGTTGATGGAACTCTTCAATCATAGTAGCATAGCTATTACTAAACGCTATCTAGGGTTGAGGCAAGAAGAAATATTGGAAACTTACGACGTGCTGAGCTTCTAAACTATGGTTTGGTGGATTTTTTGAGAATTTTACTTTTATATAGTGAGGCTTGAAAAATCTACCAACCTTTTAGATGATTTCTGTTCCTACTATACCCATTACAAAAATTGAAGAAAAGGTAGGTTGAAACTAGTACGGGTGATATGGATTACAGATTTTGAGCATATTTATCCATCATGGCCAGCGGATATTTAAAAACTTTTACTACTTTTGCTGATGCTTTTCCGTAGGCCAATGAGTTGGCCGCAAGGGGAGGTACTTTTTAGTAAAAGGTGTTATTGAAATTATCTTCATAAGTGAAATTCTCGCAAAATTTCCAAGCAGCGAAGGTAATAGGCAATAGCATCACATCATTGGTATGTACAGCCATTATTGGCTTTTCACATATCCTTTGGTGTGGGCTGTTGTCTTTATCCGCTGCAAAAGCAATGCGAGAAGCCTCACTTAAGGATAAGGACAATAAGTTCCCACACCTTATTTTTATTTATCCGCTTTCATCTGGGAATTGGTGGCATAATATTTGTTTAGAGATGAAAAAAATTGCTCTTCTATTTTGCGTCATGCTTTCTTCTTGTAACATAATTTGTGCTCAAAGCATTATGGATTTGTGGAATAAATCTCAAATTGATAAATACTTTGAATATGCTGAACAGAAATTTATAGAAAAGGCATCTTTTGTGACTGAAAGACAGGCCTTATCTCATGAAATAGATTATTACAAATCTCCATCCATAAAAGTAAGAAAACATGTTAGAGATTTAACAGGTAAAGATATAATTCATATATGCAACATAATCGAGAAAGAACACATGGAAGATATTGAACTATTAAGAATCTTCCCCACAAGACGATATGTAGGTAGTTTAAAAGAATACGCCTTGGATAATCCTAATAAAATTATCGCACATGAGTTTTATTTCAGTGGAACATTCACCACTGGTGATAGAGAGAAGAAATACAGTGACAGAAGCATGAGTTTTATTATTATACCAAAATTAGAAGGTTGTGAGGGAGAGAAATATAGATTTTTTTATAAAGAATCTTATTATTGGATATAATAATAGATTTATCTGAATATCTTGATTGCCCCTTGAGATTATTCAATGCCTATGTTAGCTATGGGATTACCATCATCTTCTGCATTTGGCAATATATATCAATACTTCTATAATGACAGATTCAAGAAACGCATTGAGGAAAGCAGCCAAATGAACAAATAACCATAAAGCCAACCTACCTCACGAAGATAAGTTGGCTTTTTACATGGGAAATAACTATCTTTGTAAAAAACAACACAATGAGAAAAATAGCTATTATTGTTTTGTGCAGTGTAATTGCGGTTATTGGTGCACTTTCGGTTCTACTCCGTGATTTAAAAGGTAACAAGTTTGAAGTAGATGGAATCTACTACGAAATTGTAAGTGATACATCCAACATCGTTGCGGTTACTTATAAGGGAAGTAATTGCAAGGTCTATGAACACGAATATAGCGGTGTGGTGGTAATTCCCCAAGAGCTAACTTACAGAGGTAGACATTATACGGTTACACATATTGGTGATTACGCTTTTAGTGGTTGTTGCAAAATGACAGGCGTCTCCATTCCTGCGAGTGTGTGCTTTGTTGGAATAGGCGCCTTTTCGGGGTGTGATGGCCTAAAAGAGATACATATTAACAACCTTTCATCATGGTGCAAAATGTCTTACTATGATGTACTTGATGCCGCAGGCGATTCGCCGTTTAACGACGCTGTAAGACTTTATCTAAATGGAGAACTGATAACAGACCTTGTTGTTTCCGAAGATGTCACAGAAATTGGAGCACATGCGTTCGAGGGATATCAGCATCTTAGAAGTGTTGTTTTACACGAAAACATAGTAGCGATACACAAGTCTGCTTTTTTAAATTGTACAAATCTCTCAAGCATAACTATCCCTAAAGATATCTGTTATATTGGACCTTACGCATTTGATGGGACACCTTGGTATGAGAATATGCCTAATGGCGAGATTTACATTGGAAGATTACTCTACAAATATAAAGGTGAAATGCCTTACAATACAAGCATCGTAATCAAAGATGGTACAGAAACAATTTGTCAATCAGCATTTGATTGTTGTGAAGGGCTGACGAGTATTACTCTGCCAAGCAGTTTGAGGCGCATACATAATTATGCCTTTAATGGTTGTAACAACCTTATAGAAATCTATTGCAAAACACAAAGTCCACCATACTATAATCGTTTCTATAATGATTATCACAGCGATGCAAAACTTTATATTCCCACAGGAACTATTGAAACATATAAAAACGATGGTTTTATGGGGGCAGGCAATGGGATAGAAACTGATTTTTAGAAACGTGAACTATCATCTTTCGTTAGCGAATTATGAAACATACATCTCAGAGGAGAATAAGAGCCAACCTGCCACAACGGTAAGTTGGCATTTTACATAAAGAATAACTATCTTTGCAAAGTAAGAGATAAAGGGAAATCTACAACAAGCAAAGGAAACACTACCATCATAAGTTCTTAGTAATGGCGAACATCCCTATAATGATTCGCATCTATATGGACATACAGATATATATTAGCGTTGTACCATTAAACCGAAACGATGCATTCTCATCCGCACAATGTCGAATAATCTGGACTATTCTACCTTGATAGTCGTGTATATAGTGTTGGTTTGTGAACCTATCTGCCGAAGTGTCGCCACGGCGTGCTATTGCAAAGAATATAAGCATGTTGATGGCGACACTTCTTGTATCTCTAACACAGGTTCTTAAAAGCCATCGCAAGTGGAACGCTCGACTATCTGTTTCATCTGTGGCATCCGTTGAGTCTCTCTTTTCCAACAGAGCGTACAGATTATACCGTTTCTTGTTGTGTCTTCCCTGTTTCTCGAAGTTTTTAGTTGATTGATGGCGACCATTCGCGTATATGGACGCGTCCATACGCGCGAATGGTCGCGAGCATATGCGTGTATGGTCGCGGGCAAACATATAATTTATAGCCACAAAATTAACGAAAAGCAAAGACTTTTCAAAACATTTAGCCTTCGTTTTTATGTGACTGTATGCCTATTGACTTCGCTTTTTCCACATCGTATCTTTGCGGAAGAAACGGGAATAGTTACGATTTGAGAATTTACTAGGGGATAATATAGCCGTCGGTTGTCATCCTGAGCCCAAGCGAAGGATCCCGCATAGTAGGTGGCGCGATCCCTGCGCGAGATCCTTCCGACGCTACGCTTTGTCAGGATGACACTAGGCGTTTGGACAAACTATCATATTGTCCCTGAACATTAAACACTAAACAAGAAATATGAGAAAACTATTTGTAAAAGCAATCGAGTGGCTGCGAAGCAGAGTAACAGCCTTCTCAAAGGTTAAAGGTGATAGGTTAGAGGCGAGCAAAGGGCAAAGTTCGATAGCCGAAAGGACTCGCAACGATGACGGCAAATCTTTCAACTCTCATCTTTCATCTTTCAACTCCAAATTGACCATCCCCGACATTGAGAGATTACTCCGCGAGAAGTATGAGCTGAGATACAATGTGCTCACCGAGCAGTCGGAGTACCGTGCCAAAGGTAGCGATGCTGCATTCCAGGCAGTCACCCAGCGCGTCTATAAGACCTGGATGGCCGACCTTCAAGGCGATGGGTACAGCGTGTGGTGGGCCGAGGGCGTACATATTGCCGCCGAGTCGATGCACATCGAGCCTTACCATCCCGTGACGCACTATTTCGCCTCACTCCCCGAGTGGGATGGCGAGGATCGCTTGCGCCCCTTGATGCGCCGCCTTACCAGGGATGAGACGATGGTGTGCTATCTCAGTCGCTGGCTGCTCGCATTGGTGAGTCAGGCACAAGGCAGGGACGATGCCCTCTATGCCAATAGTGTGGCCCCTATCCTCGTGAGCGAGCAACAGGGCATGCACAAGAGCACCTTCTGTCGCCTGCTCCTGCCGCCCGAACTGAGGATGTTCTATACCGACAACTTCGACCTCTCGGCCGAGAGCCAGTGTGAACGCCGCTTGGTCGATAGCCTGCTCATCAACCTCGACGAGTATGACCGCTACTCGGCCACCAAGCAGAGCACCCTGAAGAACCTCATGCAGATGACTACGCTCCGTATGCGTAAGGCCTATGCCAAGCAGTGCTGCACACTGCCCCGCATAGCCTCGTTCATTGGCACCAGCAATAGCCACGCCTTGCTCACCGATGAGAGTGGCAGTCGCCGCTTCCTCTGCCTGGACATCCGCGAGATGATTGATGTGGACACCCCCATCGACCACCCACAACTCTATGCCCAATGCATGCACCTGCTTGCCCATGGCGAGCGACACTGGTTTACTGCCGACGAGGTGCGCGACATCGAGAAGCGCAACCTCCGCTTCCGTCGTCACCAACCTGTAGAGGAGCTCTTCTTTCGTCACTACCGCATACCTCGTGAGGGCGAAGTGCCACAGATGCTCAGTGCCACCGATATCTACGAGCACCTGCACCGCATCAACGCCCGCCTGATGGATAAGGTCAGCGCCTATCGCTTCGGGAGCATCCTACGCACGATGGGCGTCACCCGCCATCAAAGTCACGACCGAAGGGTGTATGCGGTGGTACCGCTCAATGAATCGTGATGAGCGTTCATGACAATGCTCATCGCTCCACCGAAGTGTCGCCATCAAACCGCTAATAATCATAAGGTTATTATATATTGGCGGCACTTCGGCAGATTGCTTCGGCAAAGGCATGCTTACATAGACTTGTTGACGCCACATGGAGTTAATGTACAAATAACTTCTTGCATCGTTTGTGGTTAATCGAATAATCAGTAACTTTGCACTTCAGAAACAGTTCTACAAGCAGAACACTTAAATTCAACAAACAACTTTAACTTATCTGCAGTTATAAAACCGACAGGTAAGCCCAACCATTAAAAAGAATACGATTATGGCATACATAAGCGACGACAGACGCAAAGTCACCACCCACAGACTCTTGGAGATGAAACAGCGCGGAGAGAAAATCTCCATGCTCACCTCATACGATTTCACCATGGCCTCGCTTGTCGACCGTGCAGGCGTCGACATCATCCTCGTAGGCGACTCGGCCTCCAATGTCGTGGCAGGTAATGTAACCACTCTCCCCATTACCCTCGACCAGATGATCTATCATGGCAAGTCAGTGGTGAAGGCCGTGCAGCGTGCTCTGGTGGTGGTAGACATGCCCTTCGGTACCTACCAGGGTAGCGACATCGAGGCGGTGAACAACGCCATCCACATGATGAAGATTACCCATGCCGACGCGCTCAAGCTCGAAGGCGGCGAGGAGATACTCCCTTCGGTGAAGCGCATCCTCGCTGCAGGCATACCCGTGATGGGTCACCTGGGCCTGATGCCTCAGTCGATCAACAAGTTTGGCACCTATGCCGTGCGTGCCAAAGAGGAGGCCGAGGCGGAGAAGCTCATCCGCGACGCCCGCCTGCTCGAAGAGGCTGGTTGCTTCGGCATTGTGCTGGAAAAGATTCCCGCAGCGCTTGCAGAGTGTGTGGCTAAGGAGCTCACCATCCCCGTCATTGGTATTGGTGCTGGTGGTGGCGTTGACGGACAAGTACTGGTGGTAACCGACATGTTGGGTATGACCAACGACTTCAGCCCCCGTTTCTTGCGCCGCTATGCCGACCTTTTTACCATCGTCACCGAGGCCGTAGGCCACTATGTGGAGGATGTAAAAAGCGGTGACTTCCCCAACGAAAAGGAACAATATTAGGTTTTGATAGTTTTTTAAAGTATACATATGGTTACCTATCAGACTGACGGCATACGCATGCCAAAGATCAAAAAACGTCCTACTACAGCATGGATACGTTCTGTGGCTGCTACCTATGGTAAGCGAGTGGGTGATGTGAATTACATCTTTTGTAATGATGAGCGCATACTTGAGGTGAATCGAGAGTATCTGCAACACGACTATTACACAGATATCATCACCTTTGACTATACCGAAGGTGAAACCATCAGTGGAGACCTCTTTATTAGTCTTGATACGGTGCGTACCAATAGCGAACAATTCTCTACCGAGTATGACGAGGAACTGCATCGCACTATCATACATGGTATACTGCACTTGTGTGGTATCAATGACAAGGGACCTGGCGAGCGCGAGATTATGGAGGCTGCCGAGAATAAGGCATTAGCAATGCGCTAATAAAGGCGATGCCCACAACTTTACATATATTCTTTTTGGCACTAAGATTGTTAGCCCTTCGTAATGCCTAATGCTATATTGTTCGATTATGATTGGCGAAAATAGGCGATTTCATCGGGATTTATTCGGCTGATATAGCCCGTATGCTTATCTATCTCTCCTTCAACCCAAAGCACGAAGACATGGGCAGATGTGGCGAAAAGTGCAGCATCGGTCGTTGCATCTTGTAGCAATAGGTAGCCCATGATGATGTAGCCTGCCATCTCTACCAAACGGCGTGCCATGAGGTCGGTAAGCTCCTGATCTTTCAATTCAATAATCCTGTTCACCGACTCTTCGTAGCGTGTTACCATGGCATCGAGACGAGTTTTCAAGGGAATCATCTCGGGTGATACTTCCCATTCGGCAAACTCTTTCATCACACCCGCATAGAAGCCAGATGTGACGTAGCGTATGGCTGCGATGACTTGCATCTGGGTAGTACCCTCATAGATATTGGTCACACGAGCATCGCGGTAGAGTCGTTCACAAGCATAATCCTTCATGTAGCCCGAACCTCCATGCACTTGTACACAATCGTATACGTTCTGGTTGCAGAGTTCGCTACCCAAGCCTTTAGAGAAAGGGGTAAACGAGTCGGCCAACTTGGCATAGTACTTCTGCTCCTTGCGCTCCTCGGGAGTAAGTTTTCGCTCCTTGCTGATATCCTCAAGAGCTTTGTAGATGTCTACATAGCGTGAGGTTTGATAGAGTATGGCGCGTGTAGCATCGAGCTTGGCTTTGATATTGCTGATCATCTCTGCCACGGGTGCCATCTCGATGATAGGCTTATCAAATTGGCGGCGGCTACGGGCATAGGCAAGTGCCTCCTCATACGCGGCATGTGATATACCCACTGCTTGGGCAGCAATGCCGAGGCGTGCACCATTCATCAGTGCCATCACATACTTGATGAGGCCGAGGCGACGCTCACCGCAGAGTTCAGCCCTGGCATTATTGTATACTAACTCACAGGTGGGGCTACCTTTGATGCCCATCTTGCTCTCGATACGACGTACGGTGACACCGCCATTGCGCTTGTCGTAGATGAACATGGAGAGGCCTCGCCCATCTTTCGTGCCTTCTTCGGAGCGAGCCAATACGAGGTGTATGTCGCTATCGCCATTGGTGATGAAGCGCTTCACACCATTGAGATACCAGCAGTTATCCTCTTCGTTATAGGTGGCTTTGAGTTGTGCGCTCTGCAGGTCTGAGCCTGCGTCGGGCTCTGTGAGGTCCATGCTCATGGTCTCGCCATTGCATACGCGGCTGATGTAGTGCCGCTTCTGTTCTTCGCTACCAAACTCATAGATGGTCTCGGCACAGTCTTGCAGTGCCCAAAGGTTCTCAAAGCTGGCATCGGCGCGACTCACCATATCGGCAGCAATCATGAAGGTGGCGCTCGGGAAGTTAAGTCCACCATAGCGGCGCGGCATCGACATGCCCATGAGGCCTGCTTTACGCAGTGCATCAAGATTCTGTTCGGTGCCTGAGGCGTAATATACGTGTCCTCCCTTACAAGTAGCTCCCTCGTGGTCTACACCTTCGGCATTTGGGGCAATGATGTCTCCACAAATCTCGCCAATGATGTCGAGCACTTTATCGTAGTTGTCCATCGCGTCCTCATGGTCTTGAGGAGCGTAGGGGTATTGGTCTTTCTCTTCGAAGTCGCGCTCGCGAAGTTCCACGATGCGCTTCATCAACGGATGGTTCAAGTAATGCTTGAGTTCCGGACTGTCGGTATAATAGTTCATAGCATATGGGAGACCCTCCCTAAGCCTCACTACGCGCTACGCTTGTAACGCCCCCGCCCTGCGGGCACCTTCTCTATAAACAGAGGGGGAGTTGTGTGGTTCGGGCATTGCGGTCTATTGTTATCAGTTATCAATTATTTCATCGGACTCTGAGTTCCCTCCCTAGAGGGAGGGTTAGGGAGTGTCCCTCCTTTTATCATCTTCGGTACCGCCTCCTCTACGTGGCCAATGATGACATAGTCGGCAATGGCGTTGATGGGCGCATTGGGGTCAGTATTGATAGATACGATGATGCCACTCTCCTGCATGCCGATGGTGTGTTGTATCTGTCCGCTGATGCCGCAGGCGATATAGAGCTTGGGGCGTACGGTAAGGCCAGTCTGCCCTATCATACGGTCGTGTTCTACGAAGCCTGCATCTACAGCAGCGCGGCTTGCGCCCACCTCTCCGTGCAGCTCTTTGGCGAGGTCGAAGAGTAGGTTGAAATTCTCGCGTGACCCTACACCATAGCCTCCGGCTACCACTACGGATGCATCCTTGAGGTTGTGCTTGGCACGCTCGATATGGCGCTCAAGAATCTTCACTACAAAGTCGGCATCGGTAACGTAATGTTTTACTTCGTGGCGGATAACCTTGCCCTGATAGTTGGCATCGAAGATCTCCTTTTTCATCACTCCCTCGCGCACTGTGGCCATCTGTGGACGGTACTCGGGGTTGACAATCGTAGCCACGATATTGCCTCCGAAGGCTGGCAACATCTGCAGCAAGATGTTCTCATAGTGCTTGCCTGTCTTCTCATCGGTATGGTCACCTATGGCAAGGGCTGTACAGTCAGCGGTGAGACCTCCGTGCAGGGCTGCTGATACGCGCGGACCGAGGTCACGGCCTATGGCCGTTGCACCCAGCAGCGCTATCTGCGGCTTCTCCTCCTCGAAGAGCTTGGTCAATACCGCAGCGTGGGGCAATGTGGTATAGGGGTACAAGCCCTCACCATCAAAGAGGTGCAGCGTATCTACACCATAGGGCATCACCTGAGTGGCAATGCCGTCGAGTCCTTCGCCTATGGCCACAGCTTCGAGCTGGCAGCCCAGTTCGTTGGCCAATGAGCGCCCCTTGGAGAGCAGTTCGAGACTCACCTCGGCCACACGGCTCTCCTCTTGTAACTCTAAGTATACGAATAGATGGTTCATAATTGGGAGACCCACCCTAGCCCTCCCCCTAGGGAGGGGATTCGGGCATCGCGGGTCTATTTTATTTGTTATCAGTTATTTTTATCGGACTCTGAAGTCCCCCTCCGTCGGGAGGGGTTAGGGGAGGCTTTTCATCAAGTTCTCTATCTCCTCATCACTGCTACCCATCACGCAGCTCTCTTTGGCCTTGAGCACGATGCTCTCTACCGCTTTCACTCGTGTGGGCGAGCCTGAGAGTCCGCACTGTGTGATGTCGGCCTCAATGTCAGCAGCACTCCATGCCTCGATATTGGCACGCTTATGGCTCATCAGCAGTTTGGCGTTGCGGGGGCGGCATGTTGCCGCAGTGCCATCTACGGTGATGACAACAGGCAGAGGCGCCTCTACCACCTCTACGCCATCATCGATGCGGCGCCTCACGGTGATATCTCCATTGCTTATGCCTTGTATCTCTTCAGCATAAGTGATTTGAGGGATACCCAGTCGCTCAGCCACCTGTGAGCCTACCTGTGCAGTCTCTCCATCAATAGCTTGGCGGCCACAGAGTACGATGTTGTACCTATCCATTTTGTCTATGGCAGTGGCGAGGGTATACGATGTAGCCAAGGTGTCGGCACCCGCAAAGGCGCTATCAGAGAGCAGGTAGCCACCGTCGGCACCGCGGAAGAGGCTCTCGCGTACGACCTCTGCCGCACGTGAGGGACCCATGGTGAGTACCTGTATGGTAGAGCCGGGGTACTGCTCCTTGAGTCGCAGCGCTTGCTCCAAAGCTTTCATGTCATCGGGGTTGATGATGACAGGCAGTGCTGCACGGTTGATGGTACCATCGGCATTCATAGTGCCTTGACTCACGCAACGTGTGTCGGGCACCTGCTTGGCAAGTACGATAATGTTAAGGTTCATTGTCGTTATAGTTAGTGTTTGTACATTAGGGGCTCTTACACCAAAGCAAACGAGAGGTTGCCGCGGCAACAGAGCTTGCCATCGACCTTCGCCTCGGCCTTCACGAAGATAAGTGACTGGCGACGGTCGGTAATGGTAGAGCGCAAGACGATGGTGTCGCTCGGGCGTACCTGATACTTGAAGCGCACGTTGTCGATACCAGTATACAGAGGACGCTTGGTGCGAATCTCATCACCCAGCAGCATGGCGCATGATTGTGCCATCATCTCGCAGAGGATAACGCCCGGCACCACGGGATAGTCAGGAAAATGTCCTTGCAGGAAAAATTCATCACCACGTACATGATAGGTACCCACGGCATAGTCAACCTGGTTGCCTTTTGCATCGGTCACGGTCTCCATCTCTATTGAGTCAAGGAGCAACATCGGTTCTCGATGGGGAAGGAAAGTCTTGATTTCGTCTCTATTCATAGTATTCAGATTTTTTTCAATACCACGCAAGCGTTGTGACCACCAAAGCCCAATGAGTTGGATGCTCCCATAGTGATGCTGACCTCTGCTGCCTTGTTTGGTACATAGTTGAGATCACATTCAGGGTCGGCCTCCTTGTAATTGATGGTGGGGGGTACGATGCCATGCTTCAAGGCCAAAGCCGTAGCCATAAGTTCAACTGCTCCTGCAGCACCTAACATGTGGCCTGTCATCGACTTTGTGGAACTGATGAGCGCCTTACGCGCGGCCTCTTCGCCAAGGGCGAGTTTGATAGCGTTAGTCTCGGTCTTATCATTGAGCGGAGTGCTAGTACCATGTGCGTTGATGTAGAGCACATCCTCCGCGGTATAGCCTGCCTCGTCGAGTGCCATGCGAATGGCCTTGGATGCGGGTATGCCATCGGGGCGTGGAGCGGTGTAGTGATGTGCATCACAGGTGTTTCCGTAGCCTGCCACTTCGGCATAGATGGTAGCGCCACGTTGTATGGCATGCTCATACTCTTCGAGGATAAGGATGCCAGCACCTTCGGCCATGGTGAAACCACTACGGCGTGCGTCGAAGGGAGTGCACGCATCCTCCAATGTCTCGGCACTGGTGAGCGCACGGCTATTGGCAAAGCCACCGATTGCCAAGGGGTTCAAGGCTGCTTCTGAGCCACCAGTGATAATGGCATCGGCCATGCCACACTTGATAGCACGGAAAGCCTCACCCACCGAGTGGGTACCTGTGGCGCAAGCTGTCACCACGGGTAAGCAGGCTCCTTGAGCATTGTGGCGGATGGCGATGTTACCCGATGCAATATTAGCAATCATGGTAGGTATAAACAAGGGGGACACGCGGCGTGCTCCCTCGGTGAGATACTTTTCCGTCTCTCGAACGAAGGTGTGGATACCACCGATACCTGAGCCTACATATACTCCGAAACGGTCGGGAGCAATGTTTTCTCCGCTCACCAGGCCGCTATCCTGCACGGCCTGATTGGCCGCAGCCACGGCATATTGGCAATAGAGGTCCATCTTGCGTACGTCGGCACGCTCGAGTCCATTAGCTACGGGGTCAAAGTCTTTCACTTGTGCTACGATGCGTACGGGGAGGTCCACATCGTCATATCCTTGGATAAAGTTCAATCCGCTCTTACCCTCAATGAGGCTGTTCCAGAAGTCTGCAACAGTATTTCCTACGGGGCTGATAGCGCCCATTCCAGTAACTACAACTCTTCTTTCCATATTCATTTTAGTTATCAAGTTTGTGAGTTTTTAGTTTCGAGTTTAACCTATCAGGTGAGAACTCCATAACTAACAAACCCAAAAAATTGTTGCAAATATACTTATTTATCCCATTCGATGATGCATGCACCCGAGGTAAATCCAGCTCCGAAGGCGCTAAAAGCGAGCAAATCGCCTTTTTTTAACTTTCCTTCACGATTCAACTCATCCAGTAGCATAGGTATGCTTGCCGAAGAGGTGTTGCCATACTTGTCTACGTTCATAGGAATTCTTGCGCCATCGACCCCAAAGCGGTGACGTATGTAGTCAAGGATGCGGAAATTGGCTTGGTGCAATATGTAATAGGTGATGTCATCTTTGCTCAGTCCGGTCTCTATGAGTACATCCTTCAGGTCGCTCACCGAACTAGTGACAGCTGCTTTGAACACCTCTTGCCCTGCCATGTAGAGCGGTATATGCTGTTCCTCTTTGGTGACGAAGGGGGAGGGTTCCAATTTACGCTTGTAGTGTAGCACTGCAGTATTGCTTTTCGATGAAACCTTGATACCCTTGAGGCCATCGCCTTGGGTCACTACCATGGCACCAGCACCATCGCCAAAGAGCACACAAGTGCTGCGGTCGTTCCAGTCGACCATGCGAGTAGGTTCCTCGGCTGCCATTACGAGGATGTTGGTAGCACGTCTTGTCTGCAAGAGTGCCTCAGCATAATCGATGGCATAGATGAACCCCGTGCATGCAGCATTGAGGTCCACACAGGGGCATATGGCTCCTATCTTTCCCTCTACAATGCTGGCAATTGAGGGGGTTACATATTCATTTATCACATTGGAGCAGATGATGTAGTCGAGTTCTGCGGCTGTAATACCTGCATCGTCGAGTGCTTTCTGTGCTGCTTCTGCTGCCAAGTCGTCAAGTTCCTCGTCGGTTATGACCTGTCGTGTACAGATGCCGGTACGTTCGCGGATCCATGTATCGTTGGTGTCCATCATCTGACTTAAGTCGTCGTTTGTGAGAGTGCGTTTGGGGTGTGCACTACCTGTTCCGATAATTTTCATAGTTTCTTTGTCGCAATGGTCTTTTGTCGGTGCAAAAGTAGACAATATCGCCTCGTGCTACAAATGTATGGTATGTTATGTGGTCGGATAGGGGAATGATAGGGACAAAACAAAGATATGAGGGATAAAGGGTGCTATGAATGCCTTTCTTTGCAGTATTGATGCACTGCAAGCGGCATTTTTTTCTGCGAACCTGTTTGCCACACCTGTAATGTACATGTGTTCAGATTGTTAAAACCTTAACCACACGACTTCTTGGTAAGTGGAGCCTATTTTGTGGTAAGTTGCCGTAAGATTGAGGGTGAAAGAAGTTAGCATTAAATCTCAGCCTCATACCTTTGTCGTTGAAAAAATCGAAAGTGCAAATAGAATATGTTGAAACGATTTCTTAAGCAACCGCGGTTCGAGTCCTTCGACGACTTCATGCAGAACTACGAAGTGTGCGTGCCCGAGCATTTCAACTTCGCCTACGACGTGGTAGATGCGTGGGCCAAGGAGGATGCTGACAAGCGTGCCATGCTATGGACCAATGAGAAGGGCGAGGAGCACACCTTCACATTCGGTGACATGAAGCGATGGTCTGACCGCACAGCCTCATACCTGCAGAGCCTCGGCATCCGACGTGGCGACGTGGTGATGCTCATCCTCAAGCGACGCTACGAGTGGTGGTGGACCATGCTCGCACTTCATAAACTGGGTGCCGTAGTGGTACCCGCCACACACCTTCTCCGCTCACATGACATAGAGTATCGCTGCAATGCCGCCAGCATCAAGGCCATCGTGGCATGTGGCGACGAGGATGTCATCCATAACATCGAGGCCGCCCGCTCCTACAGCCACACGCTGAAGCACTGCATCTCCATAGGTCCCAACGTCCCTTATGGTTGGCTCGACTTCCATGAGGGTGTGAACGCGGCAAGCCCCTTCGTGCGGCTGGCCGAGAATGACAACGATGACACGATGCTCATCTATTTCACCTCGGGCACTACGGGAAATCCCAAGATGGTGTGCCACGACTTCACCTATCCCTTGGGACATATCATCACAGCCTCCTGTTGGCACAACCTATACGAGGAGTCACTCCACCTCACCCTGAGCGACACGGGCTGGGGCAAGGCTGCATGGGGTAAGCTCTACGGGCAATGGATCGTAGGTGCTACGGTATTCGTCTACGACTACGAGGGCCGCTTCCCACCAGCCGATATCCTGCGCACCATCGAGAAGCACCGCATTACCTCGTTCTGTGCGCCCCCTACCGTGTTCCGTTTTCTTATTAAAGAGGATGTGGAGAGCTACGACCTCAGCAGCCTGCGCTACTGCACCGTGGCAGGCGAGGCACTCAACCCCAACGTCTTCGACCGTTGGAAGCGCCTCACGGGAATCAGTCTCATGGAGGGCTACGGACAGACCGAAACCACCCTTTCCATCGCTACATATCCTTGGTGCAAGCCCAAGCCAGGCTCTATGGGTGTGCGTGGCCCTCAGTACCACGTAGAACTGATGGACAAGGAGGGGCGTATCCTCGGTCACGACGAGGAGGGCGAGATTGTCATCCGCACCTCGGGACAAAAGCCCTTGGGACTCTTCAAGGAGTATCACCGTAATGCCGAGCTCACCGCTACGACCAACTACGACGGGTGGTACCACACAGGTGACATAGCCTACCGCGACCGCGACGGCTACTACTGGTATGTGGGGAGAATGGACGATGTCATCAAGTCGTCGGGCTACCGCATCGGACCCTTCGAGGTCGAGAGTGTTCTAATGAAACACCCCGCTGTGCTCGAGTGCGCTGTTACCGGTGTGCCCGACGAAATACGCGGCCAGGTAGTCAAGGCCATCATCGTACTCACCGAAGAGTACCGCCACCGTGCCGATGAGGCTCTCATGCGCGATATCCAACACCATGTAAAGGAGTCCACAGCCCCCTATAAATATCCTCGCATAGTAGAGTTTGTCAATGAATTACCTAAAACCATCAGTGGAAAGATAAGACATTTCGAACTTCGATAATTCAACTAGATAAAGAGACCTTTCCTCTTATCTCTATAGCAACTTTTAGCAGCGATATTCTTGCTGATTATAATTGTTTGTAACCTAGAACCTAAACTCAGGGAGTGGCAGTACATTGTGGAAAGTACTGCCATTCGATTTTATGGGACCTATGAAAAAAGAATATTGTAGGTGTGACAGAAAAATATCTCACCTATGATATTTACGACAGGTTAAAGAGGAATGTTCCTTATCCCATTTTTAATAAAAATGCCTTATCGTTTGTGATTTTGTAATAGAATGCGTATCTTTACACGATATTTGGTGAGAACTGTTTAATAATTCACAAAATAAGACCTATTATGATGAAAAACTTGTTTAAGAGAATTGCCAGAAGGACCGCTATGGCTGCTATGGCATCAGTAGTGCTCTTTACTTTTGCCCAATGTTGCGGCAAGGAGGGAGCGAAGGTGAATGACACTACCGTGGAGGTATGCTTTGCTGATAGTGTATGCCGCGTATTTGATTTCTATAGCGACGACATCGTACGCATATTCCAAGACCCTCAAGGCGGTGAAATGCGCGACCCCGTGGCTACTCCTCCTGCCTTTATCTTGGTGGAGAATCCACGCCGAGATGTGACAAATCTCACCGTAAAGGAAAGAGGTAGCAAGGTTATGATGACCACTCCTCGCATCAAAGTGGTGGTGGATAAGGCAACGGGCTTGATGACCGTAACTGATCGTGATAGCAAGAAGGTTGTATTCGAGGAGACGACTCCAGCTACCATCAATGAGGGCGTAGCAGCTATGACTGTGAAAGCAGATGCTCAAGAGTATTTCTATGGTGGTGGTATGCAAAACGGCCGCTTCTCACACCGCGGCAAGGTGATACAGGTTATCAACTCCAACAACTGGGTTGATGGTGGCGTAACCTCGCCCAATCCCTTCTATTGGTCAACAGGGGGTTATGGCGTAATGTGGTATACTTTCAAAAAAGGAATCTATGACTTCAATTCCGAGGCTGATGGCACCGTGAAAATGCAGCACGACGGCGACTATCTTGACCTCTTTGTAATGGTCGACGAGGGCCCTGTAGCATTGTTGAACGACTACTACCAACTTACAGGTAATCCTGTATTGTTACCTAAGTTCGGTTTCTATGAGGGTCACCTCAATGCCTACAACCGCGACTACTGGACAGAAACGGCCGATGGCGGTGTGGCTTTCGAGGATGGCAAGCGTTACAAGGAGAGCCAGAAGTTCAATGGAGGTATCAGGGAAACACTCAATGGTGAGAAGGTTGATGGTGTGGCTGCATCGGCAGGCTCTATTTCTGGAGGTGGCGAGGTGCGCGTACCTACCAATAGTAGCTACCAGTTCTCGGCGCGTGCTGTGATTGATCGCTATGCCGCCCATGACATGCCTCTTGGATGGATTCTTCCCAACGATGGTTATGGTGCCGGTTACGGACAAACAGGCACACTCGAGGGTAATATCGAGAACTTGCGTCAGTTTGGTGAATATGCTCGTCAGCATGGTGTAGAACTGGGCCTTTGGACACAATCTGACCTCTACCCCAAAGAGGGGGTCGAGGCTTTGTTGCAGCGTGACATCATCCGTGAAGTGCGCGACGCAGGTGTACGCATCCTCAAGACTGATGTGGCTTGGGTAGGTCCTGGATACTCATTCGGTCTCAATGGTGTAGCCGATGTGGCCAAGGTGATGCCCGAGTTTGGTAACGATGCCCGTCCTTTCATTATCACCCTTGACGGATGGGCAGGCACACAACGCTATGCAGGTCTATGGAGTGGTGACCAAACGGGCGGCAATTGGGAATATATCCGTTTCCATATACCTACATATCTCGGCTCAGGTCTCTCGGGCCAACCCAATGTGTCTTCTGATATGGATGGTATCTTCGGAGGCAACAACATTCCCGTCAATGTGCGCGATTATGAGTGGAAGACCTTCTCTCCCATGCTCCTTAATATGGACGGCTGGGGTGCGAACGAGAAGTATCCCCATGCTTTGGGTGAACCTGCCACATCCATCAACCGTTCATATTTGAAATGGAAGTCTGTCCTCACCCCCTACACCTATAGTATTGCTCGCGAGGCTGTTTTCGGTATGCCTATGGTGCGTGCTATGTTCCTCGATACAGAGAACGACTACACCTTAGGTAAGGCTACACAGTATCAGTATATGTTTGGTCCTTGGTATCTCGTAGCTCCTATCTATCAGAATACTGCAGCAGATGCTGAAGGCAACGATGTGCGTCACGGCATCTACTTACCAGAGGGTATGTGGATTGACTACTTCAGCGGCGAGCACTACAAGGGCGGTCGCATCATCAACAGCTACGATGCTCCTCTGTGGAAGCAACCCCTCTTCGTGAAGGCTGGTGCTATCGTGCCCCTCACGCGCCCGCACAACAATGTCAATGAGATAGACCCCACCATTCGCATCTATGACCTCTATCCCTATGGTGAGAGTTGCTTCACCGAGTATGACGACGACGGTCGCACACAAGCATATCTCATGGGTGAATATGTAGAAACTAAGGTAAGCAGTCAGGTAAAGAAGGGTAAGGCTATCATCACTGTAGCCCCCACCACAGGCGACTTTGAAGGTTTTGAGCCTGAGAAGCGCACTGAGATGCGTATCTACATGAATGCTGCTCCCAAAGCTGTGAAGGCTACCTTGGGAGGCAAGAAGGTTGAACTTGTTGCGGCTGCTTCAGCTGCCGAGTTCATACTAAGCGACAATGCTTACTACTATGAGGATGAACCCGAACTCAATCAGTTCTCCACTCACGGATCTTCTGCAGCAGAGGTGAGCATCAAGGGTGCTCCTCGCTTGATGGTAAAAATTGCCGCTACTGATGTCACGGCCAATGCCCTTGAGGTTACTGTAGAGGGTTACAAGTTTGAGGTGACAGACCCCTTGGTGTCTAATACAGGAAAACTTTCTGTACCAACAATCACCTTCGCTGAGGAGAATATCGAACCCTACGCACTCACTCCCACATGGGAGATACAGCCTGAGGCTGACTACTATGAAATCGAGTTTGACGGCATGCTCTACTCTACCATCCGCGACGGCAAGCTCCGTCTCGAAGACCTTAAGGCTGAGACCGAATATTCTCTCCGTCTGCGTGCCGTGAATGCAGCAGGTGTTACCAAGTGGGCAGAGACTAAGGTGAAGACCCTCTCCAACCCACTTGAGTTTGCCATCCCCAGCATCAAGGCTGAGACAACCTGTAAGAACCAGCCTGGACAGGGCGTAAACAAGTTCTTTGACTATGACGAAGCCAGCATGTGGCATACCGACTGGGCTGGTGGTGCAGTTCCCTTCATCATGGAGATTGACCTCGGTGGCGTGAACGAGCTCGATAAACTCGAATACCTCCCTCGCGAGGATGGTGGTAATGGTACACTCCTCCAGGGTACTATCTCTTATAGTACCGATCGCAAAGCATGGAGCGAGCCAGTAGCCTTCACATGGGCAGCTGATGGTTCAGTGAAGAGTTTCATCTTCAATGAGAAAGCCCCTGCACGCTATTTGAAAATGGATGTCACCGCGGCTCGTGGTAACTTTGGATCTGGCCGTGAGATGTACATCTTCAAGGTTCCTGGCACAGAGACCATATTGCAAGGCGATATCAATCACGATGGTCGTATCGACATGGACGACTTCACTTCGTACATGAACTACACAGGATTGCGTGCTGGTGACTCTGACTTTGACGGCTACATCAGCGGTGGTGATATTAACAAGAACGGTCTCATCGATGCCTACGACATTTCTACTGTGGGAGTGATGGCACGAGGTGGTGCAAGTACATATGGTATGGGCACTCTCTCTGGTAAGCTCGAGCTTATCGCGCCCAAGAGCATCCGTGAGGGTGAAGAGGTGAAGGTGATTATCCGTGGTACAGACCTCAACGAGGTGAATGCATGGAGTGTAGCCATTCCCTACGATGCCAATATGCTCACCTATGTGAATACCACCACTGCGGGTAACAAGGAGATGGAGAACCTTACCTATGACCGTCTGCACAAGAACGGTGTGAAGGCTCTCTATCCCACTTTTGTCAACACAGGCAACAAGCCCACACTTCATGGCACTGGTACTCTCGTAGAAATTACTTTTGTAGCTCGCCAAAGCGGAGAAATAGACATGCAGATGCTTGATGTTATGCTTGTGGACAAGAAGTTGAATACGATTGAATAAAATATAAATATAGGACAATAACCATTGCATTGTGCCTACTCTTCGGAGCGGACACAATGCAAGGTTATGATAATAGGTATGGATAACAAGAAAATTTTGGTGCTCAATGGCCCTAACTTGAATCTGTTGGGCAAGCGTGAGCCGGGCATCTATGGCAATGACTCTATGGAGAGTGCTTTCGCGGCATTGCAAGAGCATTTTCCCGAGGTGCAGCTCGACTATTACCAATCGAATGTGGAGGGCGAACTCATCAACAAGCTGCACGAGGTGGGTTTCTCATACGATGGCGTCGTGCTCAATGCTGGAGCCTACACCCATACCTCGGTAGCCATTCATGATGCTATCAAAGCCATCAACACCCCAGTAGTAGAGGTGCATATCTCTAATGTGTATCAGCGTGAGACCTATCGCCATACATCGCTCATCACAGGGGCATGTGTAGGGGTGATAGGTGGTTTTGGTATGGACTCTTATAGACTTGCCATAGAGGCATTATTGGCATTATGACCCACCACGAGGCGATAGAGGCATACATCTTACAGCACATGGACGAGGAGAGCGACTACTTGAAGGCGCTCTACCGTAAGGCACACCTGAAACTCATCAATCCACGCATGACATCAGGGCATCTGCAGGGCCGACTGCTCAAGATGTTGGTGCAGTTGGCACGCCCCAAGCGTGTGCTCGAGATTGGTACCTTTGCGGGTTACTCAGCCCTTTGTATGGCCGAGGGATTGGGAGAAGGAGCACTGCTTCATACCTATGAGATTGATGACGAATTAGAGGATTTTACTCGTCCCTGGATTGAGGAATCACCCTATGGCGATAAGGTGTGTTTCCACATAGGCAATGCACTTGAGGAAGTGCCTCAACTGGGTGAAATCTTCGATTTTGTGTTCATGGATGGCGACAAACGCCAGTATATGGAGTACTACGAGATGATATTACAACATACTTCATCTGGTGCACTCATTCTGGCAGACAATACTCTTTGGGATGGGCATGTGATAGATAGGGCATACCTCAATGACCGACAGACGGTAGCCATCAATGAGTTCAATGCCTTCGTGGCTGCCGACAAACGGGTAGAGAAACTTATCCTTCCGTTGCGTGACGGCCTCACAATGATAAGGAAGAAGTGAGGTCCTTTATGCTAAATAGTAAATTGTAAATATTCAAATAGTAAATTATAAAATGGAATCAACCAGACAAAGTAAGATTGCTCGCCTCATCCAGAAGGAATTGAGCGAGATATTCCTCTTGCAAGCCAAGTCAATGAACGGTGTGCTCGTATCAGTAACATCGGTGAGCGTGAGTCCTGACTTGAGCATCGCGCGTGCACACATCAGCGTGTTTCCCTCAGGGCGTGGAGCCGAGATTGTAAAGAACTTGACAGCCAACATGCGTGCTATACGCTACGAGCTCGGTGGTCGCCTGCGTCACCAGTTGCGCATCATTCCCGAGCTGAAGTTCTTTGTGGACGACTCGCTCGACTACCTGGAACGCATTGATGAATTGCTGAAGTAAAGTCAAGAAATCTCCATTTCACCGTGAACTGTGCCCTTTACATAGCCCGTCGTTACCTCTTCTCCAAGAAGTCGCACAACGCCATCAATATCATCTCAGCCATCTCGGTATGTGGTGTAGCGTTGGCTACGCTAGCTTTGGTGTGTACACTCTCGGTGTTCAATGGTTTTCACGATCTCATCTCGGGTTTCTTTACCCACTTTGACCCAGACTTGAAAGTCGAGACAGTGAAGGGTAAGACCTTCACCCCAGACACGGCAATCATCGCTACTATTCGCGCCATACCTGGTGTGAGGGCGGTGAGCCTCACCTTAGAGGACAATGCTATGGCCAAGTATAAGGGGCAGCAGACGATGGTCACCATCAAAGGAGTTGACGACAACTTTCAAGAGCTGACGCATATCGAAGAAATACTCTACGGCAACCCCGAGTTTAAGCTCTACGATGACATTGCCGACTATGGCGTGATGGGCATACAACTCATGTATATCTTAGGGACAGGTTTTGACCCCTACGACCCAGTAGAGATATATGCTCCTCGTCGGGGCGTCAAGGTAAACCTTTCCAATCCCATGGCGAGTTTCCACCGCGAGCCCCTCTTCTTGCCTGGCACGGTGCTCAACATCAATGATGCGCGCTACGCCTCGTCTTACATCATCACCTCTCTCGACTATGCCCGCCGTTTGTTCGACTATGACACCGAGGTGTCGGCCATTGAGGTGGCTCTTGCTCCCCATGCCAATGCAGCCAAGATAAAGCAAAGCATTGCTACTATCATGGGCAATGGCTATACGGTGAAGAATCGCTACGAGCAGCAGGCTGCCACATTCAAGGTGGTCGAGATTGAGAAGTTTGTTACCTACCTCTTTCTCTGCTTCATTCTCATGGTGGCATGCTTCAATATCATCAGCTCGGTATCAATGTTAATCCTTGACAAGCAGTCTAATGCCGATACACTGCGTAGTCTTGGCGCTACCGAAGGCTTTGTATCGCGAATCTTCATCTATGAGGGCAACCTCATTGCCCTGCTCGGTGCCTTGATAGGTCTTGTCTTGGGCATTGTGCTCTGCCTATTGCAGCAAGAGTTTGGCCTCATTGGTCTTGGTGGTGACGGACAGTTTGTTGTCGATGCTTACCCTGTGCGTGTCAAGGTGACCGACCTCCTCCTTGTCCTTGTCTCTGTAGTAACCGTGAGTGCCCTCTCGGTGTGGCTACCCATCAAAATTCTCAACAAGTACTTTCTAAAGAAATAGTCTATGCGCCATATCCTCCTTTCTATGTTGTCATTGCTTTTGATGCTTCCTTGCTCGGCAGCTGACACACTGACGGTAAAGTCCAATTTTAAGGCAAACTCACTCATCATGCCCCTATCATTGATAGGAGCAGGCACATTGGGTTTTGTAGAGCCTGTGAAGAGTGCATGTGTGGATTTTCAAACATGCGTAGGCAGTTGGCGTGGAGAGCATCGTACGACTATTGACGACTACCTGCAATATGTCCCCTTGGCATCAGTCTACGGACTCAGCCTATTGGGAGCCGAAGCCAAGCACAACTATGTAGACCGCACGCTCGAGGTGGGCACCGCTTGCGTAGCCCTCGTAGGCATCGTCGGTGGAGCCAAATACCTAATCGACAAAGAGCGCCCCGATGGTTCGGATCTCAACTCCTTCCCTTCAGGGCATGCTGCCAAGGTTTTTATGGGGGCCGAGTTGGTGCGCATCGAATATGGCGATGATTACCCTTGGCTTGCTGTGGGAGCCTATACCATTGCCACAGCTACAGGAGCCTTGCGCGTATATAACAATCATCACTGGCTATCCGATGTGGTAGCAGGTGCCGGTGTCGGTATCTTGAGTGCCCGTATAGGTTACTGGCTACTCCCTTACACGAAGCGCGTAATGCACCGCATTACAGGTTGGGATATGTTTGTTGCTCCTACCGCATCGAGCACAGGAGCCGTCCTAAATGCTGTAGTGCGATTTTAACACAGGAGCCAACATCAAGTAGTTTATGCGCAGCCTACTCCTTTCTATCCTATCGCTTTTCTTTCTCCTACCTTGCTCAGCATCGGATAGCCTTATTGTGAAATCTAACTTTAAGGTTGGAGAGGTCATTATGCCTCTTTCACTGATTGGGGCTGGCACTCTAGGTTTCATAGAGCCTGTGAAAAACTCTCGTTACGAGGTGCGTGATTTTCTTGATGAGTGGCGCGGCGAGCATCGTACGATCATCGATGACTATTTGCAGTATGTACCGCTAGCTTCAGTCTACGGTTTAAGTTTGTTAGGTGTTGAGGCTAAGCACAACTATATTGATCGTACTTTAGAACTTGCTACTTCATACATTGCTCTTGGAGCCATTGTCAATGCAATTAAATATACAGTGCAGGAGCCTCGTCCCGATGGTTCTGCCAATAATTCCTTCCCTTCAGGGCATACGGCTACTACTTTCATGGGAGCAGAGCTGGTGCGTATCGAATATGGCGAGGAGTATCCCTGGCTTTCCGTAGGAGCCTATACTATAGCAGCAACAGTAGGTGTGCTGCGTGTATACAACGAGCGGCATTGGTTTACTGATGTCTTTGCTGGTGCAGGTGTCGGTATCTTGAGCGCTCGTATAGGTTATTGGCTACTCCCCTACACAAAGCGTATGATGCATCGCCTTACGGGGTGCGAACTTTTTGTTGCTCCTACCGCATCGAGCACGGGAGCTACCTTAAATACTATTGTCCGATTTTGAAACACTCATTTACATTCAAGCAGTTTGAGGTCCATCAAGAGCGTTGTGCCATGAAGGTGGGTACCGACGGTGTGCTACTCGGCGCATGGGCGAGTGTGGAGCATTGCCGCCGCATACTTGATATGGGCACAGGCACTGGACTTGTAGCACTGATGGCAGCCCAGCGTAGTGACGCTGATATTATTGCCATTGACCTTGACACCGATGCTGTAGCACAAGCCACAGAGAATGTAATGCTTTCACCTTGGGGTAATCGTATACAGGTGCTTGAGGCCGATGCCAGGACACTTGCTGATTCATCATCCGGCATAGAACATCCGGCATTGTCCTTTGATGCTATCTTGTGCAACCCACCTTTCTTTGAAAACTCTCTCAAGTGTCCTGATTCAGCCCGTACCATGGCTCGTCACACCGATACGCTTACCTTTGATGAGTTGGCGCGCAGTGCGGTTCGTCTGCTATCCCCCGAAGGCGAACTGTCGGTAGTCATCCCCCACGATCGTGCGCACGATATGACCGTCAGTGCAGCCTGCAACGGACTTTTTGCTACACGCCAAATGGTAGTCGTACCAGTCGAGGGCGGCAAGCCCAAGCGCATCCTGATGTCTTTCACGCGCCAAGGGGCTCCGCATGCCATGGAGACATTGTGCATACATAGCGCCGAGCGTCAATACACGCCCGCGTATATCAATTTAGTCAAGGATTTCTACCTTAAAATGTAACGATTATTTCTTGCGGTTGATCACTACATCAATATAAGCGATGAGGGCAGCGCGTATATCCTCATCGATACCTTCAGGCAGCAGGTCTATTACCTTCTGACGATATTGCTGCATGGTTTGCTCTGCATATTCAATACCGCCCTTATCCTTGGCGAATTCGATAAGTTCGTTGATTTCCTCGTCAGATAGCTCACCACTTTTGAGACGGTCTATCATCTCCTTGATGCGCTCATCTCCTTGTGTGCGCACAGCATAGATAATAGGTAATGTAAGCTTGCCTTCGCGCATGTCATTGCCTGTGGGTTTACCTACATTGTTAGAGTAGTAGTCAAAAATGTCGTCGCGTATTTGGAAACATATACCTATATATTCTCCTATCTGTCGGGCACGTGTTACAAACTCTTCAGGTGCACTAGCCGAGAGGGCTCCCACCTCTGCACTGGTCGAGAAGAGCGATGCAGTCTTCTTGCGTATAATCTCGAGATACACCTCTTCTGAAACCAACTTCTCGTGGCTGTGAAACATCTGGAAAATCTCGCCATCTGCCAAAGTCTGTCCCAACTCACCCACGAGATTCGTGATACGAGGGTCTTCGCATCGTCCTGTGAAGGCGAGTGCCATAGAGAGTAGATAGTCGCCCACGAGCACCGCCAATTTGTTGTTGTAAAGGGCGTTTACCGAGGCTTGACCTCGTCGTTGCATACTATCGTCCACCACGTCATCGTGCACGAGACTTCCCGTGTGTAGTAGTTCTAGTGCAAGTGCTGCGCTATAGGTGGTGGAGGTGATGGTGCCAAACATCTTGGCAAAGAGCAACACCATCATCGGTCGCATTTGCTTACCCCTTTGTTTGTTTACATGGAGAATGATTTCTCTCAACAACGGATTAGGGTTCAATGCCAAGTCGTCCTGCATTTTTCTAAAGGTGGCAAACTCGGCCTCGATGGGTCGTAAGATAGTGTCTAAAGTATGCATATGCGTCAATTTGCGTACAAATTTAATAATAAAACCGCGTATATCACATACTTCGCACGCTAACAATGCTTTTTTTGAAAAATCCTTTGGACAGTAGTGTCAAGCTAAGGGGTTGATTCAGAATAGTTAATGGAGTATAAGAGCAATAATGCAGGGCAATAAAAATTTTGTGCTTGCTATAAAATATTTCTTATCAACAAATCTTTCTCCGCATGTGGCGAATTTATTATATAACTAGCACAAGAGAAAATCTTTAAGATTTTTCCTCGTTTTGCTTAGGCGAAGTTTAAGAAAAAGATAGGGAAGATAAGATGAGAGCAGCTAGGCCAACTAAATATCTATGCCTTTTAGACGGCAGATATCTGTAGCCGATTGTAATTTATTTATATATGCTATCGACCGACACCTCTGTTTGAAGTGACGGCCGATAAAGAGTATATTTCAGAGTCTTATGCTAAACCTCTGTCGAGGAGGGGAAAAGTTTGTTTTCCCCTTCGCTATTGTTGTGCTTTAGCGTTATGCTAAAATTATTCAGTAGTTTCTCTCGGAGCTGTCTATTTAGGACAACCCTTCCAAGCGATCTAGTGCCGATTGGGCAGCTTGCTTGACGAGGAGGTCACTACCTTGGAGGGCAACTTGAACCTGATCGAGAAATTCGTTACGGCTGCGCTCGTTCATCTCAGTGCCCAATGTGTTGACGAGGTGACTCATGAGGCGGAACCCCGTATACATCAGCATGCGGTCATCCGAGGCTATCCACTCGAATGCTTTCTGTGAGGCGTAGGGCAGTCGGCGAAGGAGGGCCATGCAGAGGTAGTCGGCAAGTTCAGTATTGGTGACACTCTCTACCCAAAAGTCGGCAAGCTCGGTATCGAAAGTTTCGATGGGTTGCAAGTAGGCTGCCAAGATTTTGCACTCGCGGATATCTTCTCTCCACAGTGCCTGTGCTAACTCGTGGTTAGGCTCGTATCTCGAGGCTATCTCCTTGAGGCGAGGCAACTCGACACCGAAGATGAGACGATATTGAAGCCCTTTCTCGCGAAGGCTCTGCGACAATACTCCATTCATGAAGAGGCGGAGCTGAGCTTTTATGTCTCGAATGGTTTCGTGCATGTGAAATTTATGAGTTCAAGTACTTGATCTCCTGATGGTTAGTTGCGATATGGTAATGTGGCATACTCGTTGCTATAGCGAAGCATCTGCTCGGCATAACCTTCGGTGTATGAGATGGTGACATCGGTAATATTTCCCTCTGCATCGGTGATGGCAGTGTATACGGGATTGATGAAACCCTTATAGGGGGCGAGATTGAGCGCTGCATAGCGGTCTAGTACCTCGCGGTGCAAGGCGGGGTCTACCTGTACGGCATATCGTTCGACTAGCTGGCGTCCAGCTTCGTAGTCTCCTTCGGACTTGATGCGCTGAATCTCAGCAAGCAGCTCACCAAAGAGGTTGCGCAGCGCTTCGTAGTCGTTGATCTTTACATAGGTTTTGCCATCTCGCACTGCCATTTCGATCACACCATTAGCTTTTCCATGCTCATATGCCCAGGATGCGATGAGCTGGCGGTCGCGCATGTGGGCCTCTTCAATGGTATTGCCAAGTTCGATGCGTACGAGCTGTGTCATGAGTCCGTTCATCATCTGTCCGTAGTATTCAGCTTTGTAGGCCTCAGCGTTGGGGAGCAAGCCAAGTTCTACCATTTTGGGGTCGGCTATGTAATAAAGAGCAAAGAGGTCGGCGCGCGCCTCTTCGATGGTGGAGCCGTGAGCTTTGAGCGCATCAGGGTCGACACCTGGGAGCAACTTGCCTGAACCGTGTCCGAGGCACTCGTGGAGATCAGTGTGAAGGTCGCCGGTGAGTGCGTCGTACTGCTCGATGAGTCGACGTTCTTCGTCGCTATAGACAAACTCCTCGTTGAAACCACCACCTAATGCTGCCATGTTGTATGCTTCGGTGAGGTTACCGATGGTAACAGATTTGGATCCATGTACGCTGCGTATCCAGTTGGAGTTAGGTAGGTTGATGCCGATGGCTGTTGCGGGATAGAGGTCGCCAGCGAGGATGGCAGCGGTGATGACCTTGGCGGTAACTCCCTTTACGGCCTCCTTCTTGAAGCGATTGTCTACGGGTGATTGATCTTCAAACCATTGTGCATTGTCGCTGATAAGTTGTGTGCGTTTAGTGGCTTCAATATCTTTGAAGTTGACGATTGACTCCCACGAAGCTTTCATGCCGAGAGGGTCGCCATAACTCTCGGTGAATCCGTTTACGAAGTCGATGCGTGAGTCGAGGTCGTCTACCCATGCGATGCAGTAGTCGTCAAAATCCTCAAGGCTACCCGAATGGTAGTACTTGATGAGTTTCTCAATGACGGTGCGTTGTTCGTCATTCTCGGCTACGGTGAGAGCTTTCTCGAGCCAGAAAACGACTTTAGAGAGTGCCTCACCATAGAGACCTTCGGTGTGCCATACCTTCTCTATCAATTTACCATTCTCTTTCACGAGGCGGCTGTTCATACCGTACATCACGGGTGTTTCGTCTTTGGGGTCCTTTAGGTTATTGTAGAACATTTCTGCCTCGGCTTGGGTCACTCCATCGTAGTAGTTGCTGGCAGAGGTGAGCACGAGGTCTTCGCCGTCGGCCTGATTGACACGTTTAGGCATCACTGCGGGGTCAAAGATAGCAGGAAACACCTCGTCGCACAATTCGGCAAGTGTCTGTCCTTCTGCCAAAGGTAGCTTTGCACTATCGACTGATGCCAATGCCTTACGGAAAAAATCTTCGGAGAAACCAGGTACGAACTTGTCGGCACTATAGTGGTGATGAATGCCGCTCGAGAACCATACACGCTTGGTGTATGTGACGAAGGCGTTCCATTCATCGGTGGTCTTGTCGCCCTGATAATCGGTATACACGGTCTCGAGCATCTTGCGGATGACGAGGTTGTAGCGCCCATTTTGGTCGAAGAGGATGTCGCGGCCATACAGCGCTGCCTCTTGGAGATAGTATACGAGCTTCTTTTGGTCGAGAGTTAGTTCGTCAAAGCCTTTCACCTCGTAGCGAAGCATCTCGATATCGGCAAATTTCTCATCGTTGTAGTGGAAGGCTGATATCGCCTTCTCTTTGTCGCATGATACACACATTACAGTTGCCATGGCTAACATTGTCAATGATTTTTTCATTATTATATAAAACTTTTAATTTTGATTGCTTGTTCCTTTTCGTCGGCACTAGCCAAATTTATGATACAAATTACGATAAAATCCATGAAATACGCAAGTCCGTAGAAAGTTTTCTAGGAGAGGATTGACCAATATTCAAAGAAATAATGTACTTTTGTCCGTTTTTTCAAAATTAATAGCATAAAATATGGACAAATTTAGCTACGGACTAGGGCTCGGTATCGGTCAGCAATTGCTCTCTATGGGTGCAGAAGTGAATGTCGATGACTTTGCGCAAGCTATCCGCGATGTATTAGAAGGTAAAGAGACTGCCGTGAGCTTCAGTGAAGCTCAGCAGATTGTAAACAATCATTTCGCCGAGATGGAGAAGAAGGCTCATGCTGCCGCTATTGAACAGGGAGAGATGTTCCTTAAGATGAATAAGGAACGTGCGAGTGTGACGACGCTCCCCAGCGGACTTCAATATGAGGTGCTAACATCTGGCACAGGGAGAAAGCCTAAAGCTACTGACAAGGTGCGCTGTCACTATGAGGGACGCTTGGTTGATGGCACTATGTTTGATAGCTCTATTGAACGTGGAGAACCTGCAGTGTTCGGTGTGAACCAGGTGATTGCTGGTTGGGTAGAGGCGCTACAACTCATGAGCGAGGGCGACAAGTGGAAACTCTATATCCCCTATAATCTTGGTTACGGTGAGCATGGAGCAGGTGCTGCCATACCCCCCTATAGCACATTGGTGTTTGAAGTGGAATTGTTGGAGGTGTTATAAGGCTTATTTATAAAATAAAAAACAAAGGAATATGAAGAAGACAATCTTTTCATTGGCTATGGTTCTCGTAGCTGGTTTCGTGGCAAGTTGCACATCGGCTCCTAAGGTAACTCTTAAGGGGGCAAGTGATGTGGATTCACTCGCCTATGCCATTGGTATGGCGCAGACAACGGGTTTGAAAACCTATCTTGCAGGACGCATGGGGGTAGACACTACCCATATGGCGCAGTTCGTTGGCGGTGTGCTCGACGGGGCAGAGGCTAACGATAAGCGGAATGCTTACTATGCGGGCGTGCAGATTGGTCAGCAGGTGGTCAATCAGATTATCCCTGGCATCACGAGCGAACTCTTTGCTGGCAAGGAGGGCGAAATCAATAAGAAGGATTTTGTTGCTGCATTTGTTGCTGGGGCTACCGAGAAGGGAATGAAGATGTCCCCCCAGGAGGCTCACCAGAAAGCAATAGCTCTTATGGATGCTATCAGTAGCAATGATTCTACAGCTAACCGCAAGGCTCAGATTGACGAGTTCTCATATGCTATGGGCTTGGCGCAGACACAGGGTCTAAAGGGTTATATCACCTACGGAATGGGTGTGGATACTCTCTATATGGACAACTTTGCTAAGGGGCTGAAGGCCGGTGTCAAGATGGGCGACAATGCCAAGAAGGGTGCCTTCAATGCTGGAGTGCAGATTGGTCAGCAGATTAGCAAGCAGATGATACCAGGCATTAGTCGTGAGGTGTTTGGCAATGGCGAGGAACTTATCAGCAAGGATTATTTCCTCGCAGGCTTCCTTGCAGGTGTTACCGAGAACAAGATGCTCATGCATCCTATTATGGCTCAGCAAGATGCTTTCCGCTTGATGGAAGAGATTAAGAACAAACGTTTCGAACAGCAGTTTGGTGCCGCTAAGGCGCAGGGTGAGGCATTCCTCGACTCTATCTCGCAAACTGAAGGCGTGGTAAAGACCGAGAGCGGCCTCTGCTACAAGGTGCTCATTGAGGGTAAGGGTACAATCCCCGCAGTTACAGACAGAGTGAAAGTGCACTACCGCGGTACACTTATTGATGGTACTGAGTTTGATAGTTCATATAGCCGCAACGAGCCTACCACCTTCGGTGTGAATCAAGTTATCGCAGGCTGGACGGAAGCGCTGACCTTGATGCCTGTAGGTTCTAAGTGGATGCTCTATATCCCTCAGGAACTCGCATATGGAAGCCGCGATTTGGGGACAATCAAGCCATTTTCTACACTCGTGTTTGAGGTGGAACTGCTCGAGATAGAAAAGTAATCTTAAATTATGATTTTTTGAGTTTGTAAGTTTGGCTCCTCAATGCGTGCCTGCTTACAAACTCTTTTTTACTATTCACTTGCCATCCAAAATGTCTACTATAATCTATCCCTCTCCCATCTTCGGTCCTATCAGGAGTCGTCGTTTAGGAATATCGTTAGGTATCAACCTACTGCCTGGCGATGGTAAAGTGTGCACCTTTGACTGCCTCTATTGTGAGTGTGGGTTCAATGCCGAACGTCGTCCCAAGCATAAACTTCCTACACGTAGAGAGGTGGCGGAAGCTCTGGAAAAGAAACTCCAACAGATGCAGGATGAGGGTATGTCGCCCGATGTACTCACCTTTGCTGGTAATGGAGAGCCTACGGCACATCCCGAATTTGCAGGGGTAATTGAGGATGTGCTTGCTCTACGTAATTGCTATTTTCCTCAGGCTAAGGTGAGCGTGCTTACTAATGGTACCCGTATCGATAGGACAGAGGTGTTTGAGGCACTGAAGCGAATAGACAATAACATTGTAAAACTTGACACAGTAGATATTGATTATATCACTCGTGTTGATCGCCCCGTGGGTAGATATGATTTGTCAAAACTACTCGAATGTATGAGAGCCTTTGATGGGCATTGTGTGATACAAACCTTATTCATGAAGGGGGTCGATGCCGAGGGTGTATCAGTGGACAATACCAAACTCGAGTATGTCGGTCCCTGGCTCGATGAAGTAGAACGCATTGCTCCGAGAGAGGTGATGATTTATACTATAGATCGAGAGACTCCCGCGCAAGGCTTGCTCAAAGCTACTCCTGAGGAACTTGATTATATTGTTGGTCTCTTGCAGGACCGGGGTATTAAGGCTTCGGCATCGTATTAGACTAAATACTTTTAAAGAGTACGAAGGCTCTTTTGATATGCGCAGATAATAAAAAACCTCCTGCAAGTGCGCGGGAGGTTTTTTATATCGTTGAAGCGTAATGTTAAGCGTTCTTAGAGATAACTCGTTTCTCTTTGATGCGAGCCTTCTTACCGGTAAGAGCGCGGAGATAGTACAACTTAGCGCGACGAACCTTACCAACCTTGTTCACTACGATGCTGTCGATAGCCGGTGAGTTGATGGGGAAGATACGCTCAACACCTACAGTACCAGACATCTTACGTACAGTAAAACGCTTGTTGTAGCCGTGGCCTGAAATCTTGATTACTACACCGCGGTAGAGCTGAACACGCTCTTTGTTACCCTCGACAATACGATACGCTACTGTTACGGTGTCACCAGCCTTGAATGAA
>JAZKZX010000051.1:0-83852 GCA_045612925.1 Bacteroidaceae bacterium
TACGGGCATGTTTGAGGTATTGGCGATGATGATAGTACGCTCCATCAACTTGCGACCGGTATGGGGGTCAACGAGCTCGGGGAACTCGGTGAAGATCTCTACTACCTCATTGGCACGCTCACCGCAGGCAGCGATGATCACGATGTCGGCCTCGGCCTGCTTAGAGATGGCATGCTGGGGCACGGTCTTACCTGTACCGAAGGGACCAGGGATGAAGCCTGTACCACCCTCTACGATGGGGTTCACGGTATCGATAACACGTACGCCTGTCTCGAGCAACTTGAAGGGACGGGGTTTGTCCACATAGTTGGTCATGGGCACCTTCACGGGCCAACGCTGAATCATGTTCACCTTCACGTCGTTACCCTCCTCATCGGTGAGCACGGCGATAGTGTCCTGAATGGTATACTCGCCTTCAGCCACGATAGACTTCACGGTGCACACACCCTTCTGCTGGAAGGGTACCATGATCTTCAAGGGTTGGCAGTTCTCCTCTACAGAGCCGAGCCAGTCAGAGGCTTTCACCTTGTCGCCCACCTTGGCAAGAGGCTTGAACTGCCATTTGCGGTCGTCGTCGAGAGCATAGGTGTACTGTCCGCGTTTGAGGAACACACCGTCCATCTTGTCGAGGTCGTTCTGCAGACCGTCATAGTTCTTTGAGAGCATACCGGGGCCGAGAGTTACCTCGAGCATGTGGCCGGTAAATTCGGCAGGCGCACCTACCTTCAGTCCGCGTGTGCTCTCAAACACCTGCACAAACACGTCGTTACCCACTACCTTCAACACCTCGGCCATAAGCTTATCGCCGCCGGTGGTGATGTAGCAGATTTCGTTCTGTGCCACGGGACCGTCTACTGTCAGCGTCACCAAGTTCTGAACAACGCCTTTAACTTTTCCTGTTGTAGCCATATATCTGTTTTATTTCTTATTATTTATTGTAAACTCTTGAGGCACCTTCACCTCTTCTTTTAGTTGGCGTATCATGTCGCGTAGCATTTCACCACCCGCTTCGGCATCGAGCGAAATCCAACGCTCGATGATCTGTATCTTCACGAGGAAGGCAAAGAGTTTCTCTACGGTGAAGTAGTCGAAAAAGGAGTTCGCCTCCATCCACTCCCACTTGAGAATGTCGAGCTTTCGCTCACGATCTACGAGGTTATCAATCTCACTGATGCGCATCACCTCCTCGAAACCGTCCATCACACCTGTCAAGCCAAAGTCGCGGCTATTCGAAGTGCGCAATGCCTTGGCCACCTCATTGTCGCCCACGATGAGGGGCTTCACATCGAGGTTGTAGCGGCGTGCTGTAATGGCGGTAAGGAAGTTGTTGAGATCGAGGTTAAATGCAAACCAGCGTTCCACGAACACATTACCCTGACTCATGGCGTGCGCATAGTAGAGCTGTGCGAGGCGGTCTTCGGGGAAGATGCCCTCGGCTGCACTCTCTTCGCTCTCCATCTGTGCCACGAAGTCGTACATATAGCGCGGATAGTTGCGGTCGGGAGTCTCCTCAGCACGAGCAGCCTCGATGATGCCCAGCAACTCCTCGCTCGTATAAAGTCCACCCTCTACGATAGCGGCCTCCTTATCCTTTAATAATAGGAGCAGGTTGGCATTGTCGTAGCTTAGGTAGATGAGGTCAAGCAGAGCGCGGTCATCGGCAGACAACTCGGGATAGTACAGCTCGCGGAACTCACGCACGGTGATTCCCAACTTACTGTCATCGAGCGATAACTCCGGCAGTCCGGCTATGAGATAATAATAGTTCTTTTTCATAAAAAGGAATTTATGATTTATGATTTATGATTTATTGCCAACCAAAGCATATCTTCCCGGATGGTAAATCAGAAATCAGAAATCTCAAATCATAAATCAGAACAACATCTCTACCAACTCAGGACGGAGGAATGACTGGAAGAAGTTTACAAACTCCTCCTCGCCAAAGTTCACCTTGTACGAGCCATCGGCGGGCTGTATGGTGAAGAGCGCCTTCTGTCCGTTTACCTCTTCGATGGTTACACCCTTGTCAAGCAAATCCTTTGCTTTAGCAGCAAAGTACTTCTTGAGGGTCTCGCCATCAGCAGCAGAGATTACGATAGGCTCATCTGCCACCCACTTCTCGGCCAATGTCACTACGAACTTGCCCATTACCTCTTTGTCTGCGGTGAGTTCTTTCACAGCGTCACCCACTACCTTGTCTGAAACCAAGGTAGCTACCTCGCTCTTGAGCGCGTTCACGGCCTGGCCAGCAAAGAGTCGGAGCTCTGACTTTGTGTTTTCCATCAACTCAGCGGCAGACTTCTGCGCACCAGCAATCAGGGCATCAGCCTCTTTGCGTGCATTCTCTACGATTTCGGCAGCCTGAGCATTGGCAGCAGCTACGATGCGTGCAGCCTCTTCATTGCCTTTCTCTACTCCATCCCGAAACATCTTTTCGGTCAATTTTTGTATATTCTTTTCCATTTTAAAAATAGGTTTTGATAGTTTTTTCCAACTAAAAGGCAAAAGTACAAAATAAATCCCAATAAACGCCAACAATTATTGAATAATTGTAAGGCATGCTTTACAAAAAAAATATAAGTGGCACCTTCTACTGATGATACCACTTATAAAACAGGTTATAACCCTAATAGTCGGTAGAGAGATTACTCGGCAGCAGCCTCGTCGCTCTTCTTACGGATAGCGCGCTTGCGAGTCTTCTTCTCGGGAGCCTGTGTAGTAGTCTCCTTTACGCCTGCCAACTCAGGATCAATCATGATACGACCACAATATTCACACACGATAATTTTCTTGCGCATCTTCACATCAAGCTGGCGCTGGGGCGGAATCTTATTGAAGCAACCACCACAAGCATCGCGCTGCACATACACCACACCGAGTCCGTTGCGTGTATTCTTACGGATACGCTTGAACGACTGCAACAAGCGAGATTCGATAGTAGCCTCGAGTTCCTTGGCGCGATCGCGAAGTTTCTCCTCTTCTTCCTTCGTTTCAGCCACGATTTCCTCCAGTTCATTGCGCTTATCTTCAAGAGCAGCAATGCGCTCTTCAAGCAGAGCATTAGTACGATCAATCTCCTCGTTCTTGGCCTTCAAGTCACCAGCATATTGACGGAGTTTCTTCTCGCAGAACTCCACCTCGAGAGTCTGGAATTCGATTTCCTTGGCCAAGAGGTCGTACTCACGATTATTGCGTACATTATTTTGGTCTTCAGTATATTTTTCGATCATCGCCTTGGCCTCTTCAATTTTGTTACGACGTTTAGCCTCTTCAGCCTTGATTTCCTCGATGCTACCAGAAATATTACCGATGCGAGTACGGAGTCCAGCCACTTCATCCTCAAGGTCCTGAACCTCAAGGGGGAGTTCACCACGGAGAGTCTTAATGCGGTCGATCTCCGAGAAGATAACCTGCAACTGGTACAATGATTTCAATTTTTCCTCTACAGAATACTCCTGCAGTTCTTTCTTGATGTCTTTTGCCATAGTTACAAATAATTTATTGGGTTTGTATTTAATGTAGTCTTTATCGTTTTCAGTTCGGGCAACTCCTTGGCGAGAATTTCAGCAAAGAGATCTACCGTATATTGCTCGCTTTCATAATGTCCCATTTCGGCTATCAACAGTTCTTCGTTATGTCCAAAATAGTCGTGATAACGCATCTCTCCTGTAAGAAAAGCATCGGCACCTTGCACAACAGCCTGCTGCAGCAGGAATCCCCCAGCACCGCCACACAGTGCTACACGTCGTATTTTGCGCCCACACAGTCTATTATATCGCATACATCGTATACCAAATAGTTCCTTAATACGCTGCATGAATCCGATTTCGTCCTCCTCCACTTCAAGGTTACCGATAATGCCAGCTCCTGCATGAATGTCTACAGTCTTTGTTTCGAGAAATGCGAGGTTGGTCAGTCCGATCTTTTCTGCGATACGATAGTTCACCCCATACTCGGCATTATCCATATTGGTGTGTGCTGCATATATACCTATACCCTTTTGTATTGCCTTGATGACACAACGCTCCACATAGCTATTGCCAGTGATTTGCTTGAGTCCGTGAAACAACAGAGGGTGATGCGCCACAATTAGGTTACATCCCATCCGCTCTGCCTCATCGATGACATCTTCAGTCACGTCTAGACACAACAAAGCCCCTGCAACTTCCTGCTCCGCTGTCAATCCTATTTGCAATCCCGCATTATCGAAACCGTCTTGCAAAGGCAGAGGCGCATATTGTTCAAGGGCATCAAACACTTGTATTGCCTTCATATTTCTCAAAAACGGCGCAAAGTTACGAATAAACGGGTAAATATACAATATTTTCTCTCCAAAATACTCCTATATTATATAATAAGTATAACTTTTGAGAAAAAGTCGAAGATACTTTATACTCGCTGTAAAAAATATTCAAGCAAGCTTGATATGTTTTCGCTCGTTTATTCGTATCTTTGTCCTCGAAAGCAAAAAAACTATCATATGCAACAGAGCGACAGTATCGTTATTATACCTACCTACAACGAGAAGGAGAATATCGAAAACATCATCCGTGCCGTATTCGGTTTGGAGAAAGTGTTCCACATACTCATCATTGAGGACGGCTCGCCCGACGGCACCGCTGCTATCGTCAAGGAGTTACAGAAGGAGTTTCCCGAGCGTCTCTTCATGGTAGAGCGCACCGGAAAGCTCGGTCTTGGCACCGCCTACATATGCGGTTTCAAGTGGGCTATCGAGCATAAGTACGACTACATCTTCGAGATGGATGCCGACTTCTCGCACAACCCCAACGACCTACCCCGCCTCTACAGCGCTTGCGCTGTCGAGGGTTACGATGTATCTATCGGCTCGCGCTATGTGAGCGGCGTCAATGTAGTGAACTGGCCCATGGGTCGTGTACTCATGTCGTACTACGCCTCCAAGTATGTACAGTTCGTCACTGGCATCAAAGTCAAAGATACCACTGCCGGTTTCAAGTGCTACCGCAGGGAGGTACTTGAGACTATGGAACTCGACAAGGTTCGTTTCAAGGGTTATGCCTTCCAGATAGAAATGAAGTTTACTGCCTACAAGTGCGGCTTCAAGATCAAGGAGGTACCCGTCATTTTCGTCAATCGTGAACTAGGTACATCAAAGATGAACAGCAGCATTTTTGGCGAAGCCATGTTCGGTGTCATGCGACTCCGTTGGGATGGATGGTTCCGTAAATATCCCCAACGAAAGCTGGCTTAACACACTGCAAAAACCAATACATATATATATGAGCGCCCCAAGCGGAGTCGCTCATATTTCTTTTATGACATCCCGTACCGGGGAACCCATACATGTCATTCTTAAAAACCTTTTGTCCCTAATGATGTTATTATGTGAGTTACACCATATAATAAAAGCAGTATGAATAGAATTACTAAAAACATCCTCGTAGGATGTGCTGCACTGGCAAGCGGAACGGCAGCTACAATGGCCTGCACGGGCATATCGCTCACTGCCAAGGACGGTAGCTACATCCAGGCACGCACCATCGAAGGGGCAGCGCTGAAACTTATCAGTGAATATGTGATCATCCCTCGCGGGCAGGAGCTGCAGTCGTATACCCCCAACGCCACGAACGGTCTGAAGTTTACCGCCAAGTACGGCGTGGTAGGACTATGCGTAGTACAGAAGGAGTTTATCGCTGAGGGCATCAACGAGGCGGGACTGTCTACAGGACTCTTCTTCTTCCCCAACTATGGCAGCTACCTACCCTACAACCCCGCCGAGGCGAGCCGCAGCGTGGGCGACCTACAGCTGAATGCATGGATGCTGTCGCAGTTTGCCACCGTAGAGGAGGTGATGCAGGCTATCAACACCAACCAGGTACGCGTGGTGGGCCTCGACGCTAGCTCTGTAGTACACTACCGTATAGGCGACAAGAGCGGCCGACAGGTGGTGTTGGAGTTTGTCGATGGTGTGCCGCACTTCTATGAGAATACGGTGGGGGTGATCACTAACTCGCCCGGATTCCCCTGGCACCTGGCTAACCTAAACAACTATGTAAACCTCTTCCCAGGCAGTGCTCCCGACCAACTACTTGGCGAGCAAGCGTTGAGCCCCTTCGGGGGCAGCTCGGGAATGTTGGGCCTTCCGGGCGACGCCACACCTCCCTCGCGCTTTGTGCGTGCGGCCTTCTTCCGCAATACGGCTCCGCAGCAGCCCGATGGATTTAGCACCATCACGCAGAGCTTTCACATACTGAACAACTTTGACATCCCCATAGGCATAGAGCACAAGGCAGGACAGGGCCCCGACATCCCCAGTGCCACACAGTGGACATCGGCCATAGACCTCACGGGCGGCAAGGTGTACTACAAGACCATGTACAACAACAATATACGCTGCATTGATGTGAAGAGTATCGACTTCGGCAAGGTGAAGTACCAGTGGCACCCGATGGATAAGAGTGAGACACAACCGGTAGAGATGGTGGTGGTGAAGTGAGTAATGACTCATTACTGGAGTGTAGGAGTTAAGGAGTATAGACGTTAGTCTGTTCGCGGCTTTACTATTTTCATGGGCACCCACAAGGGGGCCCTACGATAGCCACCTTACGATTTTCATAGTCTAAAGTATAGTCTATACTCCTCTACTCCCCAAAAGTTCTCCTACACTCCTATACTCCTCAACTCCCCCAAAAAAGGAATAACACATCCGCATTTTGCCTCGTGCGACAAAATGCGGATTTATTCGTATGATATATTTGGATATTTGCAGAGAAAGTTGTTACTTTGTTGCTAAACTCGTTGCCTTGCATGAAAGTGCGACGCAGGAGTGCACAGACAAGACCAAACATTTAAAACGGATATATCATGACAAAGAGCTTCGTAACCATTGCCGACTTGAGCAAAGAGAAGATTATGAGCTTGCTCGAAGCGGCAGCCCGATTTGAAGAGAACCCCAACCGCAAGACATTGGATGGAAAGGTTATCGCCACCCTATTCTTCGAGCCCTCTACCCGCACACGACTCTCCTTCGAGACTGCTGTCAATCGCCTTGGCGGACGCGTCATCGGATTTAGCGATGCTGCCACATCGAGTTCATCGAAGGGAGAGAGCCTCAAAGACACCATCATGATGGTGGGCAACTATGCCGACCTCATCGTGATGCGCCACCACCTGGAGGGTGCAGCACGCTATGCCAGCGAGGTGTCGCCCGTACCCATCATCAATGCCGGCGACGGTGCCAACCAGCACCCCTCGCAGACGATGCTCGACCTCTACTCTATCTATAAGACACAAGGCACGCTGGAGAACCTGAACATATACCTCGTGGGCGACCTCAAGTATGGCCGCACAGTGCACTCACTGCTGATGGCCATGCGCCACTTCAACCCGCAGTTCCACTTCATCGCACCCAAAGAGCTGGCCATGCCCAACGAATATAAGATCTACTGCAAGGAGCACGGTATCAAGTATGTAGAGCATACCGACTTTACCGAGGAGACCATTGCCGATGCCGACATCCTCTATATGACCCGCGTACAGCGCGAGCGTTTCACTGACCTCATGGAGTATGAGCGCGTGAAGGATGTATATATCCTCAAGGCCGACATGCTGAAGGGCACACGCGACAACCTGCGCATACTGCACCCGCTGCCCCGCGTGAACGAGATTGCCACCGATGTGGACGACAGCCCCAAGGCATACTACTTCCAGCAGGCCAAGAACGGACTCTACATTAGAGAAGCGCTCATCTGCGACTGCTTGGGAATGGAGATTTAATATAGAAGAGAACATGAAGATTTAAAACACTAATTGCCATCAAGTCATGAACAATAAGAAAACTGAATTGCTCGTTGCCGCACTCGAAAATGGCACAGTAATAGACCACATACCTTCGGAACTCGTGTTTACCATCGCACAGCTGCTCGAGCTGGAGAAGTTGAACTCAAGTGTCACCATCGGTTACAACCTTACCAGCAAGAAGATTGGCAAGAAGGGTGTCATCAAGGTGGCCGACAAATACTTTTCTGACGAGGAGATAAGCCGCCTCTCTGTAGTAGCGCCCAATGTGGTGCTCAACATCATACGCAACTTTGATGTAGTAGAGAAGAAGGAGGTGATTACCCCCGACGAACTGCACGGCATAGTACGCTGCAGCAACCCCAAATGCATCACCAACAACGAGCCCATGAGCACCTACTTCCATGTGGTGGACAAGCAGGCAGGCACACTGAAATGCCACTACTGCGAGAAGGAGCAGAACAAAAGCAAGGTGAAGCTTGTATGAAGCAAAACTGGAAACCCGGCACAATGATATATCCTCTGCCAGCCGTAATGGTATCGTGCGGCGCTACGGAGGAGGAGTATAACATTATCACCGTATCATGGACGGGAACCATCTGTACCAATCCGCCCATGTGCTACATCTCGGTGCGCCCCGAGCGCCACTCGGCCGAAATCATCAAGCGCAACATGGAGTTTGTCATCAACCTTACTGATGGTAACACGGCCTTTGCCACCGACTGGTGCGGCGTGCGCTCGGGCAAGGACTATGACAAGTTCAGCGAGATGGGGCTCACACCGGGCAAGGCTGCCATCGTGCAGGCGCCCACTATCGAGGAGGCCCCCTTGAGCATCGAGTGCCGCGTGAAGGAGATCATCCCGCTCGGCTCACACGAGATGTACATTGCCGAAGTGGTGAATGTGATTGCCGACGACAAGTATATAGACCCCGCAACAGGCAAGTTTGAACTTGCCGACAGCGATCCGCTCGTATACCTGCATGGCGGATACTACCACCTTGGTGAGAAGATTGGCAAGTTCGGATGGTCAGTAGAGAAGAAAAATAAGAAGAAGAAGTAAATACTCATGGCACATCGGGTCCTCATCACGCTATTGCTATGCCTCTGCTGCTCACTCATGCAAGCAAAGCAACGAGAAGACCAACTCTTCAACTATGGTGTGAAGGGAGGATTCTGCTCTACTATTTACGAGGTACGCGAACTCACCATTGCCAGCATGCCCATCAACGCACACATGGCCAAGTCAGAGATAAGTTCGTTCTACACATTTTTGATGCGATTCAACATGAAGCGCCACTACTTGCAGACTGAAGCAAGCTACAACATCAGCAACTACACCCTCGAGTTTGCCTCCGATCAGTGGAATCACGCAGCGATGCCCTACGATAAGTCAATCATATCCACACAGATCATCGGCGTAGAGGTTCCCCTATACTACGGATACCACATACTGCACGAGGGTCCCTATGGTATGTCGTTATTCTTCGGTCCCAAGGCCAAATTCATACTCATGGACTATAGCCAGCATCACTTTGAAAACATCCCCTACACCTATGTGATAGAGAACATCAGCCCTTTTAACTTCAGTTTGACGGCAGGGCTCGGAATCAATATCTCCCGTGTATACTTTGATTTCTCTTTCGAGTACGGGCTACACAACATCTCCAAGGGATTTACCACCATCGACATCAAGGGCAACGAGAGTTCCCAAGATATGGCCTTCAATCGCCGCAAGAATGTGTTGAGCTTTTCTATCGGAGTTATACTCTAAAAATCGGCTTGGAGGTTTTCGTTTTTTACACTACTTTTGCAATCACAAAAAATAATACACAAATAAATATATAATAGAAGAACAAGAATATGATGAACAAATGGTTTGAATGTAAAGTAAAATATGTAAAGACCATGGAAAATGGTCTTGAGAAACCTGTGACAGAGACCTACCTCGTAGACGCCCTTTCGTTCACCGAGGCAGAGAAGCGTTTCCTCGAAGAGATTCGCCCCTTCATGAGCGGTGAATTTGAGGTCACCAGCATCAAACCCGTCAAGTTTGCAGATATCTTCTTCTGTGACCGTGAGAGCGCCGACAAGTGGTTTAAGTGCAAACTCCTATACATCACCATCGATGAGAAAAGCGGTGCCGAGAAGAAGAGTGCCTCACACACTCTCATCCAAGCTGCAGACCTGCGCGAAGCCATCAAGCACCTCGATGAGCAGATGAAGGGTACCGTTGGCGACTTTGAGATTGCCACAGTCAGCGAGACACCCATCATGGATGTATTCCCCTATAAAGCTGAGCTATAAGTCTTCTTTTGAGGGGCTAGCATGAGAGTGTATAAATAACTGTCATGAACACTAAAATTCTTAAAACTAAAAAAACAGTTTAAAGCTATTATATAAACTCCTAAGTGAAGTGTAGCTCCTAAACTCCCTAAAAAGAAAACTGAGCAATAAAAGGAAATGATGTCCATCGCCCATAAAATAGAGCAACTGCGCAACTCGCTCCCCGAGGGAGTGAGTTTGCTTGCCATATCCAAGTATCAGCCCATAGAGGCCTTACAAGAGGCTTACGATGCAGGACAACGCATGTTTGGCGAAAACCACATACAAGAAATGGCAGCCAAAGCCAAGGTGCTACCAAAAGATATTTCATGGCACTTTACCGGACATGTGCAGACCAACAAAATCAAGTACATGGCCCCGTTTGTGAGCCTTATCCATGCTGTCGACTCGTTCCGTCTGCTGCGAGAGATTAACAAGCATGCCATCAAGCACGATCGAGTCATCGACTGTCTTCTGCAGATTCACATCGCCCAGGAAGACACCAAGTATGGTCTCACCATCGACGAGTGCCGCACCCTACTTGCCACTGAGCCCTGGCGCGAGCTACACCATGTGCGCATCACAGGCCTCATGGCCATGGGCAGCCACACTGACGACATGGAGCAGGTACGCAGTGAGTTCCGCCAGATGCGAGCATTCTTCGACGAGCTCAAGGATACCCATTTTGTTCACGAATCCTCCTTTAGTCAACTCTCCGAAGGCATGACAGACGACTACCCTATCGCTATCGAAGAGGGTAGCACCATAGTACGCATCGGATCCATGATATTCGGCGAACGACATTAAGAACTGTGGTTAGTAAACTTTAGTAGCAGAGCCGCTAAAGTTCACTGATATTGGTTATTATTCCCTACATCTTCCAAACGGAATAGATAGACCTTTACAAAAGGTAGATGCCCCTACGGTTTACGGGACATGTAGAAGATGAATGTATCGTTGCCTGCTGCCAATCCGAACTTCAACACGATTTTTCGTCCAAGATGCCTTTTATTTCTTCGTCTGTCTTGTAAAGCTTGTCCTTACAAAGTTTGATGAGTTCTTGCGCTTTTTTCAAGCGATCGGTCAATTGGTCTATGTCGAGTTCGTTCTTCTCGATTTGTGAGACGATAGTCTCTAGTTCCTTGATAGCTTCTTCGTATTTCATAGTTTCTTGTTTTTTATTATTTCTATGTAAGGCCTGATCGGCTTTCCGCTATAGCTCACGGTTCATCACCTATAACCAAAAGCCAATAGCTAAAACTCTCTTACCACACTCTTCACCTCACCATCTGCCAAGGTGGTAGTGAGCACACTGCCATTGGGCAATGAGGAAGCATCGCGCACTACCTTACCCTCGCACCGGGTGATGGAGTATCCACGCTGCAAGATCTTTGTGGGCGAAGCACTCTCTACCACCTTCTCCATGAGTTGTAAGCGGTGTCTCTGTTCCGTCAACAGGCGTTGGACTGCAGTATGTATGCGCGTCCCCAACTGTTCTATGCGATGCAGACCATTGGATGATATGACAGAGAGCAAGGCTGGCAAGCGCTGAGCGATCTTCTCTACACGCCTCTCTTCTTGGTGTATACGGCTCGTAACTCCTACGGATAGAGCATTGACCATCCCGTCTAGTCTTGTGGCTGCCTCTACGACACGAGTTATAAGATACTCGGCAGCAGCTGTAGGCGTCTTCACTCGTGTGTGGGCCACCATATCGAGTACCGTATCGTCGCGCTCGTGCCCAATACCAGTGATGATGGGCAAGGGAAACTGTGCACAGTTAGCGGCCAGGTCATAGGTATCGAATCCCGAGAGGTCGCTCGTGGCACCTCCTCCGCGAATGACAACCACCACATCCCAAAAGTCCTGCTCGGCAGCAATATGGTCCAACGCGGCAATAATGGTCTCCTCTACCCTCTCTCCTTGCATCACTGCAGGGAACAACTTAGGATAAAAAGCAAAACCATACGGATTGCCCATGAGTTGGTCGCAGAAGTCGCCATATCCCGCTGCTCCAGCAGCCGATATCACGGCTACCCGCTGAGGTAGATGGGGCATGAGAAGTTCTTTATTCAGCGTGAGCACGCCCTCCTCGTCCAACTGGGCCAATATTTCTTTGCGCCGTCGCGCCATATCACCCATCGTATAGGTGGGATCTATGTCGTAGACCATGAGCGACAAGCCATACAGCTCGTGATACTCGACACTCACCTGCAGCAACACCTTGATGCCTGCAGCGAACATTTGTCCTGTGGTGTTCTCGAAATAGGGTTTGAGTAACTTGTACACATTGGCCCATATGGTGCCACGCGCCTTGGCGAGCAAGGTGTTACCCCGTTCAGACTTTTGAATAAGTTCGATATAGCAATGCCCATTATACGCTTCTCTTACCTCGCTCAATTCGACCTGCACCCAATAGGTATCGGATAACCCCTCATTTAGCGTTTGGTGAATAAGACTCCCTAGTTCGTATAGTGATATTGACTTCATTATCGTCTTCAATTTTTTTCTTCCCATAAAAAAAACGCCCTTTCAAGATTGTTCGTCAAGAGGGCGCTTATCATGTTGCAATAACCATGTATGACTTATATCAACTTGTGTATCACCAACCCTGAACGGAGTTTAGGTTCAAACCAGGTGGTCTTGGGAGGCATGATATTGCCGGTGTCAGCAATATCCATGAGTTGCTTCATTGATACTGGATATAGGGCAAGGGCCATCTTCATCTCTCCGCTATCAACACGACGCTTGAGTTCGCCTAGACCACGGATACCGCCTACAAAGTCGATGCGCTTATCCTTGCGCAGGTCGCCCAAGCCTAGGATGTCGTGGAGGATTAGGTTTGAAGAAATGGTGACATCGAGCACACCGATGGGGTCAGCATCGTCATATGTTCCCTCCTTGGCAGTGAGGCTATACCACTTACCGTCGACGTAGAGAGAGAAGTTGTGCAAGGCACAAGGCTTGTAGATCTCTTCGCCCTTGGGTTCGACGATGAAGTTCTCTTCGAGCTTGGCTAGCAGTTGCTCGGGAGTGAGGCCATTGAGATCTTTCACCACACGATTGTAGTCGATGATGGTGAGCTGGCCTGCGGGGAAGCATACGGCCATGAAGTAGTTGTACTCTTCGTCGCCACGATGGTCAGGGTTCTGACGTGCCTTCTCGGCGCCTACGAGGGCTGCTGCTGCTGAGCGGTGATGGCCATCTGCAATGTAGAGGGCGGGCATCTGGGCAAAAGCTGCAGTGATGGCAGCCATATCGGCCTCGTCATCGATGATCCACAATTGGTGACGGAAACCGTCGCCCTGGGCTACGTAGTCGTACTCGGGAGCTTCGGCAGTGTAGCGGGCTACGAGGGCATCGAGCCGCTCGTTGTCGGGATAAGCGAAGAAGACGGGCTCGATGTTGGCATTGTTGACACGCACGTGCTTCATGCGGTCTTCCTCCTTGTCGGCACGGGTGAGCTCGTGTTTCTTGATGACGCCATTGAGGTAATCGTCGACGTAGGCACACACGACGAGTCCGTACTGGGTGCGACCGTTCATGGTCTGGGCATATACGTAGTACTGCTCATTCTCATCCTGCACGAGCCAGCCCTGCTCCTGGAAGCGGGCAAAGTTCTCGGCTGCCTTGTCGTAGACACGGGGGTCGTGCTCATCGGTGCCCACGGGAAAGTCAATCTCAGGCTTGATGATATGATAGAGTGACATCTCATTACCTTCGGCTTCGGCACGTGCCTCGTCCGAATTGAGCACGTCGTAGGGACGGCTCTGCACCTTCTCCACCAAAGCTTTGGGTGGGCGGATGCCTTTGAATGGTTTGATTATAGCCATAATTCTATAAAGCAAGAGAGAAGAATTTAGAGGGAAGAGGGATCATGCCGCGCGGGCCTAACTCTTCACTTCTCCCTATTAACTCTTTACTACACGTTAGTTTACGCGGAATTTCTCACATCCGTTCTTCAGAAAACCTACGATTTGACGAGCAGCGGCAATGCCGGCATTGATGTTGGCCTCTGCGGTCTGCGCACCCATCTTCTTGGGGGTAGAGAAGTAACGATCAGAGAAGAGTTCCATGAACTTATTGTGGGCAGCAGGCATGATATCAGTCATATACTTGAAATCTGTGCGTTCCTGCATGAGCTGGATGATTTCTGCCTCGTTGATGACCTCCTTACGGGCGGTATTGACAAGTACGGCACCCTTGGGCATATCCTTGAGGAGGGCATAATTGATAGACTCCTTGGTTTCAGGTGTTGCAGGGATGTGGAGTGACACCACTTGGCACTGCTCGTAGAGCTCCTTAGCTGATGCTACGGGAGTGACCCCGTCAGCAATCATCACCTCATCGGGACAATAAGCGTCGTAAGCACAGATATCCATTCCGAATCCCTTGGCGATGCGTGCTACATTGCGGCCCACATTACCATAGGCGTGAATACCAAGTTTCTTACCCTTGAGTTCACAACCCGAAGTACCGTTATAGAGGTTGCGCACGGCATACACCATAAGGCCGAGAGCAAGCTCTGCCACAGCATTAGAATTCTGCCCCGGGGTGTTCATCACACAAACATTGTTAGCAGTGGCCGCAGTGAGGTCTACATTATCGTAGCCAGCACCTGCACGCACCACAATCTTAAGTTGCTTGGCAGCCTCGAGCACCTCGGCATCAACCACATCACTACGAATAATGATGGCGTCGGCATCAACTACGGCAGCAAGGAGATTGGCCTTGTCGCCATATTTCTCTAACAATACGAGCTCATAGCCCGCTCCTTCAATCACTTCACGGATGCCATCGACCGCTACTTTGGCAAATGGCTTATCGGTTGCTACTAATACTTTCATAACTTTACTTCTTCAATGTTTCAAACTCCTTCATACAATCTACCAATGCTTGTACGCTTTCGAGGGGCATAGCGTTGTAGCATGATGCGCGGAAACCACCTACAGAGCGGTGACCCTTGATGTTGACGATGCCGCGAGCCTTGGCAAACTCAATAAATTCGGCCTCGTGCTCCTTGTACTCGTCATTGAGCACGAAACAGATATTCATGTATGAGCGGTCCTCCACATGGCAAGTGCCACGGAAGAGCGGATTGCGATCAATCTCACTGTAGAGCAGGTCAGCACGCTCCTTGGCACGGCGGGCCATCTCCTCTACGCCACCATTGGCCTTGATCCAACGCAAAGTGAGCATAGCAGTATAAATGGGCAATACGGGAGGTGTATTGAACATAGATCCACCATCGACATGGGTCTGATAGTTGAGCATGACAGGAATAGTACGATCTACTTGATTAAGCGCATCGTTACGCACAATCGCGAAAGTAACACCTGCAGGGGCGAGATTCTTCTGTGCCCCACCATACACGCAGATATATTTACTGAAGTCTATGGGGCGTGAGAAGATATCAGATGACATGTCGGCAACCAAGGGTACATTCACTTCGGGGTCAATACGCACCTCGGTACCATGGATGGTGTTGTTTGTAGTAAAATGGAAGTAATCTACATCGTCGGGCACAGTGAAACCCTTTGGAATATAAGTGTAGGTAGTATCGGCCGATGAAGCTACAACCTCTACTTCTCCAAAGAGCTTGGCCTCCTTAATCGCCTTCTTTGCCCACACACCAGTATCGGTATAGGCTGCCTTCTTCTTGAGGAAGTTATAGGGCACCATGCAGAACTGCATGCTGGCACCACCTCCGAGGAAAAGCACTGAATAGCCTTCGGGAATATTTAGAATCTCCTTAAAGAGGGCAACAGCCTCATCTAGCACGGCCTGGAAATCTTTAGAACGGTGACTAATCTCCAGAAGAGAAAGACCTGACCCGTTAAAATCCAGTACAGCTTGGGCGGTTTGCTCAATCACTTCGCGCGGCAGGATAGAGGGTCCTGCACAAAAATTATGTTTCTTCATACCTTAAAAACTTTTTAATAGTTAATTTTCCTTATGGGATGGCAAATGTAACGAGTTTGCATTACTTAACAAAATATTTTGATAGATAATTTGACGCATTGACGACAAATTCACACAACACCCTATTTTAAGGCAGCAACAAGCTATTCACACGTCCTTTTCACTGGAGATTTGCTCGGATAGAGACTGTTGTTCCTGTACAAACATCTCCTCTCGTAAACGATATTCACCATATTTGTGTTGTACCCGACGAACAAAAAGTATCGTCTCTGTAGCCTTGAAACGCCCATTGCGACATAGCGAATCGGTAAAATATGTGGAATCATTCTTGAGGCGCAGGTACGATTCTACATTATCGTTCCACACATAGCGATTCTTTCCATACTTGCCGGCTAGACGCATGGCATCTTGTATGTGCCCAAATCCTGCATTATACGAGGCAAGCACGAAGTTGATACGCTCACCTTCGGGAACACGGTGAAAAAGATGAGAGAGATATACGAAATATGCCGTGGCTGCCCGTACACTCTCTTCGGGATCATGCTCCATCCCTTCGGGTATTCCCATGGCACGCGCAGTCTGCGGCATGATTTGCATCAATCCCTGTGCACCTACGGCCGATACGGCAGAAGTGTCAAACTTTGATTCCACATAAGCCACCGCAGCAAGCATCTTCCAATCCCAACCGACAGTATCGGCATAGATACGAAATATGCTATCATAAGCAGATATATAAAACGAAGGGACTACAGTATCTACAATTATCGTGTCAGGTATACAAGAGGCGTCCTTCATAGTCAACTTTGGTGGAGTAATCACGATAAAGAATACCGTAGCTATCGCTATAGCTGCTATGTATACAATCTTTTCCCTCTTGCGCATATATATAATTAGGAGTTGTCTTCTAATCCAGTTCTTCACACTCAGCCAGCCATCTTGCAGCACTGGCATCACTCGGCATGCGCCAGTCACCACGCGGACTCAACGACACACTACCCACCTTCGGTCCATCCGGCAAGCATGAACGTTTGAACTGTTGCTGGAAGAAGCGACGGAAGAATGTGGTGAGCCACTTCTTGATGATAGCCTTTTCATACAAGCCATCAAAGGTGAGGCAAGCAAGATAATATATCTTCTTGGGGCCGTATCCCGAACGTAAAAAATGATAGATAAAGAAGTCGTGTAACTCATAGGGTCCAACCAAATCCTCCGTTTTCTGCTTGATAGTACCATCGGCCTTCGCTGGGATAAGTTCGGGACTAATAGGCGTATTGACAATATCAAGCAATATAGCACGTATCTCTGCATTGTAGCTATGCTCTGCCTCCCACTGCACCAAGTGGCACACCAGCGTCTTGGGAATACCAGCATTCATGCCATACATCGACATGTGATCACCATTATAGGTAGCCCATCCAAGCGCCAATTCAGAGAGGTCTCCTGTACCGATAACAATTGCATTCTCGCGATTGGCCACATCCATAAGCACCTGAGTGCGCTCACGAGCTTGAGCATTCTCATAGGTCGTATCATGTACATTTACATCATGCTCTATATCTTTGAAGTGCTGTATGCAAGCCTCCTTGATGCTTATCTCGCGCTGAGTCACTCCCAAATACCTCATCAAATCGAGTGCATTCTGATAAGTGCGATCTGTAGTACCAAAGCCAGGCATAGTGACACCAATGATACCCGTACGAGGAAATTTTAATCGATCGAAGGTGCGCACCGTAGCCAACAATGCAAGCGTAGAATCCAATCCTCCCGAGATGCCTATCACCACCTTGCTACAATGGATATGAGTTAGACGCTTAGCCAATGCCACCGATTGTATATTGAACACTTCCTTACAGTGATTATCAAGCTCTTCACCCTGGGGTACAAAGGGCAATTGGGAAAATTGACGAGTAAGCTCACCCTCACACACTGAAATAGGTGCCGTATGCACATGCGTAGCCTTCGGATAGAGGTCGGCCTGCGCCGTAGCGAAAGTGGTATTTCCACGACGCTCCATACGCAACTTATCGAGGTCTATCTCCGAACATACAAGCTGGGCATCGAAGCAAAAGCGCTCACCCTCAGCAATCATAGCTCCATTCTCGGCCACAAAAGCCTTACCGGCAAAAACAAGATCAGTAGTGGATTCACCATAGCCACTACTACTATATACATATCCAGCCATGCAACGCGCAGACTGCTGCTTGATAAGCGAACGTAAATAATCATGCTTTCCCGTCACCTCATCCGATGCTGATAGGTTAAAGATAATTTCGGCTCCTTGCAATGCCAATGCTGAACTGGGAGGGGTAACACTCCACAGATCCTCACAAATTTCTACACCGAAAGCATAGCGGCCTGTATGGAATATCTGATAAGAACCTATATGTACATACTGCCCAGCATAACAGATATCATCCTCCATACGCAAGTTGTATCCCGTGGTAAACCAACGGCGTTCACTAAACTCACCATAATTGGGGATATAACATTTGGGAACAATACCCAGGATTCGTCCCTGTTGCAACACAAGTGCACAATTGTAGAGTGCACCACATACGTAAATGGGGGCTCCTATCATATACACATTATCATACGCGCTGGTAGCCTCTGCAAAACGAGCAATAGCAGCCTCAGCCTCCTGCAACAATGTTTGTTGCGTGAGCAGATCACCACAGGTATAGCCCGTAACACACAATTCAGGGAATACGGTCACCTCTACCCCCTCATCATGAGCGCGGTGAGCTAAGGAAATGAGTTGCTCTACATTATACTTCGGGTCAGCCACGCTGACCAAGGGCACAGCTGCACCCACTTTGATGAATCCGTGTTGCATAGTCTTACTTTATATTTCGCTCACAAAAATAAAACTTTTTTTTTATTTTACGAAGAGTATACATATTAACTTGCATATACCCCACTCTCCCCGACTAACGAATATGACTCCATAGCTGACTTTAATAAGACCTCTACTATAATCTAACAATCCGTAGAGCACATATAAAAAAAGGCGAAGAGGACTTCCCCTTCACCTTTTATATGTATGCAGTAATCCGATTACTTGATTACTCCAAGTTCCTTACCCACCTTTGTGAATGCAGCGATAGCCTTATCGAGATCCTCGCGACTATGAGCAGCAGAGAGCTGTACACGGATACGAGCCTGATCCTTCGGTACTACGGGGTAGTAGAAACCAGTCACATAGATACCCTCCTCAGCCATGCGGTTGGCAAAGTCTTGTGAAAGCTTAGCATCGTAGAGCATCACAGCGCAGATAGCAGACTGTGTGGGCTTGATGTCAAAACCTGCAGCCAACATTTTCTCGCGGAAGTATACCACGTTCTCCTGCTGCTTAGTGTGGAGGGCGTCGCTCTCCTTGAGAATCTTGAACATTTCAAGTGATGCACCCACTACGGCAGGGGGAATAGAGTTAGAGAAGAGGTAGGGACGTGAACGCTGACGAAGCATATCGATAATTTCCTTGCGACCAGTGGTAAAGCCACCGATAGCTCCACCGAATGCCTTACCGAGTGTACCGGTATGAATATCGATGCGGCCATAGCAGTTGAACTGCTCGCTTACACCATGACCAGTAGCACCTACAACACCTGCAGAGTGACACTCGTCAACCATTACGAGAGCGTCGTACTTCTCGGCGAGGTCACAAATCTTGTCCATAGGAGCTACATTACCGTCCATTGAGAACACACCATCAGTTACGATGATACGGAAACGTTGCTCTTGAGCCTCCTGCAGGCAACGCTCGAGGTCAGCCATATCAGCATTAGCGTAACGATAACGCTTAGCCTTACAGAGGCGTACACCATCGATGATAGAAGCGTGGTTGAGCGCATCAGAGATGATAGCATCCTGATCGGTGAAGAGGGGCTCGAATACACCACCATTGGCATCAAAGCAAGCAGCATAGAGGATCGTGTCCTCAGTCTTGAAATAATCAGAGATCGCAGCCTCGAGTTCCTTATGCATATCCTGAGTACCGCAGATGAAGCGTACTGATGACATACCATAGCCATGAGTGTCCATAGCTCTCTTGGCAGCATCTACGAGGCGCTGGTTGTCAGAGAGGCCGAGGTAGTTGTTGGCACAGAAGTTGAGTACATCACGACCATCGTTCAACTTAATGTTGGCACGCTGAGGAGTAGTGATAATACGCTCGTTCTTGTACAAGCCAGCGTCTTTGATGCCGGCGAGTTCCTGTTGCAGGTGTTCTTTAATCTTTCCGTACATAGGTTTTTGATTTATAGAAATAGTTTGTAAATACTCAAACGATGGACAAAGGTAATGATTAAAATTAAGAATAATCCACGAGAAATAAAAAAAATGCAGACAAAGAGAAGATTTTCCTAATAAATAAAGAAAAGATGAAGAATTCCATCCTTCATCTTTTCTTTTCGTGGAGCATGCGAGACTCGAACTCGCCACCTCTTGACTGCCAGTCAAACGCTCTAGCCAGATGAGCTAATGCCCCTTTGCTTGATTTGCGATGCAAAGGTAAGTATTATATTGGAATAATCATTATCTTTGCACAACTTTTTTCAAGAAAAAAATGTTACAACCCGTCAAAGAAAAGATTATTCTCGGCATCGACCCTGGCACCAACCTCATGGGCTATGGCGTTATTAAAGTTGTGGGGACCAAAGCCAGCATGCTGGCAATGGGTGTCATCGACCTACGCAAATACGAGGACTCTTACCTGAAGCTCGGTCGCATCTTTGAGCGTGTACGAGGCATTATCGACTCTTACCTCCCCGACGAACTGGCTATCGAAGCGCCCTTCTTCGGTAAAAATGTACAGACGATGCTAAAGCTCGGACGTGCCCAAGGCGTAGCCATGGCTGCTGCCATGAGCCGACAAGTACCCATCACCGAATATGCCCCCACCAAGATTAAGATGGCCATCACGGGCAACGGCTCGGCTGGTAAGGAGCAGGTAGCAGACATGCTACGACGCATGCTCAACATCGACAAAGAGGAGATGCCACATTTCCTCGATGCCACCGATGCTCTCGGTGCCGCTTACTGCCACTACCTTCAGATGGGGCGCCCATCTATAGATAAAGGATGCAGTAATTGGAAAGAATTCATAGCCAAGAATCCCACAAGGGTGAAAAAGAGTTAACCTTAGTTATCCCCATAAAATATTACTCCAAGAAAACAATGAAAATGAAGAAGATAATCACATTCCTCGCCACACTATTTTTCTGCACATCAGGACAGGCTTACTCATTACAACGATTCATCAATAGCTTTAGAGAAGTAGAAGGTGCAAAATACAAAGTATTCCATCGAGATAGCCACTTCAACGATGTACCAGATAACACCTTTACTCCTTTCTCCCTAAAAATGAGGAGCGGGACACTCAAAATAATGGGCATCGAAGAGATGATAATCCTACAAGTAGACTCATGCGAAGAACATATGCGCGAACGATTCATCGACGAAATCAGTGATGCTATCCCCAATGACTACTCGCTCATATACGACAATCCCCCTCACCATATTTATATGAGCAATTGGGATGAGGAGTACGCTTATATGCTCATCACAAATTACAAACTCCCTGGGCTCACCTTAATGTATGTCACCAATAGTTTTGTACGCGCGATGCTTAATGATGCTGGAGATGGTTTTGACCCCGACAAGTTAGGCAAACATCTCGAGGAGGGAGCTGAAAAATTTGGCGAATCAGTAATCAATGTTGGAGAAAAGATCAAAGAGGGATTCTTCCGTTTACAAAAACGCGCTGAAGAATGGAGCGAAGAATCACAGAAAAAAGATTCCTATTATTTTTAAGGAAAAGTTTCTCCAATTAAACATTATTGTGTACTTTTGTCGTCAGTATAACAAATAATCACTTTTCATCTATAATAATGAACACAAACAGACCTTTTACGGTATTTTCAGGCAGAAAGTCAGAATACCTTGCAAAGCAGATTTGCGAAGAGTTGGGTTGCCAATTGGGTAACATGATTGTCACACAATTCGCCGATGGTGAGTTCGCGGTTTCTTACGAAGAACCCGTTCGTGGTAAAGATGTATTCTTGGTGCAATCTACCTTCCCCAATTCAGACAATTTGATGGAGCTTCTCCTCATGATTGATGCTGCCAAGCGTGCTTCAGCACATAGCATCATTGCCGTGATGCCCTACTTCGGTTGGGCTCGTCAGGACCGCAAGGACAAGCCCCGTGTATCTATCGGCGCCAAGCTCGTAGCTGATCTTCTCAGCGTAGCTGGTGTAGACCGCATCATTACCATGGACCTCCATGCTGACCAGATTCAAGGTTTCTTTGATGTACCCGTTGACCACCTCTATGCATCTAATGTGTTCGTTCCCTACATCCAATCACTTAACCTCGAAGATCTCGTGATTGCTACACCTGATGTGGGCGGTAGTAAGCGCGCCAGCAGCTATGCCAAATTCTTGCACGTACCCCTCGTGCTCTGCCACAAGACACGCGCCAAGGCCAACCAGGTAGAGTCTATCCAGATTATCGGTGATGTAGAGGGCAAGAATGTCATCCTTGTTGACGACATGGTAGACACAGCTGGTACCATTTGCAAAGCTGCAGATGTAATGTTTGAGGCAGGCGCCAAATCAGTACGTGCTATTGCATCACACTGCGTGATGTCGGGTCCCGCTCCCGAGCGTGTAACCAATTCTAAACTCGAGGAGATCGTCTTCACTAATAGCATCCCCTTCGACAAGGATTGCAGCAAACTCAAGCAGCTTTCTATAGCTCCCCTCTTTGCTGAGACTATCCGTCGTGTGATGTCTAACGAGTCCATCAGTTCACAATACATCATTTGATAGATATTACAACGAATAATCACACAATAAGAGTTGGCCTCTTGGGGTCAACTCTTTTAAGATTAAATAAAAACATGAAGAAATTAGTCATTATAGCCATGGCAGCCTTTGCGATGACAGCCTGCCAGGAGAACAAAAACTCTTACCTCATCAGCGGAACTTTTGATGCAGCGGGAGAAAGTGATTCTGTAAGTTTGCAACTCATCGAGGGCAGAAAGTTTGTCGACCTCCAGAAGGTACCTGTTATAGGTGGTAAGTTCCAAATTAAGGGTACTGCTGATAGCGTACAAGTTGCAGCACTTTCAGTTGGTGATGCCACATGCCAGTTCTTCCTTGAGCCTGGCGACATCAAGGTAAACCTCCATCAGGGTCAAATGTCATTTGCTCTCGGTACTCCCAACAACAATGCTTACGAGGCTTACATGTCCGATATGAATGCGCTTGAAGACGAATATGCAGAGATTGCCCGTAATGCCCAAGACCCTAATCTCACTGCTGCTCAACGCGATGAAATCAAGTCTCAGCTTACAGGTTTCGAAGCCAAATATTACCAAGCCGTAAAAAACAGCATTAGCGACAATCTGGGGAACAACTTTGGTCTCTACAACCTCTGCAATAACTATTACTATTACACTCCCGAAGAATTGGCTCCTATCCTTGAAAGTTACATTGCAGCCTTCCCTACTAACAAACGTTTGCAGTTGATTAAGGAACACAACGACCTCGTTCTCGAAACTTCAACAGGCAAGCAGTACAAGGATTTCGAGATGGCAGACATCAATGGAGACATGCACAAAATCTCTGAGTATGTAGCTATCAACAAGGTTACATTGATTGACTTTTGGGCAAGCTGGTGTGGTCCTTGTCGTGCCGAGATGCCTACTGTAAAGGCAGCTTATGAGGCTTATAAGAGTAAAGGTTTCGGTATCGTAGGCATTTCACTTGACAGCAACAAGAAGGCATGGACTGCCTCTATTGACAATATGGGATTAGAGTGGCCTCAATTATCCGACCTTAAGGGTTGGCATAGTGCTGCAGCCAAGCTCTATGGTGTAAACTCTATCCCTGCAACCATCCTTGTTGCACAAGACGGCACCATCCTCGCTCGCAACATCCGTGGAGAAGAGATCCAAGCCAAACTCGCCGAGTTGCTTGATTGAGCAATATGCGAGTCATTCCGTTTTTAAGCTAAACACAAATGCCCTTGCACATAGCGAGGGCATTTGTTATAATTTTACTATACTTTGCTCGAGGACACGATATAGTCATTTTCGTTTGATTAGTCTGCTCCACACATATTGCCACGCTCTGAATGGTACATTCCAAGCCATCTCATGTGGATAGTGTACGAAGAACTTCCAACCGCGCAGGAGCGAGTTCCACAAGCGCGGTAATAGCTTATGGTGATTCCTGCGGTCTATGCGTTGGTCGTATTTGCCAAAGTTTCCGGCCTGCATTATCTCCGATAGAAGAAATCGTCCCTCCTTCTCATCGGGTTCCACTATAAGATGTTCTTTTTCCAAGGCAAACACCTCTTGCTGTATCCACATCATAGCACGCGCAAATCGCAGCATCCTCAGTTGGCGAAGCATCGCTATCGTGCGTTGTCGGCTCCCCTCGTTGACTGACTGGCGCAACACATAGTAATAGTCGAGCACCTGGCGCATTCCAATGCCTTCACCGAAGAGATGCATATATATATGTAATAGTATATATATTCTATTAAACTCGTGGGTAGGTACACTGATTACCCCTGTCTCCTCGGGCAATATCACCTGATTGTCGAATTGCACCTTGGCACATGTCTCGAAATATCTCTGTAGTCTACGATTGGTCAACGGAGCATATAAGAAACCTGGTGTAGTATGTACTTCCACCTCAGCATCTTCGTGCAGAGGATAGTGAATATGCTGATATGTAAGTCCCTGCAAGCCCAACCTACTACGTGCATATTCATAAATTTTCTTCCGCCCTCCACCGAGCCATAAGTCTATATCTCCCGATGTTCTCAACAACGGATTGGGGTATAATGTTGCTATTCCCTGCCCTTTAAGGACACAACATCCAAATCCCTCGTTGCGAAAATATTCCACAGTCTCCACAGCCCGCTTGTTGAGCAGTCGATTTTGCATTATGGTACGCTCCGTCATCATATACCACTGCAACAACACCCCCTTAGGAGGGCGTTGCTCAGCAGGTAGCAGTTCCAATGCAGGGAACAATACCCCAACCAATGTTTGCTCCAATGCCATCTTATATAGTGTATTCCACTGCTCTATTGTAGGAGTCACTGACAGCCTCATATCCGACGCAGAGAGACCTTCTTCAACACATTTCGAAGAGCGTCGGGGCAATGCAACTAAAGCAATACGCAACAATTCAAAAAATATTTTATCCATTATCCCATTCAAAAATCTTCCTATTGCAAAAGTACAAAAAATCCGCTTATCTATCAAGAGCAATAGCCATTATTTGCATGCATGACCCTGTTTATCGGCTCTCTGCACAAGAATATGGGCAATAACACAAAAAAGACCCAATTTGTAATCCCTATTACAAAAATATGCGTATCTTTACAAGTTCTTTATTTCATACCCTATGGACAATCATTATTTGCATATCTATAAAGCTTCGGCAGGTTCAGGCAAAACTTTCACATTGGCAGTCAACTTCATCCGCCTTCTCATTGAACGCCCCGACAACTATCGCCATATACTTGCAGTGACCTTCACTAATAAGGCCACTGCGGAGATGAAACAACGCATTTTGAGCCAGCTCTACGGCATTTCACATGGGCTAAAGGAGTCGGTTCCATACTACGAGAAGGTGCGTGAAGCTACAGGCTTAGATGAGAACATCATACGAGAGCGCGCTCTACAGGGGTTGTCGATGCTCGTGCACGACTATAACCACTTCCGCGTAGAGACCATTGATAGTTTTTTCCAATCGGTACTACGCGGGTTAGCACGCGAGCTTAACCTGGGAACAAGCATGACCATCGAACTCGACCAAAAACGTGTGATTAGCGAGGGTATCGATCTATTGCTGCGCGAGTTATCTGCCGACGACCCAACACTGCAATGGATTGTCAGCTACATTGGAAGCGAGATTGACGAAGGCAAAAATTGGAATATTACTAATAGCCTGAAAAAGTTTGCCCGCAACATCCACAATGAAGTTTACCAGCAGCGCGCCGGCCAACTTCGTACTCAGTTGAACGATACCAACATCATCAGTACCCTTCGTCAACAACTAAGCCAAGAACGTTCTCGAGCATTGAAGTCCATCGTTGCTCAAGCCGACCGTTTCTTTAGTGAACTTACACAGCACTCACTCTCTGTTGAAGACATCAAAGGCGGAAAGAAAGGCGTATGCAGCTACTTCCTAAGTCTACGCAACGAGAGGTATACTACCCAATTTGGCGCCAACGCCACTCATGCTAGCCTTAGCCCTGAGGCGTGGGCCACAGCCAAATCGCCCCGACGAGCAGAAATCGTCGCCTTAGCCTCAAGCACACTAATGCCATTACTAAATGCCACAGAGCAACTTCGCCAACAAGAGGAGATTGCCATCAACACATGCGACCTCGTGCAACGCCATCTCTACCAACTGCAGCTCATCAATGTCATCCATGACCGAATCCTTCAACTCAACCGTGACGAGAATCGATTTCTCCTAGCCGACACCTGCCACATGCTCAGCCAGATGCAGACGGGAGATAGTTCCTTCGTGTTCGAGAAGTTAGGCTACTACATTCGCCACATCATGATTGACGAGTTTCAAGACACCTCTCGCATGCAGTGGAACAACTTTCTCCACATCCTTCGCGAAGGGCTCTCGGGTGGCAACGAAAGCATGCTCGTGGGCGATGTCAAGCAAGCTATTTACCGTTGGCGTGGTAGTGATTGGCGCATCCTCAATGGTGAGGTACACCACGAGCTCGGAGCATATACACCGCACGAAGCCCACAAGCTATCAATGAATCGCCGAAGCATGCGACAGATTGTCACCTTCAACAACCACCTCTTCAGTAGGTGCAACACCCTACTTGCCGACCTCCTTGGCGATGCCCACTCTGCTCCCCTCCTCCATGCTTATAGCGATGTTGAACAAGAGCACAAAGATAAACACGAGGGGTACGTGCGTGTTGCAGATGTTATACACGACGAAGGTGAAAGCCCCAGCACCGCCATGTGCCGTCAAGTGCTCAATACCATTCAAGAGCTAATAGCCTCGGGAATCAGCGAAGGTGACATAGCCTTACTCATGCGCAACAACAGGCACATCCAGCAGATTGTTGACTACATCTCCTTACATGCTCCCTATATACACATATTCTCCTCCGAGGCCTACCGCCTTGATGCCTCCATAGCCACCAACATGCTCATTGATACCCTGCGTTGGATTGCCGATAGCAAGCATAGCGTATCGTTACTACAAGTTGCGGTGAACTATCACCGCCATGTGCTTTCCGACGACATGTCCATGGCAGATATTCTCGTCCTAAGAGCCCCCCTTTATGGTCTTCCTTCCGCCCTTGTCGAACAGCGTTCCCAATTGCAGCAGCACCCTCTTTACGAACTTCTCGAACATCTATACCGCATACTGCAGCTCCACCTCATCCAAGGCGAGGATGGATACCTGCTCACCTTCTTTGACCACATATCGCAGTTTTGCGCCCAGCAAAGTGGCGGCATCAAAGAACTACTCCAGTATTGGGACACCGACCTCAAGAGCAGTGCTATCCCCTCGGGAGGAGCCGATGGTATAGAAGCCATGACCATACACAAATCTAAGGGACTCGAGTTTCACACTGTCATCGTTCCTTTCTGCGAGTGGAACCTCAACAAATACGACGACATCCTCTGGGTATCGACCGACAACTCATCCTACACGCCGCTCGCCACTAACCCCATACCCTATGGTAAAAAGATGAAACTCTCGGCATTCGCTGACGAGTACCACGAAGAATACCTGCAGCAGGTTGTCGACAGCTACAACCTCCTCTATGTTGCCCTCACGCGTCCAAAATGTAATCTCATCATCCTCAAGAGCAAATCCGACAGCACCCTCAAGAAAGACACCTCCATAGCCAATGTAGCACAACTCATCACCTGCGCCCTTGGTACGAGCGACACTGGTGTGCTTGAGTATGGCAGCCTATCCCTTCCCACACCCCCGAACACATCCACCGCAACCAACACCTCTCCCAATCCCCTCGAGATGCGCCCCCGTGTGCTACATATGTCGATGTGCTCCGAGAATCCTACGTCACGCTTCCGCCAATCCAACCAATCCAAGCGCTTCATCGCATCGTCGCATTCCGAAACCTCCATCACTCTTCAGGACACCCCAGCCACACCCTCCTATATAGATCGTGGCCTAGTGCTTCACGAGCTATTCTCCATGATAAACACCGCCACCGATGTGCCCGGTGCCATTGCCCGAATGGTGCGCGATGGTCTCATCGCCTCCACGGCACAGTCCTCCATCGAGCGACTTGTACAGCGTGCCCTTGCTCAGCCTCAAGCCTCCGAGTGGTTCTCGGGCCGCTATGAGTTATACACCGAGTGCACCATTCTCTATCGCGACGAGCAAGGTATGGTGAGTCACATGCGCCCCGACCGCGTCATGCGCGATGGTAATCGCATCATCGTCGTCGACTTCAAGTTTGCCCGCGAGCGCAAAGAGCATCACCAGCAGGTGAGCAATTATATGCGCCAACTACGTGCCATGGGACACGCCCATGTTGAAGGACACCTATGGTACATGTACGAAAATCGCATCTGTGAGGTCAAGCCCCAAGATGCGACATCCCATTAGCGACACTCCTTGTGTGCTCTATGCTCCACTTATCGCACAGCGATGCACTCTATTTCCACGCGTGCCTCCTTAGGCAGTGTTTTCACCGCCACAGCAGAGCGAGCGGGACATACACCCTCAAAGAACGAAGCATACACCTCGTTCATCTCGGCAAAGTCTGCCATATCGGCAAGGAATACGGTTGTCTTCACCACATTGGCCATGGTGAGGCCTGTCTCGGCAAGGATAGCCTTCATGTTGGTGAGCGACTGACGGGTGAGCTCCTTGATGCCACCCTCAGCAAAAGCGCCTGTAGCGGGGTCGATGGGGAGCTGACCACTTACGAATACGATGCCATTGGCCTCGATAGCCTGGCTGTAGGGTCCGATAGCTGCCGGAGCAGCTGCAGTACTGATCTGTTGTTTCATTGCAATAGTCTTTTTTGAGTTATCGATTCCTTATCTCTCCGCAAAGGTACGAAGAAGCGAGCAAATAATATCAAGCTTGCTTGAATATTTTTTCCAGCGCCGACGCGAAGGAGCAACGAATCAGCAACCGAATACCCAAAACATTTGGCAGTGTGCGATAAGTACACTACTTTTGCACCTATATTAATCAACACACACTATATGGCAAAGAACGACTACAAAGAAGAGAACAAAGCCTTTCTACGACAGAAGGCCACCGAGGCAGGCGTGCACACCACCGCCCAGGGCGTGCTGTACGAGGTACTGCAATCGGGCACAGGCAACAGAGCCAGCATCCGCAGCATCGTGTCTGTATACTACAAGGGCATGCTCATCAATGGCAAGGTGTTCGACGACAACACCCAGCAGGGCTACCCCGGCGCCTTCCGCCTTGCCGGCCTCATCACCGGCTGGCAGATAGCCCTCACGCAGATGTGCCCGGGCGACAAGTGGCGTATCTATGTCCCCGCAGAGGTAGGCTACGGTGCCATGAGCGTAGCTGGCATCCCCAAGCACTCTACCCTCATCTTCGAGATCGAGCTCGTAGGAGTGTCGTGAAGGGAATGGGTTAAGGGTTAAGGGTTAAAGGTGAAGGGTGAAAGGTTAAGGGTGAACGAGGAATGATTAATAATGAGCGATGAGCAGGCCTGCTCATCGCTCATATCTTCTATCACGGCTCGCCAAGGAATCGGACGATGGTGCGTACTTGGCTTTTAGCCTGATGCTTGTTATACGGTCATTCTCCTTGAATGCGGCCACAATATACTCCGGGCAGTTGTTCGATATAATGATCCAACCTGTCTGACGGCACAACAATGCTTTCAAGTTTATTACAGAAATCAAATGTATCATCTGCTACAGAGTCGATATACCTGCCAGTAAATGTTACTTTTGTCAGATTTGTACACCAGGAAAATGCTTTGCTTTCAATATCACGCAGCGTTTCAGGGAATTCGACCTCCTCTAATCTAGAACATGAATCAAATGCACCATCGCATATTGTAACAACCTCCCCAAAATAAACTCTTTTCAAACGCTCACACGAGGTAAATGTTCCAGACTCTATAGTTCTGACACCTTTAGGAAGATCAACATAAGAAATATCTGTATACTCAAAAGCATCTGATCCAATATACTTCAAACTATCAGGTAGGGTAAGATCGATAGAAAGTTTACATCTACTGAACGCGGAGTCTTTAATCTCTATTAATCCTTCAGAGAAACTAGCGTAAGAAAGATTTTTACATCCACGGAATGCACCATATCCAATTATCTTTAAACTTTCAGGGAAATATACATCTGTTATTTCAAGGTTGTTTTCAAATGCTCTTTCTTCTATCTCTCCCACCCCTTCAGGGATAGTCAACATTCCGTTATCGATTTTTAAACTTTTTGCTTCAGCTTTTGTCAGGAGTTTTAACTTTGGCTTAGCAACAGGCTCAGCAACATACTCTGCAACAAGCTCAGCATCCTGCTGTGCTCTACGAAGTTCGTATTGGCGTATCTTCTCCTCCTCAAGCCACTCAGCACAATACTTTTCCAGGAACTTGTCATCACTCTGTATCAGAAAGCCGATAGCCTCAATGAAGGAGATGATGGCAGGGATATAAGTCCAACAGAAGATGAGGTAAAGGAATCCCTGACCACTCTTGTTCAGATAAAACTTGTGTGCACCAAAAGCACCAAAGAAAAAAGCCAATGCGGCTGCTACAAATCTGCTTTTCATCGTTGTTCTATTTTATAGTTATTGATTCGTTAGTTCTTTTTTTGAATATCTCACTTTTTTTTGAGTATCACGCTGCCGCATACAAGGGGCCAATGGTCGACCGAGCCGCAACCGGTTCTCTCCGCAAATGTAGGAAAACATTTTCACTTATCCAACCTACCGAACGAAATATGAGGGGAAGGGGATTAAAATTTCAATATTGAAAGTTGAAAACTAAACTGCATTCGGCTCCCGCAGAGGTAGGCTATGGTACTATGAGCGTAGCCGGCATCCCCCAAGCACTCTACCCTCATCTTCGAGATCGAGCTCGTAAGAGTGTCGTGAAGGGTAGTAGGAGACTATCTTGCTTACATGCCTAATAAGCAGAGGGGAAAGCAAACTTAGTTTCAACTTGGGGAAATGCGACTAAACTTATTTTTTTGCTCGCCTTGCGCGATTTCTTTCAATTGTTTCGGAGTGTAAAAATACACAACGACTCAGGATAAAAAACCAACAAGTTTATTTTGTTCTCCTCACGGCTTGTTGTATCTTTGTATTTCAAAATGGAAAATATGCTTACGTCGCTTGTGGAATATCTCGTTGGAGTTGTTATCGGGGGGATGGCAATCATACAGTTAGTGTCTCTGTTCGTTATATATTACGCTCCACATCGTCGATGTGTGGCAGAACGAAAAGGGAGGGTAGCTCCGTCGAAAGAGCAACCAGGAATGTCAGTTATCATCGCAGCTGCTGACCAAGCGGAACAACTGGCAAAGAATTTACCACGTATACTGGAGCAAGACTACCCTAACTTTGAGGTGATCGTAGTGGATGACAACTCTCAAGACGACACAAAGGAGGTAGTCGAAAGACTCTCACACAACTATCCAAACTTATACATGACCCATACATCAGATAGCATACGCTATGTGAGCCACAAGAAGTTGGCACTCACTTTGGGCATCAAGGCTGCCAAGAACGAATGGGTAGTATTCACCGAAGCTGACTGCTACCCGGTGAGCGACCAATGGTTAGCACGATTGGCTCGACATTGCACAAATACCACAGATGTAGTACTGGCATATAGTAATTATGAATGCAAAGAGGGATTTGCCAACCTGTGCTACATGTATGACATACTGATGCAGCAGTTGCGTATGCTTGGACTTACTCTATGTGGAAAGGGATTTATGGGTATAGGACGCAACATGGCATACCGACGCGAACTATTCTTCACCCACAAGGGATACAGCCGACATCTGGACATGGAGCGTGGTGAGGACGATCTCTTCGTGAATGAGCACATCGCACCCCAACGCATAGCAGCAGACATTAGTGCAGAGTCGGTGGTACGTTGCACATTACAGAGTGCAGCAGCCTGGAAGAGGGATAGACTAATACGCCTCTTTACCCGACGCAAGATGAGGGGCATGGCACTTCATCTGCTCAAAGCCGACACCATCACACGAGTACTCTTCTACATCGTCGCTATTATGGGAATGTCAATAGGTATCGCCCTACAGGAATGGTGGCTCATAGCAGTAACGTCTATAGCATTACTTATCTATATCGGATGCCGCATACTGATGATACACCTGACAACGCGAGACCTTTGCGAGAGAAGGTATTATTTATCAACCGTACTATTTGACCTCATACGCCCCTATTGGGAAATATACTTCAGACTGTGCCTATGGATTATGCCCAAGGATATGCATATGAGGAGGAAAGTGTAACAGCAATAAGTTGAGACTCTTGCTATTAACTTTTTGACGAAGGAGAAAAACAAAAAAAATGGAAACTACAATCCAGATGGCAAAGATGCTCATAAATCTAAAATCATAAATCATAACATAAATCAAAATCATGCGCATTGATATACTCACTGTACTTCCCGAGATGATTGAGGGGTTCTTTGACTGCTCCATCATGGCGCGCGCCAAGAAGAAGGGGCTCGCCGATATCGTAATACACAACATACGCGACTACACCACCGACAAGCACCGCCGCACGGACGACTATCCCTTCGGAGGATGTGCTGGCATGGTGATGAAGATTGAGCCTATAGACAACCTCATCACTAAGCTCAAGAGCGAACGACACTACGACGAGGTCATATACACCTCTCCCGACGGAGAGCAGTGGAACCAGAAGATGGCCAACACCATGTCGATGTATGAGAACATCATCATCCTCTGCGGACACTTCAAAGGCATAGACTACCGCATACGCGAGCATCTCATCACCAAGGAGGTGAGCATAGGCGACTATGTACTTACCGGAGGCGAACTGGCAGCTGCGGTCATGGCCGATAGCCTAGTGCGCATCATACCGGGAGTCATCAGCGATGAGCAGTCGGCATTGTCAGACTCGTTCCAGGACAACCTGCTGGCTCCACCCGTATATACCCGCCCAGCCGAGTACAAGGGATGGCGAGTACCCGATGTGTTGCTTTCAGGGCACGAAGCGAAGATTCGCGAATGGGAGTTCCAGCAATCATTGGAACGCACGCAACGCCTGAGACCCGACTTGCTGGAGGGATAAGGTGATAAAGAAAAAGAGAAGATATCTTCTCTTTCTTTTTTCGTGTCGTGTACATACTACACGCTCTCCTACCCTTTATTTAGAGCAGGGCAGCAGCAATCTTCTCGCAAGTGGCCTTGGTGGCGGGCACGAGGGGAAGGCGAAGCACATTCTTCAACATGCCGCGAAGTTCCATCACCACCTTGATACCGGCAGGGTTGCCATCGACGAAAATAAGGCGATACAGCTCTGTCAAGCGCTTGTCGATAGCCTCGGCAGCTGCATGGTCGCCAGCCTGTGCCAAGTGTACCATCTCGGCGAACTCGGCAGCATAGGCATTGCCAATGACAGAAATCACGCCATCGGCACCGCTCTTGATGAGCGGAAGGGTGATACCGTCGTCACCTGAGAAGACCTTAAAGCCTGCGGGGCGGTTGCGAAGAATATTCTCGATCTGCTCAATATTTCCCGAAGCCTCTTTGATTCCCACCACATTCTTACAGTCGGCAGCCAAGCGAAGGGTTGTCTCGGGGAGCATGTTCACTCCCGTACGGCCTGGCACATTGTACAGTATGATGGGCAGGTCGGTAGCCTCTGAGATAGCTTTAAAGTGGGCATACATACCTGCTTGTGTGGGCTTATTGTAATAGGGAACAACAGTGAGGATGGCATCAACATCGTCCATCTTGTCCTTCTCAAGCTTGTTTACGATGTTACGGGTGCAATTGCCACCACAACCGAGCAGGATAGGCAGGCGTCCCGCATTGCGCTCCACCACGGTATTGCGCACGGCAAGCTGTTCCTCGGGGTCGAGTGTAGGGGTCTCTGCAGTGGTGCCGAGCACACATAGGAAATCGGCACGACTGTCGATTTGATAATCGACCAGGCGACCGAGCGCCTCATAATCGACCATACCATTGATATCGAACGGAGTAACCAGGGCTACTCCCATGCCATACAATGCTTTCTTTTCCATAATATATTATAGTTTTTTTACTTACAACGGATTATTCAAACACAAACAAATCTGAAGGGGTGGTACGCTTCAGCGCAGCAAGGTAGAGATCCTTACCAGGAATGATACCCACTCCGCGAAGCTCCCACTCTACAGTCTTATATGCAAGCTCGGGGTGGTTGTTCTCGCGACTCAAGTGACATAACCATATGTACTTAAGATGTTCGGTGAGGTTGGCAGCGAGAAACTTTGCTGTGGTCTTATTGCTCAAGTGGCCATTAGGCCCCATGATACGTTCTTTAAGATACTGCGGATAAGGTCCGTGAGCCAGCATTTCCTCATCGTAATTGGCCTCGATGACTAGATAGTTCGCACGGGCAATATACTCCGCCACAGTGTCAGTGATGTGACCGAGGTCGGTGATAAAGCAGAACACCTTGCTATCGCACTCAACAAGATAACCCACATTGTCATTGCCATCGTGAGGCACCTCGAAGGGAGTGATACGGAAGTCGCGCAGTCGATGAGTCTCCTCCTTCTCCACATAGCGCATGCACGACACCAATTTCTGCGTCATACAGTAGTTACGATTGATGCCCACATGGGTCTCACGAGTAGCATAGATGGGGATATTATATCGTTCTCCAAGGGTTCCGAGCGACTTGATATGATCAGCATGATCGTGCGTAACAAAGACTCCCATGATAGAATCGAACGAAAGTCCGGCATCCTTAAGACCATTCTTGATGGTACGCACCGGTATACCAGCATCAATGAGGATGCCATAATTGTCGGTGCCTAAGTAGAAACAGTTGCCACTGCTTCCGCTAGCGAGACATATAAAATTTAGTTTCATATAGTGTTTCGTTTTTTATTCATTTATTGTTTCATCTATTCCGCCATACCTTAGAATGGGTATCCTACAGCAAAGTGCCACGCAAAATCCCGTCCAAACTGAGGGCGGACAATAGGATAGCGTAATGGACCATTGCTATACACTGGATTAACAGCCTTCATTGCTGCATCAAGACGCAATACAAGGAAATTTAAATCAAGGCGTATACCCGCGCCATAAGATACAGCAATTTGCTTGTAGAACTCATTCCATAAGAACACACCTCCTGGCTGGTCATCGTAGTCATACATGGTCCATATATTACCTGCATCAACAAACACTGCCCCATCGAGCTTCCAGAACATGTGCATACGATATTCCAAACTCAAGTCGAGTTTGATATCACCCGATTGGTTGATATAGTCAATCGTTCCATTGCGACTCACATAACGCCCAGGTCCCAATCCACGCACAGCCCAACCACGCACGCCATTGGCACCGCCAGCATAGTATCGTTTCTCAAAGGGGAGCATTCGAGAATTACCATAGGGATAGGCTACGCCTGTCTCTACATGGAACAGTACATGATTGCGACGACCAAGATTCATGTTCATCGTCCATGCAAAGTCCGTCTTCAGATATTGAGCATATGCCAAACCGAAAATATGATATTGACCAATAGAATCTTTGTCCAACTTAAACGCACTTGACATCAACTGGAGAAGGTTTCCCGAGGTTTCCACACTGGCACGCACCGAATGGGAAATATCGAAATAGTCCTTCGTTACACCTGCATTGGGCGAGGTATAATAGAAATCATATCCAGTGCGGAAGATAAAAAGATCTTCATAGTTAAACTTCATTATAGAGTTCTTACTATTGTACTGATCCAGATAGTGGTTAATAAAATACTGATCCTTACGAGGCACCGACACGAAGTTCACTCCCACCAAATCTAATCTATGGCGCATCTGCAGCTTGCTGTTCCACAAGTAACTCCACGATGCAGAGAACACATTGCGATCAAACTCGGGACGAGTCTGCGCATTATACTGCAAGTCAAGTTGTGTAGTAGCCATGCTGCGGCGTTGCACATCATCGGGCACAAAGGGCACAATGAAACGGGGGAAGTTAAGCCCCATATCCACACCATACTCAAGGAACTTACTGGACTCATAATCCGTTAGATGTGTGATATTTTCATAAGCTCCGCGCAACTTTAAGGTAAAAGTTTCCGATCCATGAAATAAGTTTCGATGAGTAAAAGACAAAGCCGCAGAAGCTCCCACATCACCAGCTGTATTTGTAAAATCCACCTCTGTACTCATCGATACCTTTTTGGCAGGATTTAGCGTAATATAACAATCCAAGACGCTATCTGCAGTTTCCACAAAATTAATATTCGTATATTTCAGCGCTCCCAATCGTCCATACGACATATACGACTTCTTCACATTATTAATGTCATATACCGTACTTGGAGCAATATGCGAGGCATACCGCACGGTAGAAAAACGAAACTGAGGTCTATTCTCATACAAGAAATGCTCGTCTCCTACGCAAGCCGTATCAGGGAACACATACATCGGCTGATAAGCAAACGAAGAGGGATACATCAAATATTTTACCTTTCCTATGCTATATCTCCTCCAAGACTTATACGTTGGTGTACCGTCTTCCCCCTCTCCAGTGACCATATTTGAACGCACACGGACCATGAGCGACACATCAGTCGAGTTACGAGCTGTATCAGCGAAATAGGTAATATAATCCTTCTTATATCCATAATACCCCTTACTCTGCAGCAGTTGGGCAAGACGCGAGCGTTCACTATTCAGCACATTAGCGTCAAAGGGCATACCCACCTTAATTCCCGAACTAACAGAGTCAGCAAGCACATAACCCAACATCACAGAGTCCATACATAAATAGCGCACGGAAGAAACCTCATACCGTTTTCCTGGGTGAGCATAATACTTTACCTTAGCCTTACGATTTTGATATGAGGTTTCCGACTCCACCTTAGCTTTCAAGTATCCCTGGTTTACCAATGCCTGCTCCATCACCTCACAACTCTTTTGTGTCAACAACTCATCATATACTCGTGGAGCTTCTCCTACATTACGTAATGTACGATTGATGATGTTATCCCTTTTGCCAGAAAGATTGTATAAACCTAATGGCAAGCGAAACAATCCGAATGTACGAATATTGGGACGCTGGCGGACTTTTGACTTAAGGGAAGATACCACTTTAGGGTTCTCCTCAGAGATAACCTTGACCTCATCGAGCAGATAGGAACTCTCGGGCAAATAGCGTGACACTGAGCATGACGACAACACCATGGTCATCATCACAATTAAACTCGTTATTTTGCTCTTGTTCACACCCATTATCTTCATACCATATACTCGCTATGCAAGTTATCACAAATAATCTTGCAAACTTACGCAAAATTTCTCGTTTTTTATGTAAGTTTGCATCGTTTTTTAACGAACAATGTCATATAATTCTTATAATCTATGCTAAGCAAAGCCAAAATAAAACTCATACAATCGCTCGAACAAAAGAAGAAACGTCGTGAGGAACAACTTTTCGTAGCCGAAGGTCCCAAGGTAGTAGGCGACCTTCTTCCCTACTTTACTTGCCGACTCATCGTTGCAGAATCTACTTGGATTACCCAACACCCCGAAGTACGCGCAACTGAAATTATTGAAGTCACTCGCGAAGAATTGCGCAAGGCAAGTTTTCTCAAGACTCCCCAAGAGATCCTTGCTCTATTTGAGCTACCTGCATATCCCACACCATTCGATATTGCCACTAATGAGCTATGCTTAGCTCTCGACGATGTACAAGACCCAGGCAACTTAGGCACCATTATTCGTGTAGCAGATTGGTTTGGCATTCGTCATATTTTCTGTTCAATAGGCACTACTGACGCCTATAGTCCAAAGACCGTACAAGCCTCAATGGGAGCTATTTCCCGTGTACAGATGCACTATGTCGAATTGTCCGATTTTATACATGAAATTCGTACAAAATCCCCTTCACTTCCCATCTACGGAACCTTCCTTGAAGGCAAAAACATATACAAGGAATCTCTTACGAGAAATGGCATCATTATTATGGGCAACGAGGGAAATGGCATTAGTGAAGAGATACATAAGATGGTTAGCCATAAGCTATTTATCCCTAATTTCCCCGAAGGCAGCACCACCTCCGAATCGCTCAATGTAGCGATTGCCACAGCTATCACCTGTGCAGAATTCCGCCGGAGGGAGTAGAATCACTAAATGCCTGTATCATCAAGCTATAGTCTTATCATCGTAAAACGATTGCCCACACATGATGGGCAAGGAACAAGACGATAGGCATACATGACGGTATTGCCATATTCAGTACTATGCAATGCCCAAGCAAGCAGAGAGAGAGAGAGAGTCTTTCCCTCCAAGTCGGGACGATAACTGATAAGTATGGGCTGATCCACATAGATAGTAGAATGCACCTCACCCGTAAAAGGATAATAGGTAGTCACACATCCATCGACCTCAACAACAAAGTTATCAAGACGATTTTCATCAGGAAGAATTAGAGTGTGCGAACAGTAGCGTGACATAGAATCTATCAAACCCTTATTTATTGTCAATATTATCATCAACACGAAGTGAGTTGATATGTTCTGCTTGACGAGAGCGCAAAAGTGAAGGAGATACAATAAGTAGTTGTTCATTGTCGTCACGACCTTTCAAATAAGCCTCACCTTTTACACTCTTTACTACCTCACCATCCACCACCTCGATTGAGAAGTTTCCCGAAGCGCACAAGAGCGTATCAGCACTCACTATAGAGTCGTTCATGTATTTCACCGTCAGATTTAGATGCAAATACTTGTGTAACGAGTCTATCCCACTCTGTAGGAATATAGCCTTTCCGTTCCATGTGAGACGATCGCCAGCTTTGAAGTTCGTATCCGTAGGAATAGTAAAGACATATCGATTATTACCCAAGGGCGAAGAACTCATCTGTACGAAGGGAGTATCGTACCATAGGTCTACGGAGTCACCCACAACAGCGACTGCCGTGCGAGTTTTCAGGGGCTTATCCTCATCAGTGATGCGCTGAATATCAGCTTTGATACGATCAGAAAGATGGGCATACACCTCTGCCAATCCTTCAGGTTTACGAGCATAATAGACCAACGAAGAGTCAATCTCAGCCTTCGTTACCCCATGTTTGTCGTACACATAATTAAAATAGAGTTCCTTCTTATAACGCTGATTTGAGGGTAGATCACTCACAAGTACTTGCGTCAAATGGTAGTCATAAAGCACAGCTTCAAGCTTTGCTGTAGGAAGCACCTCTGCCTGTTGATTAGAACATGCAGCCAGCAAAGTTACGACAACAGAGAGGAGTAATCTATTTACAAGATTTCTTTTCATGGACAACGACACTTTCACTTTCTGGTCCCTCCATACCCCAGTTCATACATCTGCTATAGAAGAGCAAGATGGCTACCACGCCACAACTGATGCATGCATCGGCAAAGTTAAAGATAGGGCTAAAGAATATAAAATGATTGCCACCTATAAAGGGAATCCAGCCGGGCCAATTCCACTCCACCAAGGGGAAATAGAACATGTCAACCACCTTTCCCTTGAGCATAGGCGCATACCCCTCACCCCACGGCACTAACTGCGACACAGCATAGGGTGTGCTCTCCGAGAAGAGCGGTCCATAAAACACACAATCAATAACATTGCCCGCAGCGCCAGCGATGATAAGTGCTACACACACGAGATACCCTCGCGGGAAACCCTTACCGCGTATCTTGTATACATAGTACACAAAACAACCGATGGCAACGATACGGAAGAGTGTCAGGAAGAGTTTCCCGAATATCTCCATGCCGAACGCCATGCCCGGGTTTTCGGTAAAATAGATGTAAAACCAATCGGTGATGTGGATACTTTCGTATAGACGCATACCCAACTTCACCGACAGTTTTATTACTTGGTCAATGATAAGGGCTATGGCTACGATCAGCGCAACCATACGCCCTTCAAATAGTTTTTTCTTCATTAATATTACTTCTTCTGCGCCTGCTTGGCCTCGATGCTCAATGTAGCGTGAGGTACGGCACGAAGGCGACCGGCAGGGATGAGCTTGCCAGTCTCACGGCAGATACCGTAGGTTTTGTTCTCAATACGCACGAGTGCTGCCTGCAGGCTTTGTATAAACTTCATCTGACGCTGTGCCAAACGCATGGTTTCTTCCTTAGAGAGCGTGTTGGCACCCTCCTCCAGAATCTTGTATGTGGGAGCCGTATCGTGATCGGTATTGTTGTCACGATTAGTCAACGAACCCTTCAGGTTGTCGTAGTCGCGTTGAGCCAACTCCAATTTCTCCATAATGATTGCGCGGAATTCTTCCAATTCCTCATCAGTGTACCGTGTTTTTTCTGACATAGTTTTAAGTTGTTTTAGGGGGTTAGGGCCAAAGCCCTAACCTATATGTTAATATTAAAGAATTATACTTTTTCTACTGCTGCTTGCAGGGTAAATCCGTCAAACTCAAGTGCTGTGCCTTCAGCAACCTCACCGATGGTAAGGCTATCGGCCAACACCTGATTGCAGATGTACGCCTTGTGCTCCTCGATGGCAGCATCGCTGTTCTCGTTGCTGGTCAAGGTCACGGCAATACGGTCAGAGATCTCGAATCCGCTTGACTTACGGATGTTCTGAATCTTGCTCACAAGTTCACGGGCTACACCCTCACGACGCAACTCATCAGTCACGGTAACATCGAGTGCTACGGTGAGTACACCCTCGTTGGCCACTACCCAACCGGGGATATCCTCGCTATAGATTTCTACCTCACCAGCCTCAATCTCGGCAGGAGTACCGTTGAGATCAAGAGTAAGGCGACCAGCGCTCTCCAACTCGGCAATCTGCTCCTGGCTCATAGCGGTCACGGCAGCAGCCACCTGCTTCATGAGTGCACCAAACTTCTTACCCAAGATTTTGAAGTTGCATTTCACCTTCTTCACGAGAATGTCCGATGCGCCCTCTACGAAGTCGATTTCCTTCACATTCACCTCATTCATGATGAGCGGCTTCACGGCCTCGAGGCGAGCCTTCATCTCTGCATCTACAGGAATCATGAGCTTCTGCAGAGGCTGCTTCACGATGATGTTCACCTTCTTACGCAATGCCAAGCCCATAGAAGACACCTTCTGAGCCATCTCCATGCGCACCTCAAGTTCCTTATCCACGAGTGCCTCATCGCATACGGGGAACTGTGCCAAGTGTACCGAAACCACAGTGTCGCGACCAGTAGTGCGCACGAGGTCCATGTATAACTTATCGGCATAGAACGGAGCGATAGGAGCCATCAACTTGGCTACGGTCTCCAAGCATACATAGAGAGTCTGGTATGCAGCCAACTTATCCTCGGTGTAACCAGCACCCCAGAAACGCTTGCGGCAGAGACGCACATACCAGTTAGAGAGGTTGTCGTTCACAAAGTCATTGATCAAGCGGCCAGCGCGTGTGGGCTCATACTCAGTGTAGCAAGCATCTACATTCTTCACCAAGGTATTGAGTTCAGAGATGATCCAACGATCGATCTCGGGGCGCTCGCTCACGGGGATCTCCTGCTCACCATAGCAGAAACCATCGAGGTTAGCATAGGGAGCGAAGAACTTATAGGTATTGTGCAAGGTACCGAAGAACTTACGGGTAACCTCCATCACACCCTCCTCGTCAAACTTGAGGTTATCCCAAGGTGAAGAGTTAGTGATCATGTACCAGCGCAAGGGGTCGCTACCATACTTCTCGATAGCACCGAAGGGGTCAACGGCATTGCCCAGACGCTTCGACATCTTGTTGCCGTTCTTGTCGAGCACGAGACCGTTAGAGATGACAGCCTTGTAAGCTACGCTACCCTTGACCATGGTAGAGATAGCATGCAGTGTGAAGAACCATCCACGGGTCTGGTCCACACCCTCAGCGATGAAGTCGGCAGGATATACAGTATTGTTATCTACGATCTCCTTGTTCTCGAACGGATAGTGCAGCTGAGCGAAAGGCATAGCACCTGAGTCAAACCACACATCGATGAGGTCAGTCTCACGCTTCATCACCTTACCGGTCGACGACACCAAGAAGATATCATCCACATAGGGGCGGTGTAGGTCAATCTTGTCGTAGTTCTCCTTATTATATACGCCCGGCTCGAAGCCCATCTCCTTGTAGGGATTGGTGGTCATCACGCCAGCAGCGATAGCCTTTTCTATTTCGTTATAGAGTTCCTCTACCGAACCGATGCAGAGCTCCTCACCATCCTCACTACGCCAGATGGGCAGCGGAGTACCCCAGTAGCGTGAGCGGCTGAGGTTCCAGTCGTTGAGGTTCTCGAGCCACTTGCCGAAACGGCCTGTACCGGTTGACTCGGGCTTCCAGTTGATGGTCTTGTTGAGTTCCATCATCTGCTCCTTCACCGCGGTAGAGCGGATAAACCATGAGTCGAGCGGATAGTAGAGCACCGGTTTGTCGGTACGCCAGCAGTGCGGATAGTTGTGCACATGCTTTTCTATCTTGAACGCCTTGTTCTCACCCTTCATCGCGAGACAGATAAAGATATCGAGCGACTCGGCAGCAGCAGCGGCCTTCTCGTCATATTTGTTATCTACGGTAAACTGAGGATCGTAAGCATTCTTCACCCAACGGCCTTCGTAGTTCTTGTAGAGTTCCTCGTTCACGCAGGTGCTCAAGAACTGCTCGTCGAGCTCCTCCATGAGGTAGAACTTACCAGTGAGGTCCACCATGGGTCTAGTCTCACCCTTCTTATTGATCATATAGAGTGAGGGGATGCCCGCAGCGCGCGCCACGAAAGCGTCGTCAGCACCGAAGGTAGGTGCAATGTGTACGATACCCGTACCATCCTCTGTTGTCACATAGTCACCGGGGATCACGCGGAACGCCTTGTCCGAAGCATCCTGCCAGTTGCCGTTCTCGTCAACGCTCACAGGCTTCACCCAGGGGAGTAACTGCTCATATTCCATACCCACGAGGTCGGTACCCTTGTACTCGCCCACCACCTTGTAGGGCACAAGTTTGTCGCCAGGGTTGTAGTCCTCGAGTGCCAGCTCGGCAGCCTTGGGATTGAAGTGCATACCCATCAACGCCTTGGCCAACACTACGGTCATCTTCTCGCCCGAGTAAGCGTTGTATGTCTGTACAGCCACATAGTCAATCTTGGGGCCTACGCAGAGCGCGGTATTTGAGGGCAATGTCCAGGGAGTAGTAGTCCATGCGATGAAGTATGGTGTACCCCACTCTGCCATCTCAGGCTTCGGGTTCTTCATCTTGAACTGACCGATCACGGTAGTATCCTTCACATCGCGGTAGCAACCGGGCTGGTTGAGCTCGTGCGAGCTGAGACCAGTACCTGCAGCAGGCGAATAAGGCTGAATGGTATATCCCTTGTAGAGAAGGCCCTTGCCATAGAGCTGCTTGAGCAACCACCACAAAGTCTCGATATAGCGATTGTCGTAGGTGATATAGGGATCTTCGAGGTCCACCCAGTAACCCATTTTATGAGTCAGGTCGGTCCACTCCTTCGTATATTTCATCACATCCTTGCGGCATGCAGCGTTATACTCAGCCACAGAGATGGTCTTACCGATATCCTCCTTGGTGATGCCGAGTGCCTTTTCCACACCCAACTCCACGGGCAATCCGTGTGTATCCCAACCAGCCTTACGCTTCACCTGATACCCCTTCATCGTCTTGTATCTGCAGAAGATATCCTTGATGGCGCGTGCCATCACATGGTGAATACCTGGCATACCATTTGCTGAAGGAGGACCCTCATAGAACACAAACGAAGGGCATCCTTCGCGTTCGGTCATGCTTTTAGCAAACACATCCTTCTCATCCCAAGCCTTGAGTACCTCTTTGTTCACTTCAGAGAGGTTCAACTGGCCATATTCGGTAAATTTCTTGTCCATATAGTGTATGTGTTTTATATACCTAAAATAAATAATTCGCGAAGATACATCAATCCGAGCGAATAGCCAAATATATAAACCAAAATTCAATGAATGAGTGTAAAGAATATCTTGATACTTCCCAGCTTAGCGCTGTTTCATCAAGGATTATTGAGCGTCATCGTTCAATCGTATGCGCCCAGTTTCAAGGGCAAGCTGCTCGTAGCGTTCACGCAGTCGAGGCATGCGCGAGGCGCGTATGGCAAGGCGCAAGCGGCAATCCATTTGGAAGTCCTGCTCCACCACCGTAGGTTCCTCCTCCTTGACGATGCGCATCACATCGTTCATCATGGGATATTCAAAATAGACATCGAGCGTGAGGTCTACGGTCTTCTCCACTACCTCAGCCATGTCGAGTGCCTCGGCAGCAGCAGCCTTGTAGGCCACGATAAGTCCACCCGTGCCCAGTTTGATACCGCCAAAGTAGCGCACCACCACGACAAGTATGTCTGTCAGTTCGCGACTATTGATTGCCCCCAGTATGGGTCGTCCTGCTGTGCCCGAGGGCTCGCCGTTATCATTGGCGCGAAAGTTGGTGCGATCATGCCCCAGCATATAGGCATAGCACACGTGTCGAGCATCGAAGTAGCGCTTCTGGCACACGGCCAGATGCTCCTTGATCTCGTCAAGCGTGGTCACGGGAAAGGCCATAGCAATGAACTTACTACGCTTCTCAGTAAACACGCCCTCGCATGGGGCTGCTATAGTCTTATAGGTATCCACGTTTGTTTATGGTTTTGAGCAAAGGCAACAACTAATCTGTTCGGTTCGCGAAGATAGTGCAAAAAAATGATTTGGCGAAACAATATCTCTTCGTTTATCTCGTGAGGGCAAACTTGAGCGACACGCCAAAGTCGTTTGTTGAGGTGGGATACGACGAAGCAGACACTACGGGGATGTTAGTCTGATGGTCGAAATAGGCGTTAAGCGTAAGCATGCGCGAGAAGGTATAGTCTGCAGAGATCGATAGTTTCACAGCTTTATTACCACTGGTAGCCTGGGTGCTTAGAGCTTGGATATCTCGACAAAGAGCACTCTGATTGCGCCATGAGAAGTCGGAACGAAGATTGAGATCATTGCTCACACGCCCCTTTCCCCCTGTAGTAGAGCGTTTGCCTACACCGAAGAGCTTTACATTGGTCATCTTATAGCCTACACCGAAGACGATATCGTCGGAGTTGGTCTCAACGAGTTGCACGGCAGACATGCTGAGGTTCATCACGCGACTCTTGTTATACTGCAGCTTCATGGTCATATTGTTGAGTAGGGTCACATCTACACCGATGAGAGGTGAGAACTGCTCGTTGATGCTCACAGCAGAGATGTCGAACATTGATGAAGGTATGGGGCTACCAGTAGTGACATCCTGTATGAATCCCAAGCCATTCATATACTCTTGATAAGTGCTATAGGTATTGAACGAACCTACCGAGTATACACTCTTGTAGGAGTGGTTAATGTTGACACTCTTGAAGTGTTTCTTAAACATCTCCAGCTTGCCCAATCCGCTATAGGTGAGTCGCCAGTTAGGGAGCATAGAGAGCATTGAGGGGAACAGATTAAGACTCGATGTAGCAGCATCTCCCCCAGCATAGGTGGCGAGGAAGGCAGGTATCATCACATCGGGCGAGTAGCGGCCTACGCCACCATTTGCCGCGTCGAAGGGCATACCTTCGAGAGCTGTACCTGTAGGATAAGTAGCACCTGCGTACTGACTCTGCACACGACGCTGGATAGACTCAAGGCTTTGTACAAAATCGTTGAATCGTTCCGATTGGTATCCGTTGGCAGCCTTACGGCGCTCAAATGCCGAGCCTATGGTGACGGTAGTCATATTGAAGGTACCCGTGCGAGTCTCGGGCATGCCGGCATACATAAATTGGATATTTCGGGCGTTACTCTTCACCCACGAGGCATTGAGATCAATCTTAAAGTCGCGAGCAGGCTCCAATACGACCTTTATCTGAAGGTCCTCGGTAGCGTTTGAGGTAGAGGCATAGGCCACGCTATCATTGTCGAGCAACCAGCCATTATCGAAGGCATGCTGCAAGTAGTCTTCGCCAGCAAATCCGAAGGCAAAGTCCCATCCAGGGGCATATAGTCCGCCCACATTCTGTTGTCCGAGCATACCGCTTGCTTCGGGCATAAAGCCTGGAAGTCCCATCGAATATACATTCTTATAGGTAGCCGATATATTGCGTACAAGCATCAGTCCCCGAGCCGTATATTGTGCAGCCTTGTACCACGACAGTTCTGAAAGGTCAGGCCCAGGTCCGATGGTAAGCTTCACATTCGCCGTATCCGAGCCCGTTATAGCAATAGTATTCTCATCGATGACCTTGTACTTCACCTTATAGGGTCTACCCTCCTTCGTGCGCGAAGCCACCTCGACACGTTTGCTCTTCTGTCCATGTTTGATAGTATAGGTACTATCCGGGATCATCTTCAGCTCTTTGGTAAACTTTTTCGGTTTCTTTGCGGGTTTCTTTGTAGTCGTTTTCTTCTTTCCCGAGGCAAACTTCTTATTCGTCTCCTTGAGGAAGTCCACCTTATTATATAGGTTCTCGAGGTTGAGTTTACCATTTACCGTCAGTGAGCGTTGGTTAGCAATGGTATTACCATAGGTGCTACCATCAGCAAGTGTAGCTCCACGATCCCAGTTGTATGATGCCGAGTAGTTGGCATCCATGGAGGTCCAGTCAAGGATAGGTAGTTTGCTCAAGGGCAGTTGGTACGAAGCACTGAACGATTGCTGATAGTCGAGTTCACGTCCCATTTGAGCCAAGCTATGCCGAACAGAGTCTTTCCAGAGTTCATACTCGTCTGGGTACAATGCCTTATTGACCGGCATGTAGGGTTCCTCAATCTCTGCATTAGTACGAGCACTGAGGTTCATTTTGAGCGATTTTAGAATATCCCAACGAATATCCATATTACGATTCCACATAAACTCCTGCGAGAAGGTTACAGGTATCCCCACGCCACCGAACGAGCTCTGCAAGTCACGCGTTTGCAGTTCAAAGTAGGAACGATTCATCTCTGTATTAAAGGCAAAGCTTTGCGGAATCGGGCTGACACCTATCTCCTTGAGTATGGTGAGCCACTTTGACTTACCCTTCATATCCTTGAAGGGCTGCCAGGGCTTCATTGCTGGGGCATAGGTATATCCAGCTACAGCACGCCAGGTAAGCTGATGTTGATATTGTGTAGTGTTACCCGAGTTATCCTTAACGCTATGTGAGAAGCCAAAGTTAAAGTTTGACGGATCATAAGGCATCGGCTTCTTGCTCGTGATATTCATCTTCACATTGCTCAAGCTCAGGTTTTTCGAGGTAGTCACGAGATGAGCTATCGATGCCAGCGAGTCGCGTTCCATAGTGGGCAATGTCTCCAGCATATCATCGAGGTAGAGGTCCGTATCAAAGGGACTATACAGTGGCGATGTTTTCTCTTGCTGGTACGAGTAGTAGAGCGGCAAGGTCAGTTTGAGTTTCTCCGGGAAGAAGCGTCCGAGGTCAAAGTTCGTGGTCACGGCATACTGATAGTAGTCATCAACGCGGCGTTGGCTCACGCCCTCCTCCAGTCCACCGAATCCTGCTGTCTCCGCATGTCCACTCATATTCACGCTACCCGCATCGGAGAGCTGCACATTGAGAGTACTCTGCGCTGCCCATCCCCCCTGGCTATTGAACCCGGTGAGTCTCAGTTCATTGATCCACACCTCGATATCCTTGGTCGTACGCGAGTTGTTGCGCACACCCACCATCACCGTCTTCACCTTACCGATTGTGGGGTTACCCACCACGCTGATGCGATTCTTGGGATTATCCTCATCAAACTCCGAGTATATCTGCGTCTTTGACACTTCGGGGTCGCTACCCATCGCGAGGTTACGACGGCGCTTCAGTTCGGTGAGTTTGGCAAAGTCGATATCCAGCATATTATCTTCAGGCCACACGGCTTTGCATCCACTGGTAGTATTGCCATCGTAATATCCTTCAGGAGTAATGGTAAGGGGTATCTCATACTCGTAGTAGTTGCTCTTATAGTCAGCACCGAGACGCACAAACACCGTCATCTCACCATCCTTCACCTCGCTGGCAGCATCTACGAGGTTCTCGGCATGGATATACATCTGTACATGCTCGTATTTGCGCAGGTCGAGGTTGGTCTTGTTGTACACGGCACGCGCCTCATTGGGTTCGAGCCCCGTGATTTGCAGACTCATCGCCTGCTCGTTATCCTGACGCAATTGCGGCTGTGAGGGGTCGAGCACGCGCGATATGCCAGGAGGCATGGTATAGTTCACGGGCTTTCGGTCTCCATTCTCCTCGATATTGACCGATGCCACCACCATGTTACCACTCACCTTGGGTACCTTGTTCATAGCGGAGAAGATGGGTTGGTCGTAGCTACGCCAAGTACCGCGGATAAGTTCCATGGTAGCCAAGCGCACGATGACGGGTTCGCTGAAGCCAGTCATATAGATACGCATGAAGCGCAGCGAGGTGAAGTCTCGTATACCTCCCACTACCCTCTCGTAACTGGCGATGGGCACACGGAACTTATACCAGTTGACACTCTCTGTATTGCCATTACGCAACTTGGTGCGGTAGGTGCGCATGTCGGTGATATGGTTGCGTCCCACGACCATATCCTGCGGGCGCAGCGACACGCGGTACTCAAAGTACTTCTCATACTCATCCAGTGTGTAGTCCTGGTTGATATCCTCCACATCGGGTGTCGTCTTGGCACTTTCGTCATAGCGGTTGCTACTCTCCGACGAGGGCGAGTTACCCTCGGTATTGTTGAACCGCTTGTAGCGCTCGAGGATGGAGAGTTGCTGCTCATCATAGTCGTCGCCACGGTAGTAGTGGTAGGTATCACCAGCGGGGTCGGCCTCCAATGCGCGATACACCTCTTCACTCACCACCCCACGCACATCAGCGAGGTAGTTCATATAGGTAGGATATAGGCGCTCCTCTTCGCTACTGAGTCCGTTGAGACCCACATCCTGCTTGGGACGATTGCTGCTGTTGTTGTCGAAGGCATATACCAAGCTGGCCGCCGTAGGCACGCGTCCCCATTGGGTCTCGGCATAGGAGCCTGCCACCTCGGTCACGGGCATACCATTCTCGTAGAACTTCTTGCCATCCTTCAGCACATCCTCTGACACCTCACCCAGGTTGATGTAAAAGTCACCACCCGTAGCATTGGGATTATAGATGAAGGGGTCGAGCATCCAGAACTCGATATACTCAATGTTCGAACTCTCAAAGTCAGTCGTCGTCAGTTGTCGCATGATACCTCCCCAGCGCTGCTCGGGGTTGGTGAGCTTGCCCTCGGGAGTAAGGTTAGTGTCGAGGTTATAGGGTCCTCGCTCGTCAGGATAGTAGGCAAGGTTCAGTACCGATAGGGTCGACGACTCGCCATAAGTGCTCTCCTTGTTGGGATAGAGTTCTCGTTCGTACACCTCACGCACATAGTGGTTCGACAGCTGGTCAAGGTCACTCTTGATATGTGCCGGCGTGAGCGATGAGTTACGGCGTGTGAAGAGCGGGTCTATGGTGTACCAGTTGATGAGGGCGCGGTCCATGCCCGTACGCGTATTATCAGTAAGCTTGGCCTCAGGGCGCGATGCGGGCACACCCGAGAGCATCCATGCGCTGGGCGACTTTATGTCAATGCCACTCTCGCTACTCTCGAAGTCGTCGATATACGAGGCGCTGCCCTGCACCTTATTAGATACCCCGGCGATGAGTTGGGCAAACTCAGCGGTAAAGTTGATGCGCGAGGGTTGTGTCACATGCAATCCCGGCAAGTAGTCGAGCATATTAGTGAGCCACTGGCTCTCGTGCTTCCATGCCATATTGAGTCCCCACAGCGTATTCTTGAGCGGTTCATCACCCATCGACACCTTGCTGGTAAGCGGTTTCTCATTCAGGTACATGAGCGTACCACCCAGTTGGAAGTCCTTACTGAAATCATATGCCCAGTTCATACCCAGCATCGTCTTACGCTGCATATTGAAGACAGTATTGCTCTCCATCGACACATTCACTGGAGTTCCCGCATCGAGAATGCTTTGATTGATGATAGTCACCGTACCCATGGTATAGTCCACGGTGTAGTCGCTATTCTCGGTGAGCGTCACGCCACCAGCAGTCACCTTCACCGAACCGCGCGGTATGTTGTAAGCCCCGAGCTGGATGACATTCCCGCCCGATCCCGCATATTCACCCGTGAGGAGGAACTTGTTCTTCTCGGCAATCTGCTTAGCCGTCGTCTTGGTAGAGTCGTAAAGTTCTTCAAACACATACTTATCCGCCACGGCATCATTGCCTATCACCCTACGCAGATTCTCACCGAAAGGTTCTATCACGGGGAAGATGATGCGTCCTGTAGAGGATTGCACGGTATACCCCTCCACATAGTCGTAGAATCCGTTGGGATTGGCATTCTGCTTGGCATCGAGTCGGTCCAAGTTCATCAGTTGCAAGAGGGTCCTGCTCTTGAGGTTACCTTCAGGCAGATAGGTAAGGTTGGTACCTGTACTGTCGCTCTCGTACTGTATGTCGAGACGGAAATCCTTCGAGGTAATGCTATTGGCCCCCAGATAATAGACATTCTTCATCATGAGGTCCCAGGTAAAGTTGGCTGGCGATGAGCTGTTCGACTTCAGCAACTTCACATACAACGCATCGTCACCCTCCTTCTTGTCGGTCGAGAACTCACCCACCTGGTAGGTCTTTCCGGCATAGGTATACTCGAAAGCTACGGCCAGCACCTCATCAGATTTGAGTGCCGACTTCAGCGACACATAGCCGAGCGACTTGTTTAGCGTATACTCGCTCTGACTCAGCAAGCGCGCATTGGCCACCTTCTCATAGTCGGTGCTACCCGATAGAATATCTCCCAATACGGCACCCACCTGGTCAATGTCGCGTATGGCGCCATAGGTGTTCACCATCTGGTAGTAGAGGCTGTTGGCCGTGTTGTTAGGCATGCGCTCTCCCGTGGCGCTCCACAGCGAGTTGCTGATGCGCGAGGGTTCACCCAGATCGGTAAAGGCAATCACATTGCGCGGATTGTCGTAGTTACTGGTTTTGTTGGTCACCCATAGCTCCATACGTGTGATGACCACTCCCGACATGATGGTGGGGAGCTGTGCCATATTGCGGTCGTAGGTCTCGCGGAAGTAGTGAGCCAAGAAGAAGTGGCGGTTCTCGTCATAGTCGACCACATCAATCTCAAACTCTGTCAGCTGGCTGCCTCCCTTCGAGCTCACCGAGCTGCTCTCCGAGGTCTTCTGCGACACCACCGTCTGCAGCGACAGCTTGCCAAACTGCATATCGGCACGGATACCGAAGAGCGATGTGGCGCCCGAGATGAGCGACGAGTTGGTGGGAAAGCTCACATTACCCGCCTCGAGGAGCTTGATGATCTCATCCTCCTTACCGTCGTACTTGAGCTTCATCTTCTTCGAGTCGAAGTCGAAGGTCGCCTCGGTGTTGTAATTCATGTTCAGGTTTACCTTGTCGCCCACCTTACCATTGATGCTCAGGTTGATCTTCTCGTCGAAGTCAAAGCCGAAGGTATTGCGGCTACGCATGGGCAGCGAGGGGTTGTCGATGCTCTTCTGGTTGAAACCAAACTTCAGTTCTGCCGAGCCCTGTGTCTTGATTTGTACGCCACCAGGACCGAAGATCTTCTCCGCTGGGCCGAGGTCAAAGTGCATGTTCGTAAAGTCAAACTTCTCCTGCTTACCCTCCTTTTCGAACTCCTCCTGATTCTTGTTGCGGAAGTAAGCGTCGAGCGAGCGTTTCATGCTCCATGCGGCATATTCCTCGGGGGTCATCAGCAGCGGCACCGACAGGTACGAGTCTCCAATCTTGTTACCCACGATATAGGTATGCGTCTTGTCATCGTAAGTCGTTTCTGTAGTGATATTCTCTGGAGTACGCAGGTCTACAGGCTTGCGTTCGAGGTCCTCGGCATTGTCGGGCGCAGTCTTCTGCACCTCGTAGCGGACGGTATCGGGGGCGGCCCCCTCAACTCCCCCCGAGGGGGAGCTTTCAGGCATCGCGGCCAAAGCCCTCCCCCCTTGGGGAGATATGAGGGATGCCAGCAGTAGTGCCAATAGTATGATATGTCTATATATATCGTGTCTCACTCCGAGTTTTCGTTATCGTTATCGTACAGCCTTGGCTGTTGCGCACGCATACGTTATATGAGAACGTAGGTATAATCCGATTATTGTATTGAAGAGTAGGAAAAATGAGAATACACACATCAACGCTCTACCCCTTCACCGCACGCAGTATCTCGCGCTTTCCCCCTACAGGTCCTGCCAGTCGCTCCACCTCGAAGCCCGTAGCTTGCAGCAAGCGGCGTATACACCCCTTGGCACAGTAGGTCGTGAGCACCCCACCCTGCCTCATGGCCTGGTATATGCGTGCAAAGACCCCCTCCCCCCACATCTCGGGCTGCTTCTCGGGAGCAAAGGCATCGAAGTACACCACATCGATATCCTTGGGGAGTTCCGTAGTGAGCAAGTCGCAGCAGCACTTCTCAAGGGTAAAGTGCGGTGTGATGCCTATGGGCTGCCCCCATGGTGCAGCATGTATGGCTGTAAAGAGCGATGCATCGACGAGTTCTTCATATCCCAACCTCTCGACGAGCGCAGGCTCCACGGGGTATTTCTCCAAGGTGATATAGTGTACCGGACGCTGGGCAGTAGCCGCCATAGCCGTGACAGCCGCATTGAGTCCCGTTCCGAAGCCTATCTCGAGCAGTCGCAGCGGTCTTTCGCTGGCATGATGCTCTGCGGCATGCAGATAGGCACAGTCGCGATAGATGTGCAGAGCCTCAGTGTAGGCCCCCTTCACCGAGTGGTAATGCTCATCAAGTGCCGGCACGAAGAGCGTAGCCGAACCATCATCCGTATGTTGTACCTCAAGTGTTTGCATTTTTTGTATTTCAGTTATTCTGTTATCGGCTTGCAAAGGTACAGTTTTTTTGCTAATAATAGGGCAAATAAAAAACAAACCAGGTCGGCACATACGATGCCGACCTGGTTATTGACTTAGCCAGTGTAGGAGTCAGGGATTAGTTCCAGAGGTTACCCCACTCACCGCGGTGCTTGTTGGCATCTTCTGTTGTTCCATTCCCAATCTCATCGCCAACTCCAACACTTACAGCAATCATGCTTACCATCTCCATCTCTACTACTTCGCAACTGGGTGCAATATACATTTTCTTTTTCATAATCTTATCGAAGCCTCCCCAACTTATCCGCAAGCGGAACTCCTCTAGGAAGATGAATCTTCCTTCGTTGCAACCGACGTTCTTTCACGTCGGCCCGAAGAGGGACTTTCCGTCATCGCGGAAGGGTCAGAGAGTAGTTTTTAATTCTTATACTTTTTTACTTTTCGCGAGGTCTGCCAGCCCCCTCTTTTAGGAGGGGGTTGGGGGAGGCCTCTCTTTTACTCTACTATCACCTTCTTACCGTTAACAATATACACACCATTCGTGGGGTTCAGCACACGGCGACCCATGAGGTCGTAGTATACCTCCTCCTCCATGCCTTCGATCTGTGAGGGATCAATCTCGGTAGTGCTACCATCAGCCTCCTCGATATACAAGCTCAATCTTGCAGGAGCAGCCTGACCCTGCTTAGGATTCCACACGAAGAAAGAACGGTAGGGACGATAGGTAAGTGTATTCGTCACACGATGGAACTTGTTTGTACTAGACTGATAGAGATAGTAGTAACTATCAGGATAATCTGAAGTCTTTATAGTACCATTTACGTAAGCACCTAACGGAACGAGTTCGGTTTCGCCATCGTGGGCAAATTTCGCGAGGAGTTCAACGGTGAATGTATCAGTAGTTTCGAACACATCCAAACCATTTTCCATAGTCATCACCTTGTCATCTCCAGGCTCAACACCCTCTTTCAAACGATAGATATAGGGGGTCTTGGCTTTAAGTTCTGTTACCTGAGTGAAGGTCAAGCAATCGCCTGAAGCAGCCTTCAGTTCGAAGAACTCATACTTGTCCAACGCATTGGTAGGTGCGAAGGGCAACATGAAGGTACCATATATATCCTTGTTCTTTAGCGGAGCGCGCTTGTAGCGTGCAGACTGGTAGTGGTTGGCGTTAGCCGAGGTGAAGTTACGTGCACCACCATATCCTGTTTCACCTTCTGCAATAGTAGTGTCCTTATCATCGAGAGAGAGGTAGAACCTGGCAGGGGCAGGATGTCCTTCAACCACAACAATCTGAGGATTAGAGTGTAACACGATATCCGCATCCACGCCATGCACGGCACCTTGATAGAACTTCACCACCTTGCTGGGGATATCGAAGTGATGGTCTTTCTCACCCTCAGGGATACGCATCACATAGAATCCGTTCTTGTCGTAGAGCACGCCATGCTCGCAACTCTTGAAGGTGGGATTAGCGGGATCCACTTTGATTTCCTCCAAGTTGGTACAGCCCACGAACAATCCTTGGGTAAGAAGTTTCTCAAACTTCACATTCACATGTATACCTTCGGGCAATGAGTAGTAGAGACGGTCGAAATCACCCACCATATTGTCCTTCGTTGCAGTGATGTTAAACATCTTCGCCTTGCCATTGCCAAAGTAGACTACCGCCTGATAACCACCTGCGCCATCATGTTCCAATTCGAATGTGAAATTCTTGTTAACATACAGATTACCCGTTTCATCGGGAATACTGCTGGCATAGCGGTCATCGGCATTGTCAATCTTTACGACGATATGCTGGAGGTCCTTCCACAAGTAGATCTGCATGTAGCCCTGATAGTTGTCGTCGAGCGAGTTGGGTTTGGTAGACACAACGGCCGATCCCCAAGGATTGAAACTGGGATGTTCACCACCTTCGGGAACATCAATGGTAACATCTAAAGTCAGTTTCCATGCAAAGTCCTTACCCACCACATAGGGCTTGCCTGTATCTTTATCCTCGGGAAAGACAAAACAGCGGTGCATACCTGCAGAGTCTAAGACTTCTGGGGGAGTTTTACCCTCAACATATGTTGCAAAGTCTCCCTCCTGGCCTTCATAACTTCCCTCGAACATAGGTTCTATCACACGGAAGCCAAGGTTGGTCATCGATGCAGGGATGGTCACAGATTCCAATGTCGTATTACCATGCAAGAAGGTGGGCGAGATGGCCACAACCTCCTTCTCTACACCTTTAACGAAGTATTTCGACCCGATAGTCAAGTCAGGGTCACCCTCCTTTACGCAGTCAACGAGTGTGATACGATTGTTTTTCAACTCATCAGTATATGTAAACTCCCATCCATCAATGATGATATGGCCATCCTCTACATTAGCATTCTCATCTTCCATCGTGGTCACCACCCAACAACTGTTGGCAGGCATCTCGGTAGTTACGGTGACTTGTTCAAACTTGCGGTCATGAAGAATATAGTTCTTGGAAGTCCCCACCCCCAGGGTGTGCTTCACAAAGCTACCACGGAGCAGAGATCCTTGCGCTGCCCCTTTAGCTCCGCTGCTGTTTGTGGTAATGGTGAGCGATGTAGCAGCCTTCACATCGAGGACAACGGGTGTGCCAGCCAACAGGCTGTCGCCGGCAACAGCAATCTCTGTCAATAGGTTCTCACCCGACTCCAATGTTTCCTCGGTAGCATTGACGATATCGTATGCCACCACACCTTCGGGCAACACCACATTGAAGGGGAGGCACAAGGTTGTCAAGCCTTCGGCTACAGCATAGGTGGTTGCTGGAGTAATCTTAAAGCTATGCGCTACCGTATCTGGATTAGGTCCCACAATCAACTTTCCATCCGTATTATAGACTTGCAGGAAATTGTTATGTTCGCCCACACCATCATTCATTCCAGTTCCTTGAATCTTAAAAGCACCAGCAAGATCTGTTTCGTGGAACAGATATACACCTGCTGCACTCTTTTCGTCAGCGAACTGAATATGGTTCCAAGTATTGAAGTCAATAGCCTTCAGATACTTACCCTGCGCAGAGATTACCAAGCCTTCACCTTGGGGTACAATAGTGAATACCTTATCAGCCTCTGCTTCATTGGTATAAACACCTTTACCAAGAATCTTATAGCCCATATGGTCATCTCCTACCCAGTCATCATTCTCTGTATTGTAACCGATAAATAGTGGAACCTCCACCTCACCATTCATGAAACTGATGTGGTAGTATCCATTGAGTTCATCATCACCTTCCACAACTTCATTGTAGACCAAGGTGACGGTTTTGTTTGCTTCGTCTACTTCTATAGTCCAAGCGTAGCCCTCAATATTCTCTGCAGCAAAGAGAGCTCTATCGAATGTACCTTCGATGGTCGCACCGTCAGTAATCGCTTGACCATTGTATGTCACATTCACACCTTGCGGGGCGTCGATAATATAGAAGGTGTATGACAATATAGGAGCATCGAGTATAATGAGTTCAAATGCCAATTTTGTAGTTGCTCCACTACTCCACAGCGGGACGTCCGCAGCAGGGTCATCCACATGTATGTATCCAGCCTCACAAGCAATAGTATAAAGGTCCTTGCTACTCTCCGAGAATATCCACTCATAACCTGGTTCTCCATTCTTTCCTATTCTTGGATTCCAGTCATCAGGATTTCCCAAATATACATACTGATTCTTGGTATTTTTCATTTTCCAACGACCAGATTGTCCTGCCTCGAAGTAGATACCACAAACCTGGTCGCTAAGGCTAATATTTTCGGCACCCTCCCACGAGTTACCGCGGCCCAATGTCTGAATATCCAAATACAGCCCGGAGGTTCTCTCTTGCAAAGCATACTTAACTCCTGGTGTGGGGTTAAACTCAGCCCATGCTGTAGCCACGCTAAATAAAGCGATTAGTAAGGTTAGGAATACATTTTTTCTCATAGTCTAATACTTTTTACTCTTAAAACATCCAATGTGGTCGTAGCAGACCATTTTCATATCGCCCCTTTTCAGTCGCACTTGTGCGACAAAGGTACGATATTTTTCAATATCCTCCATTCAATACCACCCCTTATTTCCCCCTCGCAAACAGCAATTATAACAATCTCATATACAAATCCTTAGGGGGGGGTATTTTGCTATATATAGTTAACAAATAGAGACTTTTACAAGCTTTTCTGGCATAATACATAAGATATAAGTTGTGTGTGGAAGGGGGCGGTGAGAAGCAAGCTTCTTGCATCGCGGAGATTAGGCTCACACGAAAAGCACAAAACTCACGAATTTGGTTGCATTGCTGCGCTCGCAACTGGGGCGGTGCAAGTCACCGAGTGTTTTCAGCCGGAGGCATGCACAAGTGTAACGCGTGCAGTTTTGTGTCTTTAGTGAATTTTGTGTGAGACAAATAAAAACTCTCCGCGAGATATGAGCTATTGTCTACACTCCTAAACTCCTTTACTCATACACTCCCAAAGAAAAACCCTCACCACTCATCGCTAACCATTAATTCTCACACGAAATCAACGAAATGGGTTGCATAGCTACGCTCGCAACGGGGCGGCGTGACGCCGAGTGTTCTCGTATCTGACCACGAATGGCGAATAAAAAACAAACCAGGTCGGCATCGTATGTGCCGACCTGGTTATTGACTTAGCCAGTGTAAGAGTCAGGGATTAGTTCCAGAGGTTACCCCACTCACCGCGATACTTGTTGGCACCTTGGTCATTAGGATCATTTTTATCAATTTCGCCTGAGCCTTCTGTGAAGCTTCCAGCAATCATGCTTACAATCTCAAGTTCTACCACTTCGCAGGTGGGTGCAATATACATTTTCTTTTTCATATTCATCATTTATTTCGTTTATTCTTCATTTTCGCGAGGTCTGCCAGCCCCCTCTTTTAGGAGGGGGTTGGGGGCGGCCTTACTCAATCACAACTTTCTTACCGTTAACAATGTAAATTCCATTGGTGGGGTTCAGCACACGGCGACCCATGAGGTCGTAGTATACATCCTCTTCCCAACCTTCGATCTGTGAGGGATCAATCTCGGTAGTGCCACCATTAGCCTTCTCTATAATCAAGTTCAATCTTGCAGGAGCATTAGCAACCTGACTCTCCTCCTCGGGAGTCACCACGAAGAAGGCACGATAGGGGCGATAGCTGAGCAACTCTGTTACCTTAAGGAACTTCTTCTGACTAACACTATAGTAGTAGTAGTAACTACCATTCTTTTTGTGTGCTGCCTCAGTATCAATGTAGAAGTTCACATAAGAGCCCAACGCTCTAGACTTACCTGCCTTCTCTTCAGTGGGGTCATACTTGGCATGAGTCTCAACTTGGAATGACTTTGTTGTTTCAAACACATCAAGTTCAGACTCGTCAGTACCAAATACTTCATCACCCTCCAAATCAGATGTCTCTGTAGGATTCTCTTTCTGCCTATACAGATAGGGAGTATTTACCTCCAACACATCTACTTGAGAGAAGGTCAGGTTGTCACCATCACCACTCTTAAATCTATAGAAGTCATACTTCTCCATCGCATTCTCAGGCACGAAGGGCAAGCAGATGGTACCATACTTACCATCAGCCAGCGGAGCGCGCTTGTAGCGTGCAGCTTGGTAGGTATTGTTATTAGTAGAGATGAAGTCACGCGCACCACCATGTCCTGTCTCATTTTCTGTAATCGTGTTATCGATATCATCCAAAGAGAGATAGAAGTTCACATACTTCACATCCTCCTCATGTCCCACAACCACGCCAATCTGCGGGTTAGAGTGGAGCACCACATCGGCCTTAACGCCATGCACAGCACCAGCATAGAGTCTCACCACCTTACTGGGAATCTCGTAGTGGTCGGTTCCACCCTCAGGGATACGCATCACATAGTAGCCATTCTTATCGTAGAGCACACCATGCTCACAGCTCTTGAAGACGGGGTTAGCAGGATCCACTTTGATTTCAGTCAAGTTGGTACAACCTACGAACAATCCTTTGCTTAACAATCTTTCGAACTTCACATCCACATGGATACCCTCGGGCAATGAATAGTAGAGACGGTCGAAGTTATTAACGAGATTACCCTCCGAAGCAGAGATGTTATACATCTTCGCCTTACCATTCATGTAGTAAATTACCACTTGGTAGCCACCAGAACCATCGTGTTCAAGTTCAAACCTGAACTTGGTGTTCACCAATATAGAGTCACTGCCGTTAGCAGCCTTAATAGTATCTCCATTCGCATCCAAAGTTACAGAGCTGTATTTATAGCGGTCATCGGCATTGTCAATCTTAACAACGATATCCTGGAGATTTTTCCACATGTAAATCTGCATGTAACCCTTATAGTTGTCGGCAAGCGAATTCTCATGAGTAGATACGATAGCCGAACCAAACTCATTGAAGCTAGCATTCTTGGTGGTGTCAATAGTCACATCCAAGGTCAACTTCCATGCACCACTTTGAGTCACCACATAGGGCTTACCTGTATTTGGGTCTTCGGGGAATACATAGCAAGTGTTCTTACCCTGATTTCCGTTATCATTCACACCATCACCAGGTTTGCCTTCATAGCGACCTTCGAACATAAGCTCGAGATCTTGGAAGCCAAGGTTAACAAGTGTAGAGGGGAATGTTACTGAGGTCAGTTCCTTGTTGCCGTGCATGAAGTCAGGTGCAATGGCAACTACATTTCTAGATTTGCCGTCAACAGTATATTGAGAGCCAATCTCCAATTCTCCAGTACCATTTAGTGCAACATCGGTGAGTTTGATACCATTGGTCACTTCTTCATACTTAAACAACCAATCATCAACAACCACGATACTATCTTCAAATTCACCTTTTTCATTGAGCTTTGAGAGTTGGATATTTTCAACATTTATATTAGTCTGTATCCAGCAACTATTGGCAGCGATGTCGGTAGCCGACTTAATTGCAGTGAAGTCAGCACCACCGAGAACAAACTTCTTGTGCTCGTTGCTGGTCGCCAAAGACTCCTTCACGAAGTTACCCTTGAGGATTGAACCGTCCTTTGAAATCTTAGCGCCATTACCATTATTACGGATTTCGAAGGTGTAAGTTCCAGCCTCCATCTTAACAACGGCAGGAGTACCCGCCTTGAGCACCTCGCCCTCAGTTGCGATGAGTTGCAACACAGCGTAAGCCGAAGCGCTACCTGCACCATAGTTGAGCTTATCAGAGGTAATATCGTAAGCCTTCATGCCAGCAGGTATCACCACATGGAAGGGGAAGCAAATGGTACCGAGAGTGTCAGCGAAGGTTACAGCAAAACTATTTACCTCGGTAATAGTAAATTTATCTGCAGTATTGTCATTACCGAAAACAGTACCATAATAATGGCCTACATAGTTGGCACCATTTGAATTACTAACAGGACTACTAAATGTCACAAGTCCTTCTGCCTCGTTAAAAATGTAGACACCCGCCTCAGCTTTATTATCAGAGAACACAAGGTGTCTCCAGTTAGAGGTAACCATTGATTGGATGTACTTACCCTGTACAGATAAGGTATATCCAGCACCCGCAGGAGTAATGGTAAAAATCTTATCCAATTCAGCAGGTTCAGAGCCAGTACCTTTACCTAATAGTTTATAAAGGCCTGTAAGTTTCCCATTGTCTGTAATGTCGGTCTTTTGGATAAAGGTGGGGGTATCCTGATACTTGATATAGTAAGTACCATTATACTTTGCCAACACCACATTGAACTTAAGTACAGTACCATCAGTCAAGGTGATGACACCAGCATGTGAACCTGTGGTAGCGTCAGCCTTGATGGCAACATTGCTGAAGTCAGCGAAGGTGTTGTCGGTAACCATTGTGGCAAAGTCACCTGATACAGTAGCACCAGTAAGGTCGGTCTTGAAGATCTCTGTCAGATTCAATGTGCCACCTGCAGTAGCCATGATAGCCACCTTAGAAGCCATCTCGTCATTGGTGAGGTAACGGTAAGCATAGTACACTTCACCATCTGCCTTCACTACAGGGATGATGTACTTACCGAGCATCTCGTTAGCCTCCTCGATGGTGTTACCTACCGGCTCACGAGTGTAGCTGTCGGTATGACCATCCTGACCTACGGTAAGCTCTGTGGAACTGATAGCAGCATCACCCACATTGTGAGTCATACCATGTGCCCAGTTCCACTCGAAGTACTTATACTCAGCACTTGTGCAGTCGTTGTCAAAGTAGTGCTTCCAACGCTTGTAATAGAAGTCCTTCAAGAGACCCTGCCATGAGCGGTATGAGTAGTCGTTCAAATTGGTACCAGGTGATGACCAAGTGGTCAAGATGGTACGGGCATTGTTGTATTCATACCAATCTTCGTCAGCAGTAGTAGCACCCTCAACCTCACCAGCAGCATCGCGTGCCTCCTGAGTCCACTTACCGAGACGGAAGTTGAGGTTGGTACCTCTGAAAGCATCCATATCCAAGATGAGTTGGAGGAAGGCATTCTTGCGAGCCTGATAGAGATTTTCATCAACACCCTTTGCTGCTGCAATACCCTTTAACAGATAGTAAGCATAGTCGGCCATCACGGCACCACCAAACTCAACGAGGTCATACAAGTAGTTGCTCTTATAGGTAGAGCCATCAACCAAAGCGAGTTCATCCTCCTGATCGATGAGCTTGTATACCGCATCAATCAACATCTGGTGACGCTCCTTGTTGTAGGTACCAATCGCATCATTCAGTGTCTTACCCCAAGCACTGGCAGGGTTAGCATTGAGGTTAGGACGAGCAGCCCATACATCTTCTACAGGACCTTGGATACCGTCGGCACCATAGTTGAGCGGACCTTGACGAAGCAGACTCCAAGCCTCCTTCACCACGCTGTTGTTCTTACCATAACGAGCGTAAGCATAGTTATCAACCCACGCAGCCACATCGGGCTTAACGCCATTCATCCAGGGGAGCTGGAAGATGAGGTCATAGGTTACGGGAGTCTGCTCGATAGCCTCGGGCGCAGCACCGATACCCTTGATGCTTGCATACTGACCCTTAAACTTGAAGTAGTTGTCGGTCAAATTCTGCAAGCGGCCCATCAGTCCAGAGCGGCCTCCGAAGTTGGGGATAGCACAGAAGACGGCATCTTGTGGGGTATAGCCGTTATAGCTGTCAAATGCGGGCTTGCCGTCAGAGAAGAGGTCGAGTACGATGAGACGACCTTCAGGCACAGCAGTGAGTGAGTACTTCTGAGTAGCGCTCCACTGCCACTGCTGGATTACCCATTGTGAACCCTTGTTGGCAGCCTCCATCGCTGCGTAGAGTGCCTCGTAGTCCTCCATGGTACCCGCACCACCACCTTCGTGGAAGGGGTCCATAGAATAATACTGGCTCTCGCCCATTACGGCGTGCAAGCACTCATAGTAGTCGGCAGCAATCTCAGCATATTTCTTGTTATTCACGCTGAGGAGGAGCGGACGCACAAAGTCACCCGCCCAGTTGCCACCATTACCACGAGTAGCATATTTTGACTTAGAGGCAAAGTTAGTGGGAACCATACCTGACCAGCCGGGAATAACAGGCTGCATACCGAGGGCACGCTGTGCTTCTACAATCTTACCGGCGAGTTCCTTTTGACGAGCATACCATGCATCGTCCTGCACGCCACCGGCACCAGCCAAGTTGTTGTAGCCACTCTTTGAGCCAGCGGCAGTTCCACCCCAGCCCTCGAGGTTGTTCATAGCCCACCATGCGATGAAGGCAGGACCAGCTACGAATGCTTTAGCTGCCTCGTCGGTGTAGCCATACTTGCGACGGCCATTGCCATCCTCCATGGTGAGGAATGTGCGCCATACCTCTTCGAGACCTACGAGCTGGAGCGGCATGTTGATACCATGGAGCGCCATCCAGTCGATCTCCTGCTGCCAACGCTTCCATGTCCATGAGGTCATAGAATAACCGAAGGTACAGGTATTGAGGTAGTAACGATACTTCGCATCAGAGGTGTGAGTTTCCTCCGTTGTTGGAACAGGGATATCAGAGAGATCTGCATAAGCAGCACCGCTCACAGTCTTCTCGTTGAGTGAGTTCCAAGCGATGTTGATATGAGCAATATTGTTCAAGTACCAACCAAGACCTGTGGTCAATGCACTGAGGGTAGAACCCTTAATCAAAATCTTGCCATTCTCAGAACCAATGATAAAGGTTTCTTGCTTTGAGTTGATAGAGGGGTCGAGGACAAACTTGAACTTGTCCACTACATCCCAACCACCGACACGAGCGAGAAGGTTCACTACGGCTTCGGGGTTCACCTCGGGCACTACAGCGGTGTAAGCGAGTGAGATAGTCTTCTTCTCCTCATCAACGATGTATTTCCAAGTGTTGCCACTGATATCCTTTGCAGTGAAGAGATCCAAGTCAACATTGGGGAGCAACAGTTTGCCATTGTTGGTCAAAGTAGTTGTGCCTCTATACTTCGCCTCAGCGTCTACCTCACCAGGAACCTCACCGATAAGCACAGTGTACTCGTAGGCTGGCTTGAAGATAAGGCTTGAACCTGCGTCGGTCTTAGACTTATCATCAGACCAGTGCATCAAGCGATCGTTTTTCTCATGCAAGTAGTGGTTTGTACTATTGTTTACATTATAGAATGAGAAACCTCCATTGCTATTTGTGGTTACATACCATGAACCGTTAGGATTGGTATTCAGTTCTACAGCGCTACTGAATCCATTGGGAGTATTGCTATAGATAGCCTTAGTAACACCGAGTGCCTTATTATATATATGGTATCCATCAGCAGGGTTACCCACTACAGTGAAGAGATCACTGTCGGTCAAGCCGTGAGCAGAAGTGGTAACCACTTCGGTGCTACCATTGTACTGCATATATTCGTTACGCAAGGTAGCGAAGTACCACTGAGTATCGTTAGCAAACTGACCATCGGTAATGGTGGTAGGTGTGGGGAAGTCAGCCTTATTGATGCGTACCTCTACATTGTATGCATCAGTGCCAGCCTCAACCTTACCTTCAGGAAGAACGAATGAAAGCAACTCACTAGCCACCTTGAACTGCTGTGTGGGGACAGGAAGACTTGTACCTACAGAAGCAGTGAGTTCCTGTGAAGCAATCTTGTTGCCGTTGTAGATGAAGTTATAGGTGAGAGTCTTTTTAACAACCTCATCTACGATAACAACGGGGATATCATATACCATACGGTTTGCAGCAGCATCAGCCGTTGCAGCAATACCCCACGCACTATCCAAACGGAAGCGGATACGTGTAGAACCTAACACTGCATCGTCGGGGATAGTAAACGTGATTGTTGAGAGCGAGTTGTTTTGGTTAGCATTACCAGTAGTTCCAAGTGATGTTTCGAAAATGCCATCACCACCCTTATCCAACCACAAGGTTACTGCAAGTCCCTTACTCGGGTTGCCATCAGGGAATGTCAATGTAAAGGTATGTTCACCACGAGTCAAAGCCACAACATCTTCGGGAAGCAACACATACATATCGGTAACTGAAGCTGGAGCTGTAGCACCTGTAATGATTATAGTGCCATCCAGAGCCAATGCGCTTAAGTACTGATTATTACCCTTAATGTCACCCGTTTCATCTGTAAACTCAGGTTTGCTGGTACTATATTTGTCGTAGCTTTGGAGCGTTACGGTCACCTCTGTAGCGCCATATACGGCAGGGATATAATACCAACCCTCCTCGACAATTTCGCCTTTATTTGTTGTGCATGATGCAACATCCCAGTTCTGAGTATCGATGTCGTAATACTCACCTGCAAGGACAGCCGTCTTCTCTCTGTGTACCTCTTTCTCATTATACTTATATATAATAGTAATAGGATATGCGGGGATGAGCTGCCATTTATTACAACCAGAGCCTACATTAGTGAAGATACCTGTACCAGCACTCCATTGGGTGTCGTGACCGAGACGCTTGGCGGCATCCGCACTTCTTGATATGGTTACAAAGCCATCACCGTCAGGAGCAGAGATATTCCATAAGGTCTTGTTACTTTTTGACACAATCCAATTTGTACCACTGGGGCCTTCACCAATATATTCACCAGGATTATTGAAATCCTCGAAATAATACGACTCTCCAGAAAGTTCTCTAAAGAGGAACGAAGGTGTATTCTGGAAAGACGCATAGGTTGCAGGATTGTTTGCTGCAGGAACTACAGTCGTAAAGTTAAAGTATGTACCTGTGGGACTCTGCAAAGCGTAGAGGTTGGTTTCCTCAATCTCCTGCATTGTGACGGTGATGGTAGTTGCAGCATTTACAGTTAGTGTGTAAACTCCGTCGATGTTAGTTACAGGAGTTTCGCCTACCTTACATGAAGTGATCAATCTGTTTTGAGCTACAGAGTTCTTGTCGATAGTATATTCTGAACCTGCATCAACAAAAGTCTCTATTCTACTCTCTTCTACATCACCCAATTTGTAGATTACGGTAAGGGGATATGCTTTCGCAATCTTCCACTTGTTACAATTAGCACCAACATTAGTAAAGATTGCCGTACCAGCATTTGTGTCACTATCAGAACCAAGACGCTTATTTGCATCGTCTTTTCGGGTTATAGAAACAAGTCCATTTGCATCTACTTCTGATATATTCCACAAAGACTGATCTGCTGTAACACACCAACCATGTGTAGATCCAACAAAAACAGTCTCATCATCCTTACTTTTGAGAATATGAGCATTCTCTGAAGGTATTATGTAGAGATATGACGGAGATGATTGGAATGTGGCTTTAGTCTCGTTTCCTTGAACTGTAACAGGTGTAAAATTAAAATAGGTTGCGGGAGACGCAGGACTCTGCAATGCATACACACAATCCTCAAGTTCAAGATTAACAACAATCTCCTTAGGTCCTGCCACATCCACAGTATACACCCAATCAGCATTTCCTCCAGGAGCTGCCATCGGTGTACCATTTACTGTCACTGAAGTTATTTTAGCCCAATTGTTAGAAATCGTTTTGGTATTACCAACGAAAAGAAATTCGCTCTGCAAGAGTACTTGATCTTCACCAAGCATGTACTTAACGGTCACCTCAGCACCTTCGTTAAATACTTTTAAAGCATAATCAAGATCAAACTCCAAGGTATTGTACTGCACAATCTCGCAAGCATTACCTTCATCAATCTCATTCCACCAGTCGATAGCCAATTGCTTGCTACCTCCGACATTGATAAACTTTTGTGCCACATCTCTGAATCGAACCTGCACTCTATTTGCTCCCTCTGATGAAGCATCGGCAAACGCAACTGGCTCACCTTGTGCAGCGAAAGTATTATTGCTCTTCAAATAGCGCTGTGCATGGATACTATAGAGATAGTAGTTTTTACCTCCATCAGGAGTGATGAATGCAAACTGTTGTTTAGTATCCATCTCAGACTGCGCAAAACCTAACTTTGCAAGGGTATTCAATCCCGTTGCATTATTAGCCACGCCCCAGTTAGAACGCTTGTTGTTTACAATCACAGGATGATTGCTATTCTCTGTATAGTTGAGAGCAGTAATATAGCTCTTGTTTGATTCGCGAATATAGTCCTCGCAAGCCTCCATCAATGCTGGCAATGCAGCAATGTCATTAATCAGAGCCACAAAGTCTGTTTCCGCAGACTCTACAGCATTGATACCTGCGTTAAGATTGGCAAGTTCCGTTGATGAAGCCAATCTGCTATCTTGCGCCAACTCTTTCGCCTGAGTCAAAAGCGGTGCCATGGCAGCTTTGTATTCAGGGACACGACCTGTCAAATCATTCTCTATATACCACTGGGAAGCCGCATCGCTATTATCATAATTCGACAAAAAACCATCATTGTGATTATTGAGATGAAGGGTCTGATTGCCACACGTGAGTTTCACTTTGTTTGCGGCAGCATCAACAACTGTAAAAGAATAGGTAGCAGTTGTAGCAGTTCCTAACACACCTTGTCCTTCTGGATTACCCAAATAGCGGTCATGTATTGTATTATAAAGATAGAAATTCTTTCCACTAGCATACTTCAGCGACCAAACGATGTTTCCCCATTTGGTTTTATCATTTGTACCATGTCCCTTCTCGAGATTTGCTCTCGTAGCCAAATAGGCATCTATACGATTAGAATTTCCTGTGTCCGAGTTACGGAAAGCATAGTTTGTGCTTTCAATAGCAGAGATAACCTTCTGCAATTCGGCATACATGGCTGTGATAGCCTGTGCATCTGTACCTTCATTGGCCTCAACGGTTGCCTTTGCCTGACTCGCCAATGTAGCATCGACAAGGTTACCGAGTTGAGCAAAGTTGGTCAGAGCTTCAAGAATAGCCGTTTTACTGTTAGACGCATAGTCTGCGAGACTGGTCACCTCGGTAAATACATACTGAGAACCTGTACAGCCTGTATTATAAGCAGCGCTATTATTCCAATAAGCCAAATAATTACCACGGTGATTCCAATAATCATTGTTGTCACCATGATTTCTGACGAAAGCGTAGCCGTCCTGACCATCCAACTTGCGGATATCAAAAACTGTAGTAACGCCATTGCCTGGAGCGGAAGCATCATACATCTTCATTCGTCCACCATCCTCACGACCAGTAGCACCAAGCACCTTGGATGCACCAGTAATAGCGTTGTAGAACGAATAGCCATCCGTTTCGTTACCGACTACACACCATAGGCCATCAGCCCCAGGCTGCGTGTTGTTGTTCAACAGCAGGTTACTACCACAATCTGAATAATAGAGGCTGACATATCCCCCTCCATCATCATTAACCTTAATGGTGTACCACTTGGTGTCAGCATTCCATTGGCCATCAGCGGGGGCTGTCGAAGCCGTTGGAATCTGCGCCCACGCCGTTCCCAGTACGAGGAATAGCGAGGCCATTAGCATTGCTAATTTTTTTCTCATGAGATTAATTAATTAAGTTATTAAAATTTGTTTTTCGTTTGTTCTTTGCCATTGCTGTGCGGTGTGTCTTACATACGCTCTTTATCTTCTGTTCTCATAGCCGCACGATGTGCGGCAAAGGTACGGATTTTTTACGACATATTCAGCTTTTTACGGAATGTTTAACTATCGTCTCACCTGCAAGCAAGAGGGCTTCGCGAGTGCCAAAAGTGGGTTCTAAACTCCTCTGCGCCGTGTTTTACCTCTACCAAGGGAGGCTAACAGGAGGAGAAAAAGATTTTACGAAGTAAAAGGAAGAGGAGGCGTTTTGCTATGTGGGGGTAACAATTGGGAGAGAGGAGCGGGGAGCCTCTCCTATTTGGGGAGTGAAGGAGTACAGGAGTTTAGGAGTATAGACAATACTCATTATCGTTTAAGGAGTGAAGGAGTGAAGGAGTGAAGGAGTGAAGGAGTGAAGACAATACTTTAGACTATGAGCGATGAGCGATGAGCTTCTTGCAGCGCGGTGGTTATTGTTTCTCACGAAGGACAAACAAGCAAGTTGCTTCGCTGGTGATGTTCCCCACACAGATAACCTTTAAGTCTCCCACTGATTTTTGGGGGAGTGTAGGAGTACAGGAGTTACGCTGCGCTTAGGAGTATAGACAATAGCTTTCCCACAACGCAAAAAATCCCCTTAAGGGGATTTAGGGGAGGCCCATTTCAGGAGTGAAGGAGTAAAAACGAATGTTCCTTCCGCGGCTCCACAGTTAAAGCTCGCAACTCATAGCTCACTGATTTTTTGCCTCACACGAAAAGCACAAAAATCACGAATTTAGTTGCATAGCTGCGCTCGCAACCGGGCGGTGCAAACGCAGAGTGTTAAGTTAACACCCCGGAGGCTTGCACAAGTGAAACGCGTGCAGTTTTGTGTCTTTAGTGAGTTTTGTGTGAGACAAAAAAAACGCTCTGCGAGAAAGGAAAACAGTTTAAGTTCAGTGTCATCAGTTGACAAAAATAATCAACATGAACCTTTAGGTCGCTGGCCGAGGGCGGCAGCCTTGCCTAAAAGGCCGAGGGAAAAGCAACTTAGACGAGAACTTAAACATGTTTTTGCAAGTCGCTACGCCCTTGCTGGCTTGCATCGCGGAGATTAGGCTCACACGAAAAGCACAAAACTCACGAATTTGGTTGCATAGCTGCGCTCGCAACTGGGCGGTGCAAACGCAGAGTGTTAAGTTAACACCCCGGAGGCATGCACAAGTGAAACGCGTGCAAAAGTCTGTTAGGTCTGCTGAGTCTGTGGGAGACTGATAAAACGCTCTGCGGGAAAGTGCACGAGAAAGTGCACGATTTTGGGACTTAACAGACATTCATTCAGCGATTAAGGTATCACAAAGTGCATAGTGCACGCTTCTACATCATTTTCGTACCCATATACCCCATGCGAGGCTGGCAAATCGATGCGGCAGATGAGGATTACATCTTCTCACTCAACCACCTGCCGATAGTACATCTCGCAACGGGAATCATCCCCCTACCCTCGTCAGAAATTCACATTACCTTCATGCAAATATTCTCCTCTCCGCGGAGAAATATTTTTCTCACCGCGGTGAAAAGTTTTAATCTCCGCGGTGAGAAGCTATCGTCTCCGCGGAGAAAAGTATTAATCTCTGAAGAGACCAGGAATGATTTATGCAATAATTTAGCAGCCGCCCAACCTGTAGTTTTCCGCTACGATACATTACATTACGTTCCACTCGGCCCGCTTAATAGCCCCCTCACCCTGCGGGGACTCCCATTTTGATTGGCCTTATCGAAATGATGATTTTACTGAAGCGAATAACCAAAGAAAAAACATGTTTAAGTTGCTTTTCCCTCGGCCTTTTAGGCAAGGCTGCCGCCCTCGGCCTTTTAGGCAAGGCTGCCGCCCTCGGCCTTTTAGGCAAGGCTGCCGCCCTCGGCCAGCGACCTAAAGGTTCATGTTGATTTTTTTGTCAACTGATAGCACAGAACTTAAACTGTTTCCTTTCTCGCAGAGCGTTTCTATTTGTCTCACACAAAATGCACAAAAAAAAGCGAAAGGCACGCGTTACACTTGTGCATGCCTCCGGATGAGAGCACTCGGTGACTTTCACCGCCCGGTTGTGAGCGAAGCGATGCAACCAATTTTGTGAGTTCTGTGATTTTTGTGTGAGCCAATAACTCCGCGATGCAAGCCAGCAAGGGCGTAGCGACTTGCAAAAACATGTCTAAGTTCATGTTTAAGTTCAGTTGATTAATTGTCAACACGACAGCAAACGAGTGTGACACAAGTTTACTTAATGTCACCCAACGAGTGCAGCAAGTGAAAACAACAAAAGTTGTTAACTTGCCGATTTCTATTTATTGTCAACTGATAGCACTGAACTTAAACTGTTTTTCCTTCTCGCGGAGCGTATTGTAGCCCACGGATAGCCACTGATTATCACGGACAAACGCATTGTTTCACTCGCGTGGTCGGTGACACCGAATGCTAACACTCCGGAGGACAGCACAAGCAAAGCGAGTGCGTATTGGTCAGATTGGTGAAGATGAGTGGTTAAAAAATAATATCCGTGGTATCATTCGTGGGAGAGAAAAATACTAGACATAAATTGCCCCTTTTCTCTCAAAATAACTAAAAACATGTAGAAATAGCATAGCGTGCACTTTGGAACACTTACCGCGCTTTGGGTCTGAAGGTTAGATGCAAAAATCGTGCACATATTCGTGCACTTTGCCGTGCACTTTCTGGCGCTGTATTGGAGGCTGAGGGGTGAAGTTCGGGACAGGAAGGCTTTGTATTTCGCTCGTTTGTTACTATCTTTACCTTCGGTTTAGATACTCTCGCTCTCGGTAAATAACAACCTTTGCAATGCAAAAACTAAGTTTTTGCCTCAGCAAGGATGTTATTTGCTCACTTATTCGTATCTTTGTCAAATATTTTAAAAATAATGACATGAAAAAGGGTTTTATTTCTTTTTGTATATGCTGCTTGGCTATCGCAGGATTGCGAGCTGAGAAGGTGTATGACGCGGCTTCGTATGGAATAGTGCCTAACACCGAGGCGGATGTGGCTGGACTCGTAGAGCAGATGCTCGCACAGGTGAAGGCGGAGGCTGACGACAAGGCCGTGACTATTCGCTTCGCACCAGGTACATATCACTTCTACCCCGAGAGCGCGGCACACCGCGAGTATTATATATCTAACCACGACCAACATAAGGACCGTGCCGTGGGTATGGCCATAGAGGGTTTCAACAAGCTGACCATCGATGGATGTGGCGCCGACCTCATCTTCCACGGTCGCATGCTGCCCGTGAGCATGGTGGGCACCGAGGAGTGCACACTGCGCAACCTGAGCATCGACTTTGCCACACCGCACATCGCACAGGCCGAGGTGATAAAGAACGATGCCGAGGGCATCACCTTCCGTGTGGCACCATGGATGAACGCTCGCGTGACCGAGAATGGGGCCTTCGAACACTATGGCGAGGGATGGGCTATGCGTCCAGGATGGGGTATCGCCTTCGACCCTAACACCCGACACATACTGTACAAGACGGGCGATATAGGTACTCCCGTACACATGGTGGAGCAGATCGATGAGCACACCTTCCTCGCTCCGGCATGGAAGGATAGCCGACTCCCCGCAGGCACCATCGTGGCCATGCGCAGCTATGAGCGCCCCTCACCGGGCGTATTCGTGAGCCATGCCGAAGATACGCGTCTCGAAAATGTGAAGGTACACTACGCCGAGGGCATGGGACTGCTGGCTCAGATGAGCGAGGATATCACGCTCGACGGCTTCTGCGTATGCCTGCGTGGCGATGACGACGCACGCTACTTTACCACACAGGCCGACGCGACACACTTCTCGGGCTGCAAAGGTAAGATACGCTCGGTAAACGGACTCTACGAGGGCATGATGGACGATGCCATCAACGTGCATGGCACCTACCTCAAGGTGACGGAGCGCATCGACGACTATACGGTGAAGGGCCGCTACATGCATGGACAGGCATGGGGCTTCGATTGGGGCTATGTAGGCGACGAGGTACAGTTTGTTCGTTCCAATACGATGGAGCTGGTGAATGAGAAGCCTCTCCCCACCTCCCCTAAAGGGAAGGAGCATAGCAAAAGCGGGAACACATTCGTAACCGTGATATCAGAGATATCTGTGCTCGATGCTGTTTCAGGAGTGGAGGAATATAGGAGTAAAGGAGTAAAGACAAATCATATTTCAGGAGTAAAGGAGTATAGGAGTAAAGGAGTAAAGACAAATGTTCCTTCAGCGGACGGACTATCGTCTACACTCCAGAGCGAAGCGGAAACTCCTCAACTCCTAAACTCCCAGAATTTGAAAGGACTGCATGGTGGCAAGGAATTTATCATCCGCTTTGCCGATGCGCTGCCTGCCGAGATAGGTGCTGCCGAGGGCTATGGCATAGAGAACCTCACATGGACTCCCGAGGTGTACTTTGCCGACAATACCATACGCAACAACCGCGCTCGCGGCACGCTCTTCAGCACTCCCAAGCGCACGGTGGTAGAGGACAACCTCTTCGACCACACCTCGGGAACGGCAATCCTGCTCTGCGGCGACTGTAACGGCTGGTATGAGACGGGTGCTTGCCGCGACGTGCTCATCCGCCGCAACCGATTCGTGAACGCGCTCACCTGCATGTTCCAATTTACCAATGCGGTCATCAGCATATACCCCGAGATACCTAACCTCGACGCACAGAAGGAGTATTTCCATGGTGGCAAGAAGAATGCGATACGCATCGTGAACAATGAGTTTGAGACCTTCGACCATCCGCTCCTCTATGCGAAGTCTATCGACGGCTTGCTGTGGAAGGGTAATACCATCAGCCACAATGAGGACTATGCACCGTTCCACTGGAACAATAGCAACGTGCTCCTGGAGCGGGCGACGAATGTGAAGATTGAGAACACCTTCTATGATGGTGGCAATGAGCTCAAACAGGTGAAGATGATGGTGAAATAAGGAGTAAAAAAGAAAATATAATGTCCAGAAAGAAAAAAGAACTCCCTTTGTTGGAGAAAGTGACGATAACCGATGTGGCTGCCGAGGGTAAGGCCTTGGCGCGTGTGAATGATATGGTGGTGTTCGTACCCTATGTGGTGCCGGGCGATGTGGTAGACCTGCAGGTGAAACGCAAGAAACATAGCTATGCCGAGGCAGTGGCGGTGAAATTTCACGAGTACTCGCCCCTGCGCAGCGAGCCCTTCTGCAAGCACTTTGGCATCTGTGGTGGCTGTAAGTGGCAGTGCCTCAAGTATGAGGAACAGCTGCGCTACAAGCAGAAGCAGGTGACCGACAACCTCGTGCGCATCGGCAAGATTGAACTCCCCGAGATATCACCCATCCTCGGCTCGGAGCAGACCGAACGCTACCGTAACAAGTTGGAGTTTACCTTCAGCAACAAGCGCTGGCTCACGCAGGAAGAGATAAACCTTATGGATGATACTCTTTCAGGAGTAAAGGAGTATAGGAGTGAAGGAGTAAAGACAAATGTTTCTTCCGCTGACGGGCTATCGTCTACACTCCAGAGCGAAGCGGAAACTCCTGAACTCCTAAACTCCCAAAATAAAGCTTCGGACGGGCTATCGTCTTCACTCCAGAGCGAAGCGGAAACTCCTACACTCCAACACTCCAACAAATTCAACAGGAATGCCGTGGGCTTCCATATCCCCGGAGCCTTCGACAAGGTGCTCGCCATCGACGAGTGTCACCTCATGGACGACATCTGCAACCGCATCCGCAACGGTGTACGCGACTATGCCTACGAGCATAACCTCACCTTCTTTGACCTGCGCTCGCAGGAGGGCATGCTCCGCAATATGATGATAAGGAGAGTTGAAGCCTCCCCTAACCCCTCCCGAGGAGGGGAACTTGGCTCCACGATGTCTGAATCACCCCTCCTTGGGAGGGGCAGGGGGGAGGCCAAGGGCTTGATGGTAGTGATGCAGTTCAAGATTGTCGCTCCCGAGGAGGAGGCACAGATGAAGCAACTCCTACAGTTCATGGCTGATACATGGCCCGAGATCACTTCGCTCATCTATGTCATCAACAACAAATGCAACGACACCATCGGCGACCTGCCCATCCATGTGTCCAAGGGCGACGACCATATCATCGAGGAGATGGAGGGACTGAAGTTTAAGGTGGGTCCCAAATCGTTCTACCAGACAAATAGTCGCCAGGCCTATAACCTCTATAAGGTGACACGCGAGTTTGCCGGACTCACAGGCAACGAACTGGTATACGACCTCTACACGGGTACGGGCACCATCGCCAACTTCGTGTCGCGCAAGGCTCGTAAGGTCATCGGTATCGAGTATGTGCCCGAGGCTATCGAGGACGCTAAGGTGAACTCGGCCATCAACGGCATCGACAACACGCTGTTCTTTGCCGGCGACATGAAGGATATCCTCAACCAGGAGTTTATCAATGAGTATGGCCGTCCCGATGTGATCATCACCGACCCCCCAAGAGCGGGCATGCACAACGATGTGATAGACACCATCCTCTTTGCCGAGCCCAAGCGCATCGTATATGTGAGCTGCAACCCCGCCACACAGGCACGCGACCTCAGCCTGCTCGATGTGAAGTACAAGGTGCTGAAGGTGCAGCCGGTGGACATGTTCCCCCACACACATCATGTGGAGAATGTGGTGCTGCTGGAGCTGAAGTAACAAAAGAGGTAAGCACAAGGCTTGACGCCTTAAGCAAAACAAACGCGGTGCCCCTTTCTCACGAGAGGGACACCGCTTCGTTTTGGCAAATAGTTATTTATTCTCTTTATCAATCCACAAACACTGCCTGATTGGGATTGGCGCCCTGCACATCGAAACGGTGGATGAGTGTGCCATCGGTGCTGTAGCGGTGTATCACGCCTGACGACACGAACTTATTGCCTGCCAACCCGATATAGAACTCTCCATTCTTGGGGTTTACCTCCATCATATACACGCTATTGGATGTCGCCTCCTCGGTGTCGCCCTGGAGGAACGATGAGGCACTGACTACCCCACTCTTCACATCGCAGGTGAAGAAGGTGTTGGTGGTCTCATAGGTAGCCCAGTCAGTGGTGGAACTGCAGAGGTACAATGTGCCCTCATACGCCACAGCGCGTGAGGCATAGGTGATGGTGCGTGCCGTGCGATGGGCTACATCGAGAATCTGTACGGGATAGTCGCAGTTCCAGTTCTCGTCGTACTGACCATTGGCAAGGAGGTAGACGCTGTCGCCGGCAAGGACGAACTGCTGGGGATTCCACTCCACGGTGATGGAGGCAACAGAGTCAAATGTTGCCACATCGATGATCGTCACCGTATTGTCGTATCCCCAACCCGAGTTGGCTACGAGGAGTTGGTCCTTATAGACCACGATGCCTTCGGGATTCTTGCCTACGGGGGCATAGTCGACAACACTGAGGTCTGAAGCCTTCATCTTGGCCACCTGTCCGCTATAGAGCGTCACATAGAGGTAGTCGCCCTCGGCAGCGAGGTAGCGGGGCTGACCCTCCTCGGCAGAGAAGGGGTAGCGCTCGAGCTCACGACCATCGAGGTCGAGCTTGGCCACATAGGATGAGCCGAAAACGGAGACATAGAGGTGATCATTGTGATAGAGGATGTCCTGCCCCGTGTCACCAAGGTACTGTCCGTTCTGCTTCAAATAATACTCACCCGTACACAACATGCTGTCGGACTTGTAGGCCGAGATGTCGGCATTGTTTGCCTGAAACAATCCTTCGCAAAGGATGAAGACATCGGGCTTACTCACCACGGGGGCATTGTCGTCGTCGCCATGGTTTACGGGTTCACAACTTGCAAGCACGAAGCCTGCCACACAAGCGCACAATGCGCTACGAAACACTTTCTTCATTGTCGGAAATTGAAAAGAAAGTAAAACAAAATGTGTCCCTACGCATACTTTCCTCGAATACACGCGGTTTAACTGGTTTTGCAGGTCTTCTGACTCACCCTACACATCGGCCTTCCCAACCATCGGTCAGTGGCAATAGATTCGATGTGCTATACAAGGGCACACAGCAGCGGGACTGTTCAGGACTCTCACCTGATTCCCTTTTCATCCGTAGCCCGCAACGGGGGCATCGGGAACAAAACTGGGGGCGAAATTAGTGTAAGACAAACGAAAATGCAAATAAATTCAAAAAAATCCTTCAGCATATATACATTTTACCCGATTTTCTCGTTGCTATATATAGTATATGAAAAAGACCGCCTTCGTCATACTGCTACTATGCATTGTCACTGGTATGCTCTACGCACAAGAGAGCATGCCGACAGGTGGCGTGACCCTCAAGGGACGCGTCACCGACGAGACGGGAAGCCCCGTGGAGATTGCCAACATCTGGGTAGCACGACAGCTGAAGGGCACGACAACGAACCTCAAGGGAGAATATTCGATAGCACTGGCCTCTGCCGACACGGTGGAGGTGACCTTCTCGATGATAGGCTACCAGACACGTCGACGCATACTGTACAAACCGACGGGAGTGATCACGATGGATATCATGCTACCCCACTCTAACACTGCGCTGCAGGGGGTGACGATACGCGAGACACGCCGACAGACGGGTGCCATGCAGCACCTGTCGCAAGACAAGGTGAGACTGGCGCCTGACGCTACGGGAGGATCGGTGGAGTCGTTTATCGCCACACAGGCGGGGGTGAGCAGCACGAATGAGCTATCGTCGACCTACAATGTGCGTGGAGGTAACTACGACGAGAACTCGGTGTATGTGAATGGCATTGAGGTGTACCGCCCACTGCTCATCCGTGCCGGACAGCAAGAGGGGCTATCGTTCATCAATCCCGACATGGTGGAAAGCATAGGATTCTCTTCGGGTGGATTCGAGGCACGCTACGGCGATAAGATGAGCAGCGTGCTCGACATCACCTACCGAAAGCCTACCGAACTGGAGAGCAGCCTGTCGATGAGTCTCCTCGGTGCCAATATATATATAGGTACGGGCAAGGAGGACAAGTGGAGCATGACGCATAGCCTGCGCTACAAGACGAGCCAGTATCTGCTGGGAACGCTCGACACTCAGGGTGAGTATGACCCTGCCTTTGTAGACTATCAGACCTATCTCACCTATCAGCTATCCAAGCAGTGGGAGGTGGGATTCATCGGTAATATCTCGCAGAACAGGTATCGCTTCAAACCATCGGACCGCAACACCTCGTTCGGCACGCTGGAGGATGTGAAGGAGTTTAAGGTGTACTTTGACGGACAGGAGGAGGATATGTTCCGCACCTGGTTCGGGGCACTCAACCTCACCCATACGCCCAATAGCAACAATGCCATAAGCCTCAACCTGTCGGCCTACCGCACCGATGAGCAGGAGACCTTCGACATCATCAGCCAGTACTGGCTCGACGACATCGACGAGAACAAGAATATGGGCGTGGGCACCTATATGGAGCATGCACGCAACTACCTGACCGCCTCGGTGATGTCGGCTGGCGTGAGTGGCAAGCACACCATAGAGCAGCACGAACTGCAATGGGGAACGGAATATAAGCTGGAACAGATCGCTGACGACATCAACGAATGGGAGATGCGCGACTCGGCTGGCTACTCGCTGCCTCATACGGGCGAGCGCATCGAACTCATCTACAACCTACGTTCACAGAACGAGGCCAGAAATCATCGCCTGTCGGCATTCGTGCAGGACACCTGGCGACGACATACCGATGTGGGACTCTTTGTCGTCAATGGCGGCATGCGCTTCTCGTACTGGACATGGAACGGTGAACCACTCTTCTCGCCCCGACTCTCGGTGGGCTTTATCCCCGAAGCCAACGAAAAATTGACATTCCGATTGGCAACGGGCGTATATTACCAAAGCCCCTTCTATAAGGAATATCGCGACACGGTGCATACGGGAGGCTCGTCGTATGTGAAGCTCAACCCAAACATCAAGTCGCAACGCTCGATACAGGTGGTGGGGGCCATGGACTACCAGTTCCGCATGTGGGAACGCCCCTTCAAACTGACCAGCGAGGTGTACTACAAGGCGCTGTCAAACCTGATCCCCTACAATGTAAACAATGTGCGCCTCACCTACTATGGCGAGAACTGCGCCTCGGGATATGCTGCGGGACTCGACATGAAACTGTTCGGCGAATTTATCCCTGGCACAGATTCGTGGATCACCGCATCGATCATGCGCACAGAAGAGAAGATAGACGGCAAGTGGTACCCGAGACCTACGGACCAGCGGTTTAACCTCTCATTCTGCCTGACTGACTATTTCCCGGGCTCGGACCGCTGGCAGATGAACCTCAAGGCGGCCTATGCCAACGGACTGCCCTTCGGGCCTCCTCACTCGGGACGCGAACGACTCATCTTCCGCGCCCCTGCCTACCGACGTGTAGACATCGGTATGAGCTACCGACTTGTCAACAACGAGGAGCGCAACATCACCTATGGCTGGCAACGACACTTCCGTAACATCTGGCTCGGACTCGACGCCTTCAACCTGCTCGGCATACAGAATGTCAACTCCTATTATTGGATTACCGATACCGAAAACCACCGCTATGCCGTGCCCAACTACCTCACGGGCACAAGACTCAATGCACGCATTCTCATTGAGTTATAACCGCATTCTGATGCGCCACACTATCCCGACAAACAAAAACACACAAAAGTGTAAAAAAAATATTACAATTTATTAGCGAGTACGGGATTTTATATTTACATTTGCAGCCAAATAACGAGAAATGAAAGAAAATATGATTCTCCGCGTCGTCATTGTTGACATTCTATCCGAGGCTATTGGACAGAAGTGAGAATCATGATGGTATTAGTTTATAACATTGAAAAACACCTTTCTCACCTGTGGAGGAAGGTTTTTTGGTAGTAATAGATTATGATTACAGGTTCAGAAGCTCTCATGCAGGCGCTCATCCACGAAGGGGTAGACACCGTATTCGGATACCCCGGCGGCAGCATTATGCCCGTGTTTGACGCCATGTTTGACCACCAGAATGATTTTAAGCAGGTGCTCGTGCGCCACGAACAGGGCGCTGCACACGCTGCACAAGGATATGCACGTTCGTCAGGTAAGGTGGGCGTATGTATCGTCACCAGCGGACCGGGTGCCACAAACACTATCACAGGTGTGGCTGATGCCATGCTCGACAGTACGCCCATCGTAGTCATCGCCGGACAGGTGGCCGCAGGATTCCTCGGCACAGATGCCTTCCAAGAGGTGGACCTCGTGGGTGTGACACAGCCTATCACGAAGTGGAGCTACCAGATACGCCGCCCCGAGGATATCGCTTGGGCGGTAGCACGCGCTTTCCATATTGCAGGCTCGGGACGTCCCGGCCCTGTAGTGCTCGACTTTGCCAAGAATGCACAGGTGGGCATGGTGGACTTTGTGCCCGCTACCATTGGTGTAGATCGCGGTTATATCGCTGTACCCGAAACTGACCCCAAGAGCATCGCTGAGGCTGCTGTCCTCATCAACGCTGCTGAGCGCCCCCTGGTGCTCTCTGGACAGGGCGTAGAGTTGGGTAACGCCACTGAGGAACTCCGTGCTTTCGTCGAGAAGGCTGACATCCCCGTAGGATGCACCCTCCTCGGACTCTCTACCCTGCCCCATGGCCACCGCCTGCGCAAGGGTATGCTGGGTATGCACGGTAACTTGGGCCCCAACACCAAGACCAACGAATGTGACCTGCTCATCGCCGTGGGTATGCGCTTCGACGACCGCGTGACAGGACGCCTCGACGCTTATGCCAAGCAGGCCAAGGTGATACACCTCGACATAGACCCTGCCGAGATAAACAAGAATGTACATGCCGATGTGGCTGTACTGGGTGACTGCAAACAGACATTAGCACAGATCACCGCAGCAATCAACGAGGCTAAGCATACCGCATGGATAGACAGCTTTGCTCCCTACGAAGAGAAGGAGTACAACGAGGTCATCCGTGAGGCCATACACCCCGAAGAGGGTGCCCTGCGCATGGGTGAGGTAGCCCGTGCCGTGAGCGAGGCTTCGGGCAACAAGGCTATCCTCGTGACGGATGTGGGTCAGAACCAGATGATGTCGGCCCGCTACTTCAAATACACCCAGAAGCGAAGTATCATCACATCGGGTGGTCTCGGCACCATGGGATTCGGCATACCGGCTGCTATTGGTGCTACCTTCGGTGCTCCCGACCGTACCGTATGTCTCTTCATGGGTGACGGTGGCATACAGATGAGCATACAGGAGTTTGGTACTATCATGGAGACAGGAGCTCCCGTGAAGATGATTCTCCTCAACAACAACTACCTGGGCAATGTGCGCCAATGGCAGGAACTCTTCTTCGGTAAGCGCTACTCATTCACTCCGATGGCCAACCCCGACTATATGAAGATTGCCGAGGCTTATCGCATCCCCGCACAAACCGTCACCGAGCGTGCCGACCTGGCTGAAGCCATCAACACCATGCTCAACACCGATGGCCCCTACCTGCTCGAGGTAGCGATCATGCAGGGTGAAAATGTGATGCCGATGACACCTCCGGGCGGAGCGGTGAATGTGATGATGATGAATGCAAATGACTGCTAATATCAAATAAGAAATGGAGAAGAAACTATATACACTGATTGTTCACTCGGAAAACATCGCAGGTTTGCTCAACCAAATCACTGCCGTGTTTACCCGCCGACAACTCAATATCGAAAGCCTCAACGCATCGGCATCGTCTATCAAGGGCATACACCGATATACCATCACTACATGGAGCGATGAGGACACCATCATCAAGGTGACCAAGCAGATAGAGAAGAAGATCGATGTGGTGCAGGCTCACTACTTCCTTGATGACGAGATCTTCATGCAGGAGGTGGCTCTCTTCAAGATTGCAACACCTGCCCTACTGGAGAACCCGCTCATCTCGAAGACCATACGTCGCTACGGCGCCCGCATCATGGAGGCTAACGCGGTGTATGCCGTGGTAGAGAAGTCGGGCGTGACGGACGAGATCATCGCACTGCGTACCGAACTCAACACCTTAAACTGTGTATTGCAGTATGTAAGTTCGGGCCGTATAGCCGTGACACGCGACACCGCAGAGCATGTGAACGAGTATCTGGAGAAGATTAACAACAAATAAATCATATATTACAAATCATAAATACAAAGTATTATGGCAAAAATGAATTTTGGCGGTGTAGAAGAAACCGTCGTTACAAGAGATGAATTCCCCTTGGAGAAAGCTCGCGAGGTATTGAAGAATGAGACTATCGCCGTTATCGGTTATGGTGTACAGGGCCCCGGCCAGTCACTCAACCTCCGCGACAATGGCTTCAATGTAATCGTTGGTCAGCGTGCCGGCAAGACATATGACAAGGCTGTTGCTGATGGTTGGGTACCCGGTGAGACTCTCTTCAGCATCGAGGAGGCTTGCGAGCGCGCTACTATCATCCAGGTATTGCTCTCTGACGCTGCGCAGATTGCTTGCTGGCCCACAATCCAGAAGTACCTCACACCTGGTAAGGCTCTCTACTTCTCACACGGCTTCGCTGTGACATACAAGGAGCGCACAGGCATCGTTCCTCCCGCTGATGTAGACGTTATCCTCATCGCTCCCAAGGGTTCAGGTACATCACTCCGTACCATGTTCCTCGAGGGTCGTGGTTTGAACTCATCATACGCTATCTTCCAGGATGCTACCGGTCGTGCTTTCGAGCGTTGTATCGCATTGGGTATCGGCGTAGGTTCAGGTTACTTGTTCGAGACCACCTTCAAGCGCGAAGTATACTCTGACCTCACTGGTGAGCGCGGTTCACTCATGGGTGCTATCCAGGGCTTGTTGCTCGCTCAGTACGAGGTGCTCCGTGAGAATGGCCACACTCCTTCTGAGGCTTTCAACGAGACCGTTGAGGAGCTCACACAGTCACTCATGCCCCTCTTCGCAAAGAACGGTATGGACTGGATGTATGCAAACTGCTCAACCACTGCACAGCGTGGTGCACTCGACTGGATGGGCCCCTTCCACGATGCTATCAAGCCCGTTATGGAGCAGCTCTATGAGAGCGTGAAGACTGGTAACGAGGCGCAGATCTCTATCGACAGCAACTCTAAGCCCGACTACCGCGAGAAACTCGAAGAGGAGCTCCGTGCCCTCCGCGAGAGCGAGATGTGGCAGACTGGTGCTGTAGTACGCAAGCTCCGTCCCGAGAACAACTAAGCAGCGAAGCAAGTGCAGAGCCAAGTTTACTTGGGCTATGCCGAGCAAGCAATTAGTCATGGCAGCGAAGCTGACATAACTAAGCAGCGCAAAGCTGAAACAAAATAAGAGTGCCCCACGAGGCACTCTTATTTTATATATCAACTAAAGTGATGTAGACTATTACTTATCGGAGAACTCCTTGATACGCTGCTCATCCTCGAGCTTACAGATCAGCAGGTGATCGTCATTCTCGGCCACGATATACCCGTCGAGACCAATGATCACCACCTTCTTCTCTTGCATGGTGTGCACTACACAGTTACGGCTCTCACAAAGTGTGATATCCTGACCTATGGCTACATTGCCAAAGAGATCCTTATTCATCTGAACATGCAGTGAGCCCCAGGTACCAAGGTCGCTCCAACCAAAGTCGGCAGGGAATACATAAATCTCGTCGGAGTGTTCCAAGATAGCATAGTCGACCGAGATATTGGGACACTCGGGGAAACGACGATTGATCTCGTCCTGCTCTTGCGGGGTATAGTAATAGGGCATCAGCTCGGTAAAGATCTTTGCAATCTCGGGCTGATAGATGCGAAAGGCATTGACGATGGTGCTTACATTCCAGATGAAGATACCGGCATTCCAGAAGTAGTTGTTCTGACGGATATAGCGCTTGGCTGTATCTACATCGGGTTTCTCCTTGAAGGAGTCGACACGGAAGATCTCGCCGTTTGATGCTGATGCGCTGCTCAAGTCGGCTTCGATATATCCATATCCCGTTTCAGGACGCGTAGGTTTCATACCCAAAGTGAGGATAGCATCGGAATTCTGAGTATAATCGAGTGCTGAGCCGATGACGCGCTGAAACTCCTTCACATTCATTACGACATGATCGCTCGGGGTAACCACCACATTGGCTTTGGGATTACGAGCCTTAATCTTCCAGCACACATAGGCAATACAGGGGGCTGTATTGCGACGGCAGGGCTCCTTGAGGATATTCTCCTCGGGAATCTCAGGAAGCTGTTCACGGACGGTCTGCGCATACTTCTCTGAGGTTACCACCCAAACATTCTCCTTGGGACAAACGCCCTCAAAGCGATCTACGGTAAGCTGGATCAATGTACGTCCACAGCCCATCACATCGATAAACTGCTTGGGACACTCCTGAGTACTCATCGGCCAAAAGCGGCTTCCTATACCGCCAGCCATTATCACTAAATGATTGTTGTTTGATGTCATGACAAATATATCTATTCGTTATAGTGAGACGACTACAAAGGTACACTTTTTATCGAAACTAAAATCTTTTTCACTTAAAATATTACCATAGATAACCAATCGTGGGGTTTTTCTGTTCTAAACTTGCAGGCATCAAATAAAACCCGTACTTTTACGGAGCAATAAGTATCGCAATGAAAGATACTGTTTCAAAAAGTGTGTCTGCGTTAAGTAGTAAAAAAGGACCAGCCATGTTTGGCTAGTCCTGACAAGTTTGTAATTTTGGGTGTCCAAATCAAAAATTACAACTTATGTTACTTACAAAGGAACAAATTTCT
>JAZKZX010000052.1:0-13476 GCA_045612925.1 Bacteroidaceae bacterium
CCCTTGTGAGCGAGGTGGTGAGGCAATTCGCCGATGTAGTTACGATTGTCTTCCGCTACGAATACTTTGTCTGAGTGCTTAAACATGTCCATATCTTTTCTTTTTCTTATTGGTTACATACATAATATAGAAACATTGGACAAAAAATTCAAAAATCGGGGCAACTTTTTTTTCGAAAGTGAACTCGGGTGTGTAAGAGAATTGCTACTATCCTTACTCCCGCAGCACTCCCCCACGGACTTAGGTGTATTTCCAATACGGATTTTTCTTTATCTCACTCTTGCGTTCCTCGCGATACTCTACACTTCCATCGGATTTCCTCGATACTACCAATACGAAGTCATTGAGCCACCATACAAAATAGATGCAAAAGGCTATCAAGACAATCCCCCATAGCTTTAGACACACATCATCCACCACGGGGCTATCAATAAAACGTCCTGTCAGAGGCAAGCAGACACTGAGGAGGAGGCCTATGGTGATGAGGGTGCGCTTGAGGCTGAACTGGGGCTTTACTGTCTGCTTGAGGAGGTCGGCACGGAGTTCGCTAATCAGAGAATGGATCTTCTGGATTTGCTCCATGCCCTTCTCTATTGCGGCGCGGCCCATGCCAAGGAGCTGTCGCATGCGGCGGATGGCTGACTGTGGTGTGCGGTTATCGTCGCGGCGGATGAGGCGGGACAGCTCGTCCTGAACCTTTGCCATGCGTGCAGCCGTCTCATCACACTCTCTCACCAAACCGTCGTAATAACACTCGTGGAAAAGGATACGGCTGCGAGCCTTGCGGGGATTCGGCTTACTGAAGAAGGGGAACTGCCACACCTTGCGCTTGACGATGCGGATGGAGTTCTTGAACACCTCCTCCTCGGCCTGCAGCTCGCTCAGCGCCACGGCATAAGGCTGGGCACACTGCGCAGTCCACTGCTCCTCGAGGAGCTGACGCTCGTGCTCGATGGCTTCGAACTTTGCAGCCTCACTGGGCGTGAGTGGTGTGCGCTGGGGTTGCTCCACAGGGCCATAGTGACTCATCTTGTCAGCTGGCATGGCTTCGACGGAGATGAGCTCACGCCAGTTGCCCTGCAGGGTGCGGTCGAGCCGCTCCTCATAGTCGGCCTGCAGCTCGGGCATGACGAAGATGCGGGCCTTGACAACGCGCCACATGGCCTCCTCGGGAAATGCTATCGCGGTGTCGGCACCATAGAGGTAGAGGTCGGCTTCGAGCTCTTCGCTGAGATCGAGCGGATACTCGAGGACCTTGACACTGGCGGGGACATGCATCTCCTTGAAGTCCACTTCGATGAACGCTCCCTCTTCGATGCGTTCTACGCCTGGGGCTATGGTGATGACACCATCCGTGATGGTATACTTTACATTGGGTTGTTGCATAGCTTTTTCTTTTTTGTTGCAAATATAGCTTAATTTTCTTAAAATCCTATTCTCTTGACCGCCGACTTGGAGTCGAGCTTCTCAGTGGCGCAGTAGCCCTGTAGGGTTTGGAGCAGACTCTCGGAGTCGCCATGGAGAACAGCGTGGATGGCGTGCTTGCGGGCGATGTTCTCTATCTGCCCGCCGCTGAAGTCGTAGGCCTCGGCGAGCGTGGTGGCGTCGGTGGCGGCGAGTTCGGGTATCATCTGCTGCCAGATGAGGCTGCGTACCGAGGCGTCGGGCTTGTCGAACCGTATCTTATAGAGGAAGCGGCGCTCGAAGGCGGTGTCGAGATTGTCGGCGAGGTTGGTGGTGGCGATGAGGATGCCGTCGAGCGACTCCATCTCCTGAAGGATGATGTTCTGGATGGTGTTCTCCATCTTGTCCACCGCATTGGTGGCGCCACTCTTGCGGATGCCGATGATGGCATCGGCCTCATTGAAGAGGAGGATGGGAGCCACCTCGGAGCGACGCACCAGCTCGCGATAGCGGTCGAAGAGGGCCTTGATGTTCTTCTCCGAGTCGCCCACCCACTTGCTCTTGATCTGCGGCACATCGACCACCATGATGTCGCGCCCCGTCTGACGTGCCAGCTGGTAGACGGTCTCGGTCTTGCCCGTGCCGGGGCCTCCGTAGAAGAGGCAGGAGAAGCCGTGGCGGAAGCCGCGCTGCTGCATGCGCTCGCGTATCTGGGCATACTGCTCGGGAGCGAAGAAGGTGCCCAGCTCGGTCACCTGACGCTCGATGGCCTCGGGGTAATACATCGGCTTTGCAGTGAGCGTGGCGTGGCCCAGCACATCGGCAATCTTCTCCTCTGCCCCACTGAGCTTCATCTCGGCCAGCAGGGTACGCTTGGCATGGGCCGTGAGGCAGTAGCTGTTGGTGTCGGCAATGCCATCGACGGAGCGGTGCTCAATGAGGCCGCGCTGCATGAGGCGATGCTCGGCACGGCGCAGCTCGCCCTTGGCACGAGTGAAGGCTGCCTTCTCACTGAACACGCCCTCCAGCTGATTGAGCCGAATGTCGTTGTCATCGTTATTGATAAGCAGATGGCAGAAGAGCAGGATGAGCAGGAGGTTTTCACCACCGAGATGCAACTCATTCAAGTGCTTCACCATGCCTATCTGGGGATTGTCGGCCAAGAGCGTCTCCAGCTCGGCCAGCAGATCATCGGGGGTGATGGCATCATTGGCAAGGTCGTCATACAGCATATTCAGCTGGTCAAACAATTCATTGCAGTCGAGCCCCTTACGCGGCGGGAGCTGGTAGGCTTCGTCGCGCTTGAGTGCCTTGATGACAGGCTGGTACACATCGAACGAGTCCTCATCATTGACATCGCGATAGCGGAGCAGGCGACGACGGACAAGCGCATCGATATCAGATGCGTAGCTGAGCACGCGGATATTGCTCATGTCGAGGTGACGGGCAAAGTCATCGTAGTCGACACGGCGGGGTCCACGCTCCATGCAGATGCAGAACAGCACCGCCTGCTGCTCGGTGATGCCGTAGCTGTCGGCGAGGAGTCCTATCTCGGGAGAAGCTGCAAGGAGAAAGTCATCACTCATCTTGCTATCCTTGGATAACTCTACCACACGCTCAATGGCTTCGAGCAGAGTGGGAAACTTGGAGAGTGCCTTTACATTCTTTGCCTTGGTGAGTTGAGTAGCCTTGGTGTTCTTTTTGTTTGCCATAATTTTTCCTTTCGTTTTTTCATAATATAGAAACAAAAGGAAAAAAATTCAAAAAATGGGCAAACTTTTTTTCAACCATGCCTAATATGCCGTTTTAACGTCCTTCAAGCCATCACCTAAGGGGACAACCATAGAGGGGATATAAGCCTGTTCAAAAAAGGAGGGGATAAAAAAAAACAAGTATGACATCACGCCATACTTGTATCAGAGAATCTTTTATGTATACGTAAGGATTTCTTAATCCTCAAAAGCACCCAATTGTAACGCATTGTTGTATTTCTTCTTGGCCCTATCCAAGTCGGTATATGAGTAGGTAACGCGGGTGAAATTACCATTCCTATCAGGGTCTTCAATCTCTTTTTCAACCACAGAAACATTCTCTACATATTGTAGCAACACCATCTTGGCCAATCGCTGGTTCCTGCGATTGATTGCCAGTGTCAATATATTGTCGCAAAGTGCATTATAGTTTTTCACATACTCCAAATAGCGCCATTCTGGTCCACTATGGTTGGATATATCGCCTGCCAAGCCGAAACTCCCTCCATCATCAATGTCGCCTTCGGCAGGTTTCATTCCAGTAATGGGTATTTCCGTCAGGAGAAATATGATCTTGTCGACACATTCATCACCTTCCAAGTTGGCAAGGATATACTGTATCTCTCGAGGATAAATATAACTAAATGCTGTGTAGTAGTCATCATTTCTCATAAAGGATGAATTGTATGTTTCGAGCAAATCACCCAGAATGGCGTGAGCTGTCTCAAAATCGCCTCTACTGCATGCAGCTCGATAATCTCTATCAGCAGATGCAGACTCCTCGTCACCAGTATAACCATTCATCATTTGTGCAGCACCAACCCCATTCATCATCTTTTTCGAAGCAAGTTCAGCTTCCGCCATCATCTTTTTCGCGGCAAGTTCGGCTTCGGCCAGCATCTTGTTCGTAGAAAGGTCAGTTGGGTCCAGTTCTTTCGTTTTAGCATAACCAGCAACTTCCATTTTGTCAGAAAGAGGGGAATCCTTCTTTTCGTTCACATTGCCACAAGATGACAATACCAACGCTATTCCCATCAAGGGAAGCAACAACATTCTCTTTTTCATATATTTTCCTTATCTTTAAAATTATAATTTTGACATGACCGTTTTATCAGTAATAGTGAACAGACGGTCAAAGGTGCCTGAAATGGCATAGCCAATGCTACCAAAGAGTGAAGTGCGCTTCCTTTCCAGCTCAAGTTGGGATCTGGCGATAGATGCACTGGCATTAGCCTTGGCTGTAGCCTCCTTGGCAGCTACGTCCGCATTGCAACGTGCGAGGATACGCTGAGTCTCATGCTCAGCGATGTCGTTCGCGTGAGCATACTCCATCTCTAACTTCTTGAGCTCGCGAGCAGCCGCTTCATCAAGCTCGGCCTTAGCCTCAAGCACCAGACGACGCTTGTCGCACTGCTTGAGGTAGGCGGCATAATGCTCTTGCGCCTTGGCATACTGAGGGGAATCGGCCGGTATCAACTGGAGATAGGCACCGATACCAGGCTCGAAGTTGTCTCGTGCAGAGGAGATAGTGGCAATCATCTCGCTCAACATCTCCGATGCCATCTGGTTCTTGAAGCCTACGGTGAGTTCAGGGATTCTTGCCGACACATATTCAAAGGCTGAAGCTGCCTGCTGCGGAACGCTCATCGCCAATGTGAGTGCAACATCGTATTTGCCCTGAGAAACGGCAGACTCAATCTCGTTTTTCAAGGTAGGAAGGTAAGTGTTGTACCAAGCAATGATACGCTCGCTTGCAGTCTTGAGCATGGTCTGCACAGAGGGAGTGCTCTTGATTTCCTGGGCAAAGTTCTGATTGGCCTCAATGAAACTATTGCCAACTCCCACCACATCCTGAATAGCAGTAGCGTAGATATCACCCGTCACTGTATTCATTACCTTAAATGTCAGTTGATATTTGACCACCATCTTCTGCGGAGCGGTACCTGTAGTGGCACGGCCCGTCTGGGTAATCTCGGTACCAAATACAAAATAGGGATTGGTTCCCATACCACTGATACCATTTTGACAGGCTATCTCAAGTAGTCTAACAGCCACACGGTCACTGATATCTTGCGTAATATCCTCGCCTTGCAGATGGGGTTGTACAATACAGAACTTGATGCCGTCATTATTAAATAGCGTCTCGTAGTTCAAAGCCGCCATCTCGGCCTTTTTATTGGCAATGGCCAGTTCACGCTCTTCGCTTGTCATCGAGGAGACACGCTCTTGAGGAGCAAAGTGCTGCTTGCCACCCGAAGTGTTGCCTCCACATGAAGTCATGAGGGCAGCAAACACGATAGGAATGATTCCATAACCTTTATGTTTCATAGTAAATGATATTGAGGTTGTTATGCTTTATCCATTACATCAAACCATTGATACTGAGTACCACCTCGCCAAGCCCCTGTGATTTGTTGGTACACTTGAGACCGAGGTTCTGACGAAGGTTTCGCTGCAAGTCGCGTGCCCAGTCATACACTCCATATTGTGTGCCGTCATCATTGAGCAAACGGATGCGACAGTTCACGAAGTAAAGTTCCTTATCGCTGTTGCGCTGCATATTATAGGCTCCCTTAACGGTATGAGACTTGATATAGTCGACAATCCAGTCGGTATAGGTATCTCCCTCGATGCTTTCGTCTGTGAGATTGATATTGCATCCCTCTTCCAGCGCAATACGCACCGTGATATCTCGTCCACGAGTAAGAATATCGCTAAAATATTGGAGAATATCGCCTTGGAAATTCCCCATCTGAGCATTCAGATCTTTTTGCAAAGCAATAGCAGTTGTTTCGCCAGAGACACTATTGCCAGCTATCGTAGCCACCACCTTGTTATTGTAGGCATCAATTGCGCTCAAGGTATAGTCTACTAATTTGGCTGCAGAATAGTTGTGTCCGGCTAGATTTGCTTTCGGCTTGCTGCAGGTGAGTTCGAGCAAGATATCGGGACGAGCTACACTATTCAACAATGTACGGGCATCTTTGGCAAACCCTTCAACCATATCCATTGCCTCCTGGTTGTCGAGTTGCTTCAGTGTCTGCTCAAAATCGTTGAGCGGAAAGTTTTGCTTGTTAAACTCATTCTGAATGGCCGAGATAACCTGCTTGGCATTCTTGTCTTTCAGCAGATAGGACTTGTAGTCACGCAAGATATACTCTCTTCCGTTCGAGTGTGTTACAGTCTTAAGACAACCATACTCCTTCAATGTCAGGTCGCTGGGAATAACCATGATGGTGGGTCGGGCTTGTTCTACTGCATTCACATGACTACTCTCATAGACATCAATTCTTCCTGAAGCCTGATCTGCCAGGTTGTTGCCTCCTTTGTTCTTGTAGCCACATCCTACACAAAGCAATGCAAGAGCGGGAATCAATAGTTTTTTACGCATAGATATTATGTTTATGTTGTATTTACACTACGCAGAGTCCAAATCAAAGGCCATTCATAGACCTTTGAAATCGCATTTTAATTTGCAAAGGTAATGTTTTTTTTAGAAAAAGTATCAAAAATAAACGATAGAATTTCAGAAATGTATGCTTTATCACGCAGGGTGGGAAACTTGGAGAGAGCCTTTACATTCTTTGCCTTGGTGAGTTGAGTAGCCTTGGTGTTCTTTTTGTTTGCCATATTTTTTCTCGTTTTTCCTATAATATAGAAACAAAAGGGAAAAAATTCAAAAATCGGGGTAACTTTTTTTTCATAGGCGTATCTTGAGACCAAAAAAAATATGTACCTTTACCACATATTAACCTATCATTACGACAAAAGACCCTATGACAAGAAAGGACCTCAATGGCTTTCGCCTGTTCAAGAAAGCGTTCATCGCAACGCACCGCGAGATTGTAGCATCGCTATCCATCCTACTCATGGCAACCATCGTCTTCACCATGGTGATGTGGATTGCCGAGCACAGGACCAACCCCGACTATTCGCTTTGGGATGCACTGGTGTGGATCATCGTCAAGTATGTGGACGACCCTGCCGACGTGGCCATAGCGCCCGTCACCCTGCTGGGCCAGTTCGTAGGCACCATGGTGGGTATGATAGGCATCGCCATCTTTGCCGTGCCTGCCGGTCTCGTAGGCTCAGGCCTGCTCGACGCCATGGCCGACGACCGGCGCGAGGAGACCGTGGAGAAGAACAGCCGACTGCTCCACAAGCGCTTCCGCCGCATCGCACAGTCGGCATCGTGGTTCCTCAATGACAAGGGGCTGAAGGTGACCTACAAGTTTGTGCCACGCTTCAGATCATTGGCACAGATACAGGTGAAGACGGGCATGACCGAGAACGAGATCATCGAGGCCGTCAACAACTGCCCCGACATGCGTCTGATGAACATGTCATCGACGCAGCGCAACGAGGACATGCCTCAAGACCGACTGGTCGTGGTAAACTACCCGCTCAACAATGAGTATGGCTGCTGCATCGACCGCAAGTCCGACGTCACCATCGTGGCTCCCGTGGCCGTGACAGAGATAGGCACAGGCAGCTTTGCCTACAGCCTCGCCGCCATGGGTGGATTCAACTACGTGAGCAAGGAGCTGACACCCAACCCTGACGACCCCTTCGGCTTCTACACCATGCAGAAGTCCAAGCTCTCGCTCATAGGCGACTATGACATGAAGGAGGATGTAGAGTCGCAGGCACTGCACTTCATGGACGACCTCAAGGTGCTCAAGAACCATAGCGAAGCCCGTGGTGCGAAGCACTGGTACGTCTTCATCATGGGCACCACCAAGTCCACCACGTGTCAAGCACACTTCTGGCGACTGGCGACAAACAAAGACAAGGCACTACCCATCTGCTCCGTCGACGGCAAGGAATATGGCACCACAACACTCGCTGAAGACGAGGAGCTGATGCAACGCATATTCAGCCTATCGAAAAAAGCGCTCGAGGCACGCGAGGTGGTGGTGAACGGACAGAAGCAACCTATAAGCGTGTGTCTGGACAACTGTGATATACTCAAGAGTGTAGGCCCCTCGAACATCATGTGCCGCATGGGAGGCGGAGCCGACTGCAATGCCTTCACCCTACGCCTCGGCTACGAGATCCTCGTGCGCCACAGCAGCCACCTGCTCATCGCCAAGGATATTGCCGATGCCATCAAGAGCCAGGTGGAGCCACACCACGAGCTCACCGAAGAGGCCAAGAAGAGCATCTTGAGCGAGGGCGATGGCTACGCCGACGACTTCGGCAAGACGGACCATTTCGAGCAAGACCCCGCGAAGCTGAGAGCCATAATCGAGGACAAGTCCAAGGAGGCTCGACAACGATTTGAGCATCTCGACCTCGACGGCAACCCACAGGAGACCAAGAAGAGGGGATGGTTCAGGCGATGACGGACGAGGAGAGTGAAAAAAAACTACCTAAAAAATTGAATTTTCACCTTCGTGTGACTATATTATAGATGTAAGAAACAAAACGAGTCACACTAAAGCAAGAAAGAAGAAGATGGAAAAGAAGAGATTATTTTTCGACATGGATGGCGTGCTGGTCAACTTCCAGAGTGGTATCGACAAACTCAGCGAAGAGGTGAAGCGCGAGTATGAGGGCCGTCTCGATGAGGTGCCCGGCATCTTCGCCCTAATGGATCCCATGGAGGGAGCTATAGACGCAGTGCACAAGCTCAACGAACGCTACGACGTGTACATCCTCTCCACCGCTCCATGGAAGAACCCCTCGGCATGGTCAGACAAGGTTACATGGGTGACCCGCCATCTCGACGACGTATTTCACAAGCGGATGGTCATCACCCACTGCAAGAACCTCTGCGCGGGCGACTACCTCATCGACGACCGTGGTAAGAACGGCACCAGTGAGTTCACAGGCGAATGGATTGAGTTTGGCTCAGAGCGCTTCCCCCATTGGGACTGCGTCCTCGCCTACTTGCTCGACCCCAAGCAGTACACACCGAACAACTGAGGGGTGAGGGACTAAAACATAAGATTAGACAACAAACAGAAGGGGATAGCGTCCGGACGCTACCCCCTTTTCATTCATCCATAGGCCAAGACTCCTTGTCTCAAAACGCCTATAGCAGGACCTTCTCTTTTAATCGAGCATTAGGTATCTATTCCCAAGCCAGCCGAGGACATATCACGCTCTTCTGCTTGCCATCCACGATGCCAGTCCAAGTCCAGGTGTTATCGAAGTTCCAATAATGAGCGTAATCAGAGTAGGCTTCCTTCATCTTCTGCGCGATATCATCTGTTTCGTTGATAGAATAACAGTCTCCCGAAGTTGAATCGCCTAAGATTTGGAATCTAGCATTTTTACATACCATTGTCGTATATGAAAAACGAACTGAAGCACACCAACCATGTCGTGAATGACCCATAGCAGCAATACTTGCAGACGAATTATCACATACTATGGTTCCATCACTATAGCATGCTAAAACATAAAATGGAGAAAGAGAGTTGGCATTGTATGCATAACCAAAGATACCTCCAACATATTCATCAGCTTCTATATGCACTGATGCATAGCAACTGGTAATTCCAATTCCACGACTACTATACCCTAGGATACCTCCAACATACTCATTACCAACAATATTTCCTTTATAAGAACATTGTTCAATATTTGAATACTCTCCACCATGTCCAACAATACCACCAATCCAACTCTCTCCAGAAATATTACAACTCACATGACAATTGGTAGCATAGACATCTTCATTATAATTTCCAGCTATTTGACCTGCAATGCCACCCACAGTCCGTCCTTTAATGGTAGCATCCTCGTGTATTGCTGTGACAGTACAGTCTTTGACTAATTTTCCATGACCTACAATTCCTCCTGTTGTTTGACCACTCAAAACGGAACCTTGTGCCAGTATTACATGGCAATTGGTTATTGTGCTTGCAGAACCTGCAACAGCGCCTGTCGTACCATCGTTCTTAATATTAACACCACTGATTGTCAGATTCTTGATATCACCTGTAGTAGATCCAAACAACCCGAAGTATTTAATATCATTACGGTCAACCCTAAGGTTAGAAACTGTATATCCTGCACCATCAAAGTTTCCTGAAAACTTCTCTATTGGCAGCCAATTCTTATTGTCAAGATCTATATCATTTGCCAATTCAAAATAAGAGCTCGGATAACTCTTAATTAATAGCAGTTGTCCTCCTGTCTTAATAATATAAGGATCATATTTGCTACCACTACCTCCTGCAAATTCTTTTGCTATAGTACCATCCCATTTATCATTATAGGGTGACTGCGTGGTTACAACTATCTGTTCGCTATAGGTGATACCCTGTGCATTTCTCGCATAGGCACGTACATAGTAGGTAGAGGAGCTTGTAAGTCCAGTAATGCTGCTTACAAACAAGCCTTCATTGTCGCGCTGACCTAAACGGGTGCAATTATCATCAATCGTAGGCTCCTCATTGATACTCCAACAATGTCCATAGTCCAATATCTGTGAGCCACCCGTAGCTACAATGTTTCCCTTGATGTCGAAACTCGTCTCAGTAATATTCTCAGCCTCCGTATAGATGGTAACCTCTGGGGTAGTCAGCAACACCTTTTCTATAGAGGCCTTTATCACAGCTTCACCACTAACACGTCCCTTATAGGCGATGATGAGATTCTGTTCAAATTTTCCATAGCTTATTTTATCACGATCAGCCGTTACGACCAAGGTGGTTCGCGACTGCTTGCTTATACCTCCATTTGTCAAGCTTATTGAAAGCCAAGAGGGAATATTCGATATGGTAAAAGTACAATCTCCATCACTATTGTTGAATATAGCGAGCGTCTTTGTCATCTCAAAATCACCAAAGTCAAGTTCGTTTTCTGAGAATGTAATGGGATCCTCCAACTTCATAACCACATCCACATTCGTCACTTTGCCTTTAGCAACACTAACCTTCTCAGACTTATCAGGATAGCCTGTCTTCTTGAATCCTAGTGTATATTCACCAGGAGCCAGATCATTGAACTCAAAACTACCGTTTGCGCCAGTGCTCACAGATCTACCGCCCGGAGTCAAAGATACAAGGCAGTTCTCAATCATACTTCCATCATCGGAATCCTTGACAATACCCTTGATGCTTCCATAAGCATAATCCAATGTCACTTCGACATCGGCGACCTTACCAGCTGTAACTGTAACCTTTTGAGTCTTGTCGACGAAACCTTCCTTCTTGAAGGTCAACGTGTATTCACCAGGAGTCAAATCCTTATATTCGAAACTGCCGTTTGTCCCCGTTGCAATCATATTTCCTCCAGGAGTCAGAGTAACCAAGCAGTTCTCAATCATACTACCGTTGGATTCCTTGACGATGCCCTTGATGCTGCCATAGGCATGTCCCAACGTTACTTCTACATCGGTAGTTTTACCCGCTACGACAGTGACCTTCTGAGTTTTGTCAGCAAAACCTCCCTTTTTGAAGGTCAACGTGTACTCACCAGGAGTAAGGTCCTTAAATTCGATAATTCCATCTGCTCCCGTGAGAATGGTATTTCCTCCAGGATATATAGATACCAAACAGTTCTCGACCGAAGCACCTTGGGTATCTTTGACAGCACCTTTAATACTACCATAAGCACACTCCAACGTCACTTCTACATCAGAGACCTTACCCGCTACGACAGTGACCTTCTGAGTCTTGTCAGCAAAACCTTCCTTTTTGAAGGTCAACGTGTATTCACCGGGAGTAAGGTCCTTAAATTCGATATTACCATCTGCTCCTGTAAGAATGGTATTTCCTCCAGGAAATATGGATACCAGGCAGTTCTCGACCAAGGCGCCTTCGGCATCCTTGACGGTACCCTTAATGCTTCCATAGGCAAAGCTAAGTACGATATCCACATCAACGACCTTACCTGAAAGTACGACAATCTTCTCAGTCTTTTCGATATACCCCTCTTTCTTAACGGTTATGGTATATTCACCAGGATCCAGACGAGTAAATTCGAAGCTACCATCCGAATCTGTAATCTTTGCCGCCCCGGTAGGCATGATGGAAATTAGGCAGTTGTCCAGCGATTTTCCATCAGCATCCTTGACAATACCCTTGATATCTCCTCTCATATCAGGCAATTCCTCCTCGCAGGAAACAAAACTAAATATACCAACTATAGATATTACGCTGACAAGAAAAGATAAGAACTTTTTCATCTGTTATAAAATTTAATTTAACCGTCCCTTTTAAAAGATGGCATCACATATCAGAATGTAAGGTATCCAGCCAGTACGAAAGCAACATTGCCAAAGGCATCCTCTATGGAGCCTTGATACTCAAACAGGCGGTCGGAGATGGAGTATTTGCGAAGTGGCGAGGTGATGTTGATATCCAAATAGGCCTTGGCACCAAAACTTGTATTATCGAAAAATATTACTGATGCGCCACAGCCCACCCGAGCTGCCAAATTATGCCTGTTGATACCATCGCTCAAAGCAAAAATATGTTCCGAACTACTGTCCCAAAGACATTCACCTGAAAAGTTGAGATTGTACACTCCGCCTGCCAAGAGGTACAGGGAGCCCAACTCATCGTCACTGCTACGCCAATGCAGTTCCACAGGCACCGACAGCCGTTTATAGCGCACTCCTACACCGTCGTCGGGCATGGTGGAGTAATAGTTGTCAGACTCTTCTTCGCTTTCGCTTGACATGGACCGGAGTGAGGCATAGTTGGCCGTCACCTGCAGGTTTAGCTTGTGCTTGTTGTGTCCCAAATTCAGTCCTACCCCACCCTCAAGTCCTGAGCATCCCCCTATGGGTATGTCTGCTTGTGTGACAAACTTGACAAATCGGTCTTGAGCCACAACATTTATAGAACATAGCATCGCTATAGCGAGCAATGCAATCTTTACATATTGTCGTATCATATTCAATCACTTTGTTTGTTAGTTAGAAACTCACTTCTCCCAAGCCAATCTGGGACAGCGTACGCTCTTCTGCTTGCCATTGACGGTGCCGCTCCATGTCCAGCAATTGTCAAAATTCCAGTAGTCACAATATTCAGAGTAGGACTCCTGCAGCTTTTCGGCAATATTGTCTATGTCGTCGTAGATGGAGTAGCTGTAGGTGTTTCTGGAGCCTATGGGACAGTATGCAGAATGTGTACACAGCATAGTGGAATATGATAGATTGACACTGCCACTACTAATGCCACTTACTTCTTCTGCCGAGTAGTTCTCGCAAGTGATAGTACCCTCTGCGTAGCATGCTATGACGCTACCACTTCCTGCTATACCACCAACATAGTCGCCATCGCATTCGATGTCGGCTACTACCTTACAGCCTACTATAGCGATGCGAGTAGTATGCCTGTCTCCACATTCACCGCTTATA